>NZ_JBVIIM010000003.1:0-38475 GCF_055569765.1 Streptomyces sp. NPDC031365 | reverse complement strand
AACACCCCCCCCCCCCCTCCCCCCCCTCCCCTCCCCCCCCCCCCCCCTCCCCGCCCCCCCCCCCCCCCCCCCCCCCCCCCCCCCCCCGCCCCGCACCTCTCCCCTCGGACGCGCTTTTGCGGGAGTGGCAACATCGGTTGCTCATCGCCGGTGCGTCGTCGCACGCTGGCGGCATCCGAGCGGAGAGGCTGACGACCATGGCGCACCACCACGACGACAACCAGCACGGTCACGACCGGCACGGTCACGACCACGGTGACTTCGACTGGGCCGAGATGGCTTCCCTGCTCCAGGCGCAGGCGGAACTGTTCACCCCGCTGTACGAGCGTGCCCTGCACTGGCTCGCGAAGGAGGTGACCGAACCGGGGCTGGTCGTGGACGCGGGCAGCGGCCCCGGTGTCATCGCCTGCCTGTTCGCCGAGACGTTCCCGGGCGCGCGGGTGGTCGCCGTCGACGGCTCCGAACCGCTGCTGGAGCGGGCCCGCGCCCGTGCGGACCGTCAGGGCGCCGCCGACCGCTTCGGCACTCTCGCCGGTGAACTGCCCGACGTGCTCGGCGAACTGGACTACCCGGCCGACCTGCTGTGGGCCAGCCGCAGCGTGCACCACCTGGGCGACCAGCGCGCAGCGGTGGCCGCCTGCGCCGAGCGGCTGGCCCCCGGCGGCACCCTCGCGGTGATGGAGGGCGGTCTGCCCGCCCGGTTCCTGCCCCGCGACATCGGGTTCGGCCGGCCGGGACTCCAGGCCCGCATCGACGCCGTGGAGGAGGACCGGTTCAGCCGTATGCGCGCCGAACTGCCGGGCGCGGTGGCCACCGTCGAGGACTGGCCCGCCCTGCTGGCCTCGGCCGGCCTGCACCACACCCGCACGCGCACCTTCCTCCTCGACCTTCCCGCCCCGGCCACGGACCGCGCCCGCGCCTACGTGGCCGCCGTGCTGACCCGCGCCCGTGAGGTCCTCGGAGAGGACTTGGACGCCGACGACCGCACCACCCTCGACCGTCTCCTCGACCCCGACGACCGGGTGAGCGTGCACCACCGCCCGGACGTCTTCGTCCTGGCGGCCCACACGGTTCACTCGGCGGTGCGTCCCGTGTGACGGCTTGACTTGGAGAACTCTCCAAGTGATGGACTCCCCGGCACGCAACGACACACAGGGGGTTTCCATGACCGACGACTCTCGGGTCGCACTCATCACCGGTGGCGGCAGCGGGATCGGTGCGGCCGTCGCCAGGCGGCTGCTGGACGAGGGGCAGCGGGTGGCCGTCACCGGACGCGGTGCGGAGCGGCTGCGCGGCTTCTCCAAGGAACTCGGCGAGCCCGCCGAGCTGTTGACGATTCCCGGGGACGCGGCCGAGTACGACGACGTGCGCTCCGCGGTCGACACCGTGCTGGCGGAGTTCGGCAGGCTGGACACCGTCGTCGCCAACGCGGGCTTCGCCACCGGTGATTCGGTGGCCGAGGGCGACCCCGCCGGGTGGACCGACATGGTGCTGACCAACGTCCTCGGCCCGGCGCTGCTGATCCGGGCCTCCGTCGACGCGCTGAAGGAGACCCGCGGGCGCATCGTGCTGGTCGGCAGCGTCGCCGGGTTCGTGCCCACGCCCGGCAATCTGTACGGCGCCACGAAGTGGGCGGTGACCGGGCTCGCCGAGAACACCCGGCGACAGGTCACCGAGTGGGGCGTCGGCGTCACCCTGATCGCGCCCGGCCGTGTGGAGACCCCGTTCTGGGACGCCCACGGCAGCCTCCCACCCGGTCATCTGCTCACCGCCGACCAGATCGCCGAGTCCGTCGTGTGGGCGATGGGGCAGCCTGCCGGGGTGGACGTCAACACCGTCGTCGTACGGCCCGTCGGGCAGCCCAACTGACCGCCGCGGCACGGACGGTCCGCGGGCGGCCTCCCTGCGGGGAGGCCGCCCGTGTGCCCGGTGTCAGCCGGCGTTGAACTCCGCCGGGTCCGCACCCAGCCGCCGGTCCTCGTTCAGCGCGCTGATCGCGGCGAGGTCCTCGGCGTCCAGGTTGAACCCGAACACGTCGATGTTCTCCTCGATCCGGGACGGCGTCACCGACTTCGGGATGACCACATTGCCCAGCTGGAGATGCCAGCGCAGCACCACCTGTGCCGGCGTACGGCCGTGCTTCCGCGCGATCGCGATGATCGCCGGGATCTCCAGGATGCCCTTCCCCGAACCGAGTGGCGACCACGCCTCGGTGGCGATGCCCCGCTCCGCGTGGTACTCACGCGCGGCGTGCTGCTGCAGATGCGGGTGCAGCTCGATCTGGTTGACCGCCGGGACGACCGACGTCTCGGCGATCAGCCGCTCCAGGTGCTCGGGCAGGAAGTTGGACACGCCGATGGCGCGGGCCCGGCCGTCGGCGAGCAGCTTCTCGAACGCCTTGTACGTGTCGACGTACCGGCCCCGTGCGGGCGTCGGCCAGTGGATGAGGTAGAGGTCCACGTGGTCGAGGCCGAGCTTCGACAGGGACGTGTCGAAGGCCCGGAGGGTGGAGTCGTACCCCTGGTCGCTGTTCCAGAGCTTGGTGGTGACGAAGAGGTCCTCGCGGCGGACGCCCGATTTCGCGATGGCCCGGCCGGTGCCCTCCTCGTTGCCGTAGATCGCCGCGGTGTCGATGCTGCGGTAGCCCGCCTCCAGCGCCGTCGCCACGGCCGTCTCGGCCTCCGCGTCCGGTACCTGCCAGACGCCGAACCCCAGCTGAGGCATCTCGACGCCGTTGTTCAGGATGATCGGGGGGACCTTGCTCACGAGCTCTCTCGATCCTTCGGTTGGGGTCAGGTGGTACCCCCATCGTCAACGATCACGGCCCGTGGCGCATTCCTGACCGGAGAATTCACACGCGGTAGAGCGCCTCGACCTCTTCCTCGTACGCCTTCTCGATCGCCCTGCGCTTCAGCTTCAGGGACGGTGTGAGCAGCCCGTGCTCCTCGGTGAACGGCTGCGCCAGGATCCGGAACGTACGGATCGACTCGGCCTGCGAGACGAGGGTGTTGGCCGCGACCACCGCGCGCCGCACCTCCGCCTCCAGGTCGGCGTCGCGCACCAGCTCGGACGGTGACATCGCGGCCTTGCCGCGCATCGTCAGCCAGTGCTCCACGGCCTCCTGGTCGAGGGTGACCAGGGCGGCGACGTACGGGCGGTCGTTGCCGACCAGGATGCACTGGTTGACCAGCGGATGGTCCCGCACCCGCTCCTCCAGCAGACCCGGCGACACGCTCTTGCCGCCCGACGTCACCAGGATCTCCTTCTTGCGCCCGGTGATGGTCAGGTAACCGTCCTCGTCCAGCGAACCGAGGTCCCCGGTGGCCAGCCAGCCGTCGTACAGCGTCTCGTCCGTGGCCTTGGGGTTGTTGAGATACCCCCCGAAGACGTTGCCGCCGTGCAGCCAGATCTCGCCGTCGTCCGCGAGGTGCACCGTGACTCCGGGAATGGGCCGGCCGACCGTGCCGTAGCGGGTGCGCTCGGGCGGGTTGACGGTGGCCGCCGCCGTCGACTCGGTGAGGCCGTACCCCTCGTAGATGTGCACGCCGGCGCCCGCGAAGAACAGCCCGAGCCGGCGGTCCATCGCCGAACCGCCGGACACGGCGTGCCGGATCCTGCCGCCCATCGCCGCGCGGATCTTGGAGTAGACGAGCTTGTCGAAGAGCTGGTGCTGCATCCGCAGCGCGGTGGACGGGCCGGGTCCTTCGCCCCAGGCCTTCGCCTCCATAGCGTCCGCGTACCTGACGGCCACGTCCACGGCCTTGTCGAACGGCCCCGAGCGGCCCTCCCGTTCCGCCTTGCGCCGCGCCGCGTTGAACACCTTCTCGAAGATGTACGGCACGGCCAGGAAGAACGTCGGCCGGAACGCGGCCAGATCGGGCATCAGCGCCGCCGCGTGCAGCTGCGGCTGATGGCCGAACTTCACCTTGCCGCGGATCGCCGCGACCTCCACCATGCGCCCGAAGACGTGCGCGAGGGGCAGGAACAACAGCGTCGACGCCTCGTCGCCCCTGCGGGAGTGGAACACCGGATCGAAGCACTCGATGACGGTGTCCGCCTCGTACATGAAGCTGCCGTGCGAGAGCACACAGCCCTTGGGGCGGCCGGTGGTGCCGGAGGTGTAGATGATCGTCGCCACCGAGTCGGGCGTGACCGCCTGCCGGTGCCGGTGCACCACCTCGTCGTCCAGATGCGCGCCCGCGTCGTAGAGCTCCTGCACCGCGCCCGCGTCGAGCTGCCACAGCCTGCGCATGCGGGGCAGCCGGTCGATGACGGTGGCGATCGTCATCGCGTGGTCCTCGTGCTCCACGATCGCGGCCGTCACCTCGGCGTCGTGCAGCATCCAGCAGCACTGCTCCGCGGAGGACGTGGGATAGACGGGGACGACCTGTGCGCCGATGGTCCACAGCGCGAAGTCGAACAGTGTCCACTCGTAGCGGGTACGGGACATGATCGCGACCCGGTCGCCGAACCGGATCCCGTCCGCGAGCAGGCCCTTGGCGAGGGCGAGCACCTCGTCGCGGAACTCGGCGCTGGACACGTCCCGCCATTGGCCGCTGTCGTCCTTGCGGCCGAGCGCGACATGGGCCGGGTCCTCCTCGGCGTACCGGAAGACCACGTCGGCCAGCCCGCCCACCGCGGGCTCCAGGGCCAACGGAGGATTGGTGAACTCGCGCAAACCCGCTCCCCGCTCCTCGGCGCTCGGACTCCTGCGCGACGTCGTCGTCCCGCACAGCGCGGTGAAAGCTACCCCACGGGGCCCGGGGGCGGGAGGGGGCCGGAAACCGGGCGGAGCTCTCGTCCGCGCTGGTCAGGGGGGAAAATGCGCTCACAAGGGGAAGGGTCGGACAGAAACCTGACTATCGAGTAAGTTTCGGTGGAGCAATCTCCACCGAATCTGTACGACCCCATGACCGCTCCTTGGGGGCCACAGCGGGTTCCACTGATCCCAGCGTGCGCAGGAGCCGGATCGTCACCTCCTCATCCCCGTCCGCCGCGGTGCAGCCGGTCACCGCCCGCGAGGATGGCCGCCGCCAGCGCGTCGGACGCGCCCTGCGCGGTGGGCCGGTGCCGGCCGTGCATCACCACGAAGTCCACTTCGCCCGGCTCCGGCAGTCCCGCCCGCTCCGGTATCCGCACCAGCCCCGGCGGGATCAGCCCGCGTGAGTGCGCCATCACCCCGAGCCCGGCCCGGGCCGCCGCGAGCAGACCGTTGAGGCTGCCGCTGGTGCAGACGATCCGCCACTGACGGCCCTCCCGCTCCAGCGCCCGCAGGGCGAGGGCCCGGGTGATGCCCGGCGGCGGGTAGACGATCAGCGGAACGGGCCGGTTCGGGTCCAGCCGCAGTCCCGGGGCACCGATCCACACCAGCTCGTCGTGCCAGACCAGCCGGTGCGCATCGGACCGCGGGTCCTGCGGCCGGCGCTTGGCCAGCACCAGGTCCAGCCGGCCCGCGGCCAGCCGCTCGTGCAGGATGCCCGACAGCTCGACCGTCAGCTCCAAATCGACCTCCGGGTGCTCGTGCCGGAACCGCTCGAGGATCTCCGGCAGCCGCGTCAGCACGAAGTCCTCCGACGCGCCGAACCGCAGCCGCCCGCGCACCCGGGTGCCGGTGAAGAATTGCGCCGCCTGCTCGTGCACGTCCAGGATCCGCCGCGCGAAGCCGAGCATCGCCTCGCCGTCCTCGGTCAGCTCCACCGAGTGCGTGTCCCGGGTGAACAGCTGACGTGCGGTCGCCTCCTCCAGCCGCCGCACATGCTGGCTCACCGTCGACTGGCGCAGCCCGAGCCGCCGTGCCGCCTGCGTGAAGCTCAGCGTCTGCGCCACCGACAGGAACGTCCGCAGATGCGTCGGGTCGTACATGCCGGCAGCCTACCCGCGGTCATCGCGCACCATGATGACAGTGAGAGCGGTGTACCGGATTCCCGATCACGGCGGGGGCGAGCAGGATGGAGAGGGGACGACCCCGGGTACAAGCGTGAGTACGAGCAAGTGGAGCACCGTGAAACGCCCGCACTGGCCGAGCCGGCTGCCGATCGACCCGTACATCCTGCTCCTGCTCGGGACGGTGGGCCTCGCCGCCCTGCTACCCGCCCGGGGAACGGGCGCCGACATCGCCTCCGGCGCCTCCACGGCCGCGATCGCGTTCCTCTTCTTCCTCTACGGCGCCCGGCTGTCCACCCGCGAGGCGCTGGACGGGCTGAAGCACTGGCGGCTCCACGTCATCGTGCTGGCCTGCACCTTCGTCGTCTTCCCCGTGCTGGGACTCGCCGCGCGCGGACTTGTCCCGGCGCTCCTGACCGACCCGCTCTACCAGGGCCTGCTCTTCCTCACCCTCGTCCCGTCCACCATCCAGTCGTCGATCGCGTTCACCTCCATTGCCCGCGGCAACGTGCCCGCCGCGATCTGCGCCGGCTCCTTCTCCTCGCTGGTCGGCATCGTCCTCACCCCGCTGCTCGCCGCGACGCTGCTGGGCAGCGGCGGGGGCGGGAGCGGGTTCTCCGCGGGGTCGGTGGTGAGGATCGTGCTCCAGCTGCTGGCGCCGTTCGTCGCCGGACAGCTGCTGCGCCGCTGGATCGGAGGGTTCGTCGCGCGGCACCGCAGGGTGCTGGGGCTGGTCGACCGGGGTTCGATCCTGCTCGTGGTCTACACCGCGTTCAGCGAGGGCGTGGTGCGGGGCATCTGGCACCAGGTGAGCCCCGCCCGGCTGGGCGGGCTGCTCGCCGTCGAGGCCGTACTGCTCGCTGTGATGCTGCTGCTGACCTGGTACGGAGCCAAGGCGCTGCGGTTCGGCCGGGAGGACCGGATCGCGATCCAGTTCGCCGGATCCAAGAAGTCGCTGGCGGCCGGTCTGCCCATGGCGAGCGTGCTGTTCGGGGCGCAGGCCTCGCTGGCGGTGCTGCCGCTGATGCTGTTCCACCAGATGCAGCTGATGGTGTGCGCGGTGATCGCCAAGCGCCGGGCGCACGACCCCGTGGAGGAGGCCGGCGAGGGGACCGGTGGGAAGGCCGGGGGACAGGCCGCTGGAGAGGTCACCGCGCCGGACCGAGCCGGACGCTCACGAACCGGGGCCGGTACAGGGACACGTTCCGGCTGAGCATGGCGGCGGCTCCGGTCGTCTCCAGCCAGTTCACGTCGTAGCTGAGCACCAGGCGCCCGTCCTCGCTCAGTTCCGGGTGCGCCTGCGGGTTGTACGCGGCGGTCCCGCCCTGGGGCAGCGTAGGGGCGAACTCGTGCGCCGGCCCGTGCCAGGGCCCGGTCGGGGAGCAGGCCCAGTACGACGCCACCGTAGTCAGCCCCTTGGCGCCCGCGGCCATCGTGAACAGGACATACGTCCCTTCGTCCCGCACCACCGAGAAGGCGCTGCCCACCCCGGCGCGCCGTCCGTCGCCGAGCACCGGGCGCGGGCGGGCGCGGGTCTGCCAGGCCGAACCGTTCCAGTACTCCCAGGCGGCCGGGTCGGCGAGACCGCCGTCCGGGACACGGGCCACAAACGCGTGCGAGGCCGGGCGCGAGGCGGGGCGGCCGTCGTCACCGCCGAAGACGTACGTCCAGCCGTCCTCCTCGACGAGGGTCGTCCCGAACAGCACCCGCCGGGACGGGTCGGCGACCTGCCCCTGGTCGAGCACCGTCACCACCGACTCGAGGCGCAGGGCGGGCAGGGAGAGCGTGGCGACCTCGGTCGCGGTGGGCACGCCGTAGATCCACGGATGCTGTCCGGCCTGACGCACCCACAGCAGGACCCTCAGGACCTGTTCGGAGGAGCCCGGGGAGCGCGGCTCGACCCGGGCGGCGACCGGCCAGCGCCACTGGTCCGGCGCCGGGTCGGGGAAGAGCGGGGCGGGCAGGGTGCCTTCGAGCCGGCTGTCGCGCATGAGCACGGCCGAGTTGCGTACGAGGGGAGCCGTCGTGTCCCGCCACGTGTACGACTCACCGACCGGGTTCGGCGGGCGGTGCACCCGGCCCAGGAAGGTGTCGGAGAACAGCCACAGCAGCCGGCCGTCGGGCAGCCGCACCGAGTGGGTGCCGTCGCCGCCGGTCCAGTCGTCGGTACGGCCGGCGTCGTCGCCGTAGCGGGCGAACTCGGAGGTGAGGGTGTCGTCGGCGGTCCAGGAGGCGACCGTACGCGGCCGGCAGCCGGCGTCGTCCGGTCCCCGGTCGTCGTCCGGCCCGCCGGTGACCAGGACGGCGCCGAGGACCACGGCCAGGATCAGGGCAAGGACCAGGATGAGGACCGGCGCCGGGGCGGTCCCGGTCCCCGTTCGCCGTCGTGCTCCGGCTGCGTCGTCGGGCATGCCCGGGGACGTTAGTGGGTCGTCGGGGCTCCGGTCCACGGGGCCTCATGCCCCGCGGTCTGTGTCCGGCGGCCTGTGTCCGGCGTCCTGTGCCTGGTGCCTGGTGCCTGGTGCCTGTGTTGGGTGGCATGCGGCCTGTGGCCTGGTGCGCGGTGGCCTCTTGGCCTCGCGCCGAGGCGGGCCCGCGGCGCGGGGGGCGCTCCTCCGTCGGGCCCCGCCGCCGTGCAGCGGGCGGGACCGGTCAGTCCCGGGCGGCCGCGGCCCGCAGGGCGATGCGGTCCTCACCCGCGTACACGTTCATGGATCTGCCCCGCAGAAAGCCCACCAGGGTCAAGCCCGTCTCCGCCGCCAGGTCCACGGCCAGCGAGGACGGTGCCGAGACCGCCGCGAGCACGGGTATGCCGGCCATGACCGCCTTCTGCGCGAGCTCGAAGGAGGCCCGGCCGGAGACCAGCAGGATCGTCCGGGACAGCGGCAGGTCCCCGCTCTGCAGGGCACGGCCGACCAGCTTGTCGACCGCGTTGTGCCGACCCACGTCCTCGCGTACGTCGAGCAGTTCGCCCTTCTCGTCGAACAGGGCCGCGGCGTGCAGGCCGCCGGTGCGGTCGAAGACCCGCTGCGACGCGCGCAGCCGGTCGGGCAGGACCGCCAGCAGTTCCGGCTCCACGCGCAGCGGGGGAGTGTCCGCGAGGGGATGGCGGGTCGTCGTACGCACCGCGTCCAGACTGGCCTTGCCGCACAGGCCGCAGGAGGACGTGGTGTAGACGTTGCGTTCCAGCGTGATGTCCGGGACGACCACCCCGGAGGCGGTCTTCACGTCGACCACGTTGTAGCTGTTCGACTGGTCGACGGTCGCCCCGGCGCAGTAGACGATGTTCCGCAGGTCGGTGGCGGTCGCGAGCACTCCCTCGCTCACCAGGAAACCGGCCGCCAGGGCGAAGTCGTCCCCCGGTGTGCGCATGGTGATGGCGAGGGGTCTGCCGTTCAGCCGGATCTCCAGGGGTTCCTCGGCGACGAGCGTGTCGGGGCGGCTGGAGACAGCCCCGTCCCGGATGCGGAGCACCTTGCGTCGTTCCGTGACTCGTCCCATGTCCCACCAGTTCCGCTCAGTCCCGGTTCTGCACGTGCTGACGGCCGAAGCGGCCCTTGATGCACGGGTTGCCGTGGGCCACCGGACTGTCGTGCGGCGCGGTGACCTTCCCGATCTCATTGTCCTGCACATGGAGCGTGAGGTCGCAGCCCACACCGCGGTAGGCGCACACGGTTGTCGTCCCGGTCCCCCGTCCGGCCAGGTCCCAGGTACCCGCCGCCCGTCACCACGTCCCCGGCCCCGGGGCGCCGAAGGAGGCCGCCGATGACCGGCGACGGCAGCCGGAGTCCGCCTGGTCCCGGCTGTCGGGGTCTGATCACCTTCTCCTGGCTGTGGGTCGGGGTGCCGCTCGCCTACGGTCTGTACGAGCTCGTACGCAAGGCGACACAACTCTTCACCGGCTGACGGAAGCCGACAAGCCCGGCTCCCGTTTCCTGTTGCTTCGCCTGCCGTCGTACCGGTGGGTCACTGATCAGACTGGTGCGTCCCGCAACCGAAAACGAGGGGGATCCACCCATGATCGGCTCGCGCATCGCCGCTGTCGGCCACTACCAGCCCGCCCGGGTCCTCACCAACGAGGACCTGGCGGGCATGGTCGACACCAGCGACGCGTGGATCACGAGCCGGGTGGGCATCCGTACGCGTCATATCGCGGGCCCGGACGAACCCGTCGACGAACTGGCCGCGCACGCCGCCGCCAAGGCACTGGCGGCGGCCGGACGCACGCCCGCGGAGGTCGACCTGGTCCTGGTCGCCACCTCCACCGCGATCGACCGCTCGCCCAACATGGCCGCCCGGGTCGCCGCCCGCCTCGGCATGCCCGGGCCCGCCGTCATGGACATCAATGTGGTGTGCGCCGGCTTCACCCACGCCCTCGCCACCGCCGACCACGCCGTGCGGGCCGGGGGCGCGAGCCGGGTGCTGGTCGTCGGCGCCGACAAGATGTCCGAGGTGGCCGACTGGACCGACCGCTCCACCTGCGTCCTCGTCGGTGACGGGGCCGGAGCGGCCGTGGTGGAGGCCTGCCCTTCCGGCGAGGCGGCGGGAATCGGTCCCGTGCTGTGGGGCTCCGTGCCCGAGATGGGGCACGCGGTGCGGATCGAGGGGACGCCGCCGCGGTTCTCGCAGGAGGGGCAGAGCGTCTACCGCTGGGCCGCCACCCGGCTGCCGGTCGTCGCCCGCGAGGCCTGTGAGAAGGCGGGGCTGGCACCGGAGGACCTCGCCGGAGTCGTACTGCACCAGGCCAACCTGCGGATCATCGAACCCCTCGCCCGCCGGCTCGGCGCCGTCAACGCCGTCGTGGCCCGCGATGTCACCGAGTCCGGCAACACCTCGGCCGCGAGCATCCCGCTGGCCTTCTCCAAGCTCGTCGAACAGGGCGCGGTGTCGTCCGGCGACCCGGTGCTGCTGTTCGGCTTCGGAGGGAACCTGTCGTACGCCGGACAGGTCGTGCGCTGCCCCTGAGCCCGGCAGGGTGTGACCAGGTCGACTCGCCGGCCCACTGGCACGGGTGCCGCCGTAGCTTGTGGTGCCGCCGAGCGGGGCCTGGGGCCGTGCGTCGCACGGCGGAGAGGGCACCAGGACAGAGGGCCTGGCTACCCGCGACAACGCGGCGGGGTCCGGCACCGGACCCCGCGACCCCGGCCTGGCCCGAACGGCATCTGCTGGGCCTGGCTTGAACGGCATCCGCTAGGGCTGCCGACCGGGCGGGCAGTCGTAGGTGAGGCCGGCCGTGGCAGTACGTCCGGAGGGGGACAGGATCCGCAGCTCCGCCCGTGCCTCGTAGCGGCCCGTACCCTCGAAGGTCCACAGCAGGTGCAGGAGCGCCTGCTTCTGGCCCCGTGCCACCTCCTCGCGCAGTACGCCGGACGAGGTGCCGTCGCTGCGTATCCAGCGGTAGGTCAGGGTGCCCGCGCGGCCGTTCGTGGTGACCGTGCCCACGAGGTCCGCGGTGGCGTCGCACCCCACCGCGGCGGACGGGGCCGTGACCTCCGTACCGCGTACCGTCAGCACCGGGCCGAGACGCTGCCAGGCCAGGAAGACGAGGACGGCGAGCAGGACGAGAGCCGGCAGCGCGTACCGCCGCGCACCGGGCCGCCGGGGCCGGGAGGGCGCCGGCACCGGGAGCGGCGTCCTGGTGGACCGGTGCGCGAGGGCGCCCTGGACACCCGGGCCGAAGCGCAGCACGGCCCCCTCGGTCCGGTCCGGCCGGGTACCGCCCTCCCGTACCGTCGCCGTCACCGTGGTGTCCGGCCCGGGCCGCTGGATCCAGTGGCTCCCGAGCACGGTGGCGCTGTAGTCGTCCCCGGCTCCGGGCCGGGCGCCCTCACCGGGCGGGGGAGCGGGCTCGTTCGTCGCCTTCATCGCAGATCGCACCGCCTGGTGAGAAGCTGCTGGGACGCGCCCCCGTCGGCGGAGGCGGGTGTGGTCGTCGCCGTCACCGTCCAGTAGCAGCCGAGGTTCTGGAAGGCGTGCTCGGCGGTCACCGTGTACTGCGTGGCGCCACTGCGCCGGAAGACCTGGCCGGCGCCGTCCGGGGTTCCCGGGGCGCCCGAGGTGTCGCCCGCGAACCACCCGAGACGGATCGACACCGGCCCGGTGCCGTCCGTGAGGATGGTGACCGTGGTGGTGGCGGTGCCGGAACCCGTCTGCCGGAACTCCGACACGGTGACGTCCTTGACCGCGGGCGCGGCCGGGGAGGGGTCCGCCGGGGATCCGGTGGGGGTGCCGGGCGATGTCGTCGGACCGGCGGGCGCGCCGGTGCCCGGGTCCGTACCCGGGTCCGTGCCCGGATCTGTTCCGGGCCCCGTGCCCGGGTCCGTCCCGGGTTCCGTGGCCGCCCCGGTGGCCGGCGGCTCGCCGGGGCTCGCTGAGGCCGGGGCGGCGGACGAGGCCGCCGGAGTGCCGGCCGTCGAAGACGCCGGCGCCGGCGGGGCGGTGGGACCCGCGGTCACGCCCGGGAGGGCGCTGGTGGTGGCGAGGGCCTCGGCCGCCCGCTCCTGCGCCCCGCCAGGGTCCGGCGGCGCGGCGTACGTCAGCAGGACCGCCAGGAGAGCGGCGGCCGCGGCGGCCAGCATTCCCGGCCCGGTGGGCCTCCATGCCTGCGCCCAGCCCGGGCCCGGCGGCTGCCGCAGCACGGTGCGCGCGGTGTCGGCCGTCGACTGCCCCGGCGTACGGGCCGACGGGAGCAGCAGCGGGAGCAGCGCCACCAGCGCGGCGAGCCGCCCGCGGCCCCGCTCCTCCCAGCCGGGCCCGTACGCGGTGCCCGCGGCCGCCTCGAGTTCGGCGACGAACACCTCGGCGTCGGCCGGGCGCCCCGACGCCTCCTTGGCCAGCCCGCGGCGCACCAGGGACCGCACCGCCTCGGGCACGTCCTGTGCCGGGACGGGAGCGTCGACGTGCCGCAGGGCGAGCTCGGCGATGTTGTCGCCCGCGTAGGGCTTGCGGCCGGTGAGGCACTCGAAGAACGTGGCCGTGGCCGCGTACACGTCGGTGGCCGGCGAGGCGGGTTCGCCGCGCCACTGTTCGGGCGCCATGTACGAGGGGGTGCCCGCCACACCGGCGCGCGCACGGGTGTCCACCGCGATCCCGAAGTCCACGAGCTTCGACGCACCGTCGGGCGTCACCAGGACGTTCTCCGGCTTGTAGTCGCGGTGCACCACCCCGAGCCGGTGCGCGTCGGCGAGGCCCAGGAGCGATCCCTTCAGGATCAGCAGCGCGGCCTCCGGGTCCAGCGGGCCCTGCCCGGCCAGCAGGGTCCGCAGGGACACGCCGTCCACCAGTTCCATCACGATGGCGGCCCCGTCCGGGCTTTCCACGTACTCGTACAGCCCGGCGACGTACGGACTGTCCAGCCCGCCCAGCAGCCGCGCCTCGGCACGGAAGTCGTGCACGAAACCCGGGCGGGTGTGCAGCGACTCACTGAGGTACTTGACCGCGACCGGGACACCGGTCACCTCGTGGATGGCCAGAACCACGCGCCCGCTCGCCCCGGCACCGAGTTCCAGTGACTCGGTGTATCCCGGAACCGTCCACACACTCATCGACAACCCCCCGGGGCCGGCCTCCGTCCCCCGGAGTACGGCGGCACCCCGGGGCATCCGGCCCTCGCGGTGACAGACACACTTTCGGCCGGGGCGGTTGCGGAACCGCCGGTGTCCGCGCACCCGCGGGCCCCGGCAGGGGCCGCAGGGCGCTCCCGGGGCGAGGGCCACCCCGGGTGACCGAGGAAGCGTCTTTGTCCTGTGAGTGGAAAAAGTAGGGGTCAATTCCTGCGCTACTTCTTCCCACCTCCGGCGGGCGCTGCTACTTTCCCATCCGAAGGAACGCCACAACACGTGGCCGGAATCCGGCGCGCACAGGCCGATGAGGCGGGGAGGGGCTCGTGAGACGCATGACCGCACGACCCGCGAACGCCCATCAGGCCCGGCTGCTCCGGCTGCTGCGCGACGGTGGCCCCAACTCCCGTGCCCAGCTGGGCGACCAGGTCGACCTCTCCCGGTCGAAACTGGCCGTGGAGGTGGACCGGCTGCTGGAGACGGAACTCGTCGTGGCCGACGGACTCGCCGCCTCGCGCGGCGGCCGGCGCTCCCACAACATCCGGCTCAACCCGCACCTGCGGTTCCTCGGCGTCGACATCGGCGCGACCTCGGTCGACGTCGCCGTCACCAACGCCGAACTGGAGATCCTCGGGCACATCAACCAACCCATGGACGTACGCGAGGGACCGGTCGCGGTCTTCGAGCAAGTGCTGGCCATGGCCGCGAAGTTGAAGGCCTCAGGGCTCGCGGAGGGGTTCGACGGCGCCGGCATCGGCGTCCCGGGCCCGGTCCGCTTCCCCGAGGGCATCCCGGTGGCTCCGCCGATCATGCCGGGCTGGGACGGCTTCCCCGTGCGGGAGGCGCTCAGCCAGGACCTCGGCTGCCCGGTCATGGTCGACAACGACGTGAACCTGATGGCCATGGGGGAGCAGCACGCAGGGGTCGCCCGCACCGTCGGGGACTTCCTCTGCGTCAAGATCGGTACCGGCATAGGCTGCGGCATCGTCGTCGGCGGCGAGGTCTACCGCGGTACGACGGGCAGCGCGGGCGACATCGGGCACATCCAGGCCGTGCCCGACGGCCGTCCGTGCGCCTGCGGCAACCGGGGTTGCCTGGAGGCACACTTCTCCGGAGCGGCCCTCGCGCGGGACGCGACGGAGGCCGCCCAGCAGCGGCTCTCCGCCGAACTCGCGAGCCGACTGGAGTCGAACGGCACGCTCAGCGCCGTCGATGTCGCCGCCGCGGCCGCGGCCGGTGACGCCACCGCCCTCGATCTGATCCGTGAGGGCGGCAATCGCACCGGCCAGGTCATCGCCGGCCTGGTCAGCTTCTTCAACCCCGGCCTGGTGGTGATCGGCGGCGGGGTGACCGGCCTCGGCCATACGCTGCTCGCCGCGATCCGCACCCAGGTCTACCGCGGGTCGCTGCCCCTGGCCACCGGCAACCTGCCCATCGTCCTGGGGGAGTTGGGTCCCACCGCCGGAGTCATCGGCGGGGCCCGGCTCATCAGCGACCACCTGTTCTCACCCGCGTAAGCAGCCCCGTCCTCCCGTCACACACCTGCTCCACCGCACGGAACAGCCCCGTCCTCCGTGGCACCTGCTCCACCGCAAGGAACAGCCCCGCACCTCGTCCCACCCCGCGTCACGCAACCAACAGCCCGCGCCACCGCTCCGCTCCGCCCTGCCTGAAAACGCTTGCCCCGTAAGGGGATCGCCCTGACACCGGCCCCGCACGCCCGCCGAGGGGAATCCGCATGGCACCACAACCACCGCTGCTCAGCATGTCCGGCATCACCAAGTCGTTCCCCGGAGTCCGGGCCCTGGACGGCGTCGACCTCGACGTCCAGGCCGGTGAGGTGCACTGCCTGCTCGGCCAGAACGGCGCCGGCAAGTCCACCCTGATCAAGGTGCTGGCCGGCGCCCACCAGCCCGACTCGGGCACCATCCGCTGGCGTGGCGACGACGTCACACTCCGCTCGCCGATCGCCGCCATGCGCCTCGGCATCGCCACCATCTACCAGGAACTCGACCTGGTGGAGCACCTGTCGGTCGCCGAGAACGTCCACCTCGGCCATGAACCCACGACCGCCGGGTTCGTCGTACGGGGCAGGGCCGCCAGGTCCTCGACCGCCGAGCTCCTCAAACGGCTCGGCCACCCGGAGATCGACCCGGCCCGGCTGGTGGGCGAACTGTCCGCGGCCCAGCAGCAGATCGTCTCGATGGCGCGGGCCCTCTCCCACGACGTACGGCTCATCGTGATGGACGAACCGTCCGCCGCCCTCGACCCGGACGAGGTCGACAACCTCTTCCGCATCGTCGGCGGCCTCACCGCCGACGGGGTCGCCGTCGTCTACATCTCGCACCGCCTGGAGGAGATCCGGCGCATCGGCGACCGGGTGACCGTGCTGAAGGACGGCCGGGCCGTGGCCGGCGGGCTGCCCGCCAAGTCGACGCCCACCAGTGAGGTGGTCGCGCTGATGACGGGACGCAACGTCGAGTACGTCTTCCCGCCACGGCCCACCGCCCCGCCGGAGGGCGAACCGGTGCTGACCGTCGAAGGGCTGTCCCGCACAGGGGAGTTCGCGCCGCTGGACCTGACGGTGCGCCCCGGCGAGATCGTCGGGCTCGCCGGGCTCGTCGGATCGGGACGCTCCGAGATCCTGGAGACGATCTACGGAGCCCGCAAGCCCGGCACCGGCCGCGTACTCGTCGACGGGCGGCCACTGAGGCCGGGCAGTGTGCGGGCGGCCGTACGCGCGGGCATCGGGCTCGCCCCCGAGGAACGCAAGGCGCAGGCCCTGCTCATGCTGGAGTCCGTCACCCGCAATGTGTCGGTCTCCTCCATGTCCCGCTTCGCCAGGGCGGGCTGGATCGACCGCGGTGCCGAACTGGGGGCGGCGCGCGCGGCGGTCCGTGAACTGTCCCTGCGGCCCGACAACCCGAACGTGCCCGTGCGCACGCTGTCCGGCGGCAACCAGCAGAAGGCCGTGCTCGCGCGGTGGCTGCTGCGCGGCTGCAAGGTGCTGCTGCTCGACGAACCCACCCGCGGCGTCGACGTCGGCGCCCGCGCCGAACTGTACGCGGTCGTCCGCCGGCTGGCGGACGAGGGCCTCGCCGTACTGCTGGTCTCCAGCGAGGTGCCCGAGGTCCTCGGCCTCGCCGACCGCGTCCTGGTGCTGCGCGAGGGCAGCGTCGTCCACACGGCGTCCGCCCGCGAGCTCGACGAACACCGTGTACTCGACCTGGTCATGGAAGGAAGCCCGGCGTCATGACGCAGAACGTCTCCCCGCCGCGGGACAACACCGACAAGGTGCCGTCGGCCGCCGAAACGCCCGCCTGGCGCGCCGTGTTGTTCCGCGCCGACCTCCGCACTCTGTCGCTGCTCGGTGTGCTCGCCGTACTGATCCTCATCGGCGGCATCACCAAACCGGACCAGTTCCTGGACACCCGCAACCTCCAGCTCATCCTCACCCTCGCCTCGGTCATCGGTGTCGTCACCGTCGGCATGACCTTCGTCATCATCTCCGGCGGCATCGACCTTTCGGTGGGTGCCATCGTCGCCCTCTCCTCGGTGTGGGCCACCACGGTCGCCACCCAGGAGTACGGCTTCGGCGGCATCCTCTTCACCGCCGTTCTCGTCGGCCTGGGATGCGGACTGGTCAACGGGGTGCTCATCGCCTACGGCGGGATGGTCCCGTTCATCGCCACCCTCGCCATGCTCGCCTCGGCCCGCGGTCTCGCCCTGCAGATCACCGACGGGCGGACCCAGATCGTCACCGTCGACAGCGTCCTCGACCTCGGTGAGCGCGACTCCTACGTGCTCGGCATCCCGCCGCTGGTCCTGGTGTTCGCGGCCGTCACCGTCGTCGGCTGGCTGGTCCTCAACCGGACCACCTTCGGCCGCCGCTCCGTCGCCGTCGGCGGCAACGCGGAAGCCGCCCGGCTGGCCGGCATCGACGTCCGCCGCCAGCGGCTCTACCTCTACCTGCTGTCCGGGCTGTGCTGCGGCATCGCCGCCTTCCTGCTGATCGTCCTGGCCGGCTCCGGCCAGAACACCAACGGCAACCTCTACGAACTCGACGCCATCGCCGCCGCGATCATCGGCGGCACGCTCCTCACCGGGGGCCGCGGCACCATCGTCGGCTCCGTCCTCGGCGTCCTGATCTTCACCACCATCACCAACATCTTCGCCCTGAACAACCTGCAGAGCGACGTCCAGCAGATCGCCAAGGGCGCGATCATCGTCGCCGCCGTGCTGGTCCAGCGCCGTACCGCGAGCACGACCTGAGGAAAGGGTTCACCGCCATGCCAGAGACACCTTTCGCGAGCCGCAGAGGACTGCTCTTCGGAGCGGCCGCCGTATCCGCCGGCGTGTTCGTCACCGGCTGCACGAGCAACGAGTCCAGCGACGACGAACCGGCCGGGAAGGGCCAGCCGGCCGCCGACGACAAGCCCGGCAAGCAGGTCACCATCGGCTTCGCCGGACCGCAGGCCGACCATGGCTGGCTCAACGCCATCAACGACAACGCCAAGAAGCGCGCCGGGAAGTACTCCGACGTCACCCTGGAGATCACCGAGGGCTCCAACGACACCGCCCAGCAGATCGGCCAGATCGAGACCCTCATCAACAAGAAGGTCGACGTCCTGGTGATCCTGCCCGCCGACGGCAAGGCCCTCACCCAGGTCGGGCTCAAGGCGATGCGCGCCGGCATCCCCGTCGTCAACCTCGACCGCATCTTCAACACCCCGCAGGCCTACCGCTGCTGGATCGGCGGCGACAACTACGGCATGGGCCTCAACGCCGGCCACTACATCGGCGAGAAGCTCAAGGACAAGCAGGGTGCCAAGGTCGTCGAGCTGGCCGGCCTGGACAACCTGGAGCTGACCAAGCAGCGCACCCAGGGCTTCGACGACGCGCTGAAGAACTACCCCAACGTCAAGAAGGTGGCCCGCCAGGCAGCCGAGTTCACCGTCGAGTCCGGCCAGGCCAAGATGGCCCAGCTGCTCCAGGCACAGTCGAAGATCGACGCGCTGTGGAACCACGACGACGACCAGGGCGTGGGCGCGCTGCGCGCCATCGAACAGGCCGGGCGCGACGAGTTCCTGATGGTGGGAGGCGCGGGCGCGCTCGCCGCCTTCGAGGCCATCAAGGCCGACAACGGTGTCCTGAAGGCCACCGTCCTGTATCCGCCGACCATGGCCGCCTCGGCGATCGACCTCGCCCGCGCCCTCGGCCAGGGAAAGGGCGTCGGCGGCCTCGCCGAGTTCGAGATCCCCTCGTTGGTGACCTGCTACTCGGCCGTCGTCGACAAGGACAACGTGGACCAGTACATGTCCACCGGCTTCAAGTGAGGAGCCCTGCCCCACGGGCCTGACCAGCCCCACCGGGCGGGGTCCACCCCCGCCCGCCACGACGACGAGGAGGACATCCGAATGGCACAGCCGCAAGCGCCCGAAGGGGATCGGACGGGGAAGCCACCGCTGCGCATCGGCATGGTCGGTTACGCCTTCATGGGCGCCGCCCACTCCCAGGGCTGGCGCACGGCGGGCCACGTCTTCGACCTGCCGCTCAGTCCCGAGATGGCCGTGATCTGCGGCCGGGACGCCGACGCCGTGCGGGCCGCGGCCGCCCGGCACGGCTGGGCGCGGGCCGAGACCGACTGGCACGCCCTGGTCGAGCGGGACGACATCGACCTCGTCGACATCTGCACCCCCGGCGACAGCCACGCCGAGATCGCGCTGGCCGCGCTCGCCGCGGGCAAGCACGTGCTGTGCGAAAAGCCCCTCGCCAACACCGTCGCCGAGGCCGAGGCGATGGCCCGCGCCGCCGAAGAGGCCGGCTCCCGTGGCCTGGTGGCGATGGTCGGCTTCAACTACCGCCGGGTGCCCGCGACCGCCCTGGCCCGGCGGATGGTGGTCGAGGGCCGGATCGGCACTCTGCGGCACGTGCGGGTGGCGTACCTGCAGGACTGGCTGGTGGACCCCGAGTTCCCACTCACCTGGCGGCTGCGCCGGGAACACGCCGGCTCCGGTTCGCTCGGCGACCTCGGCGCGCACATCGTCGACCTGGCCCAGTACCTCGCCGGGGAACGCCTGGCGGGTGTCTCCGCGCTCACCGAGACCTTCGTCCGGGAGCGGCCGCTGCCCAGCGCTCCCAGCAGCGGCCTGGCCGCCGTCTCCGCCGCCGGCACCGGACAGGTCACCGTGGACGACGCCGCCCTGTTCACCGGCCGCTTCAGCTCCGGCGCCCTCGCGTCGTTCGAAGCCACCCGGTACGCCACCGGACGCAAGAACGCCCTGCGCATCGAACTCAACGGCGAGCGCGGCTCCCTCGCCTTCGACCTGGAGCGGCTCAACGAGCTGGAGTTCCACGACGGCACCGAGCCCGGGACACACTCCGGGTTCCGCCGCATCCTCGTCACCGAACCCGATCACCCCTACCTCGAGGCATGGTGGCCCCCGGGCCATGGCCTCGGCTACGAGCACACCTTCGTCCACCAGGCCCGCGACCTGGTCCACGCGGTCGCCGAGGGCCGCGGCCCGGAACCCTCCTTCGCCGACGGACTCCAGGTGCAGCGTGTCCTGGCGGCGGTCGAGGAGAGTGCCGAGAAGAACTCCGTCTACACACCGATCGCCGCCTGAGAGGACGGAATAGGGATGCCGCGCAACTTCACACTGTTCACCGGCCAGTGGGCGGACCTGCCGCTGGAGGAGGTCTGCCGACTCGCCCGCGACTTCGGCTACGCCGGCCTCGAACTCGCTTGTTGGGGCGACCACTTCGAGGTGGACAAGGCGCTCGCCGACCCGTCCTACGTCGCAGGGCGTCACCAGCTCCTGGAGAAGTACGGCCTGAAGTGCTGGGCGGTCTCCAACCATCTCGTCGGGCAGGCGGTCTGCGACGCCATCATCGACGAACGGCACCAGGCGATCCTGCCCGCCCGTATCTGGGGCGACGGCGAGGCCGAGGGCGTACGGCAGCGGGCCGCCGCCGAGATCAAGGACACGGCGCGCGCCGCGGCCCTCCTCGGTGTCGACACCGTCATCGGCTTCACCGGCTCCGCCATCTGGCACCTGGTCGCCATGTTCCCGCCCGCCCCCGAGTCGATGATCGAGCGCGGATACGAGGACTTCGCCGAGCGGTGGAACCCGATCCTGGACGTCTTCGACGCCGAGGGCGTGCGCTTCGCGCACGAGGTGCACCCCAGCGAGATCGCCTACGACTACTGGACGACCGTACGCGCCCTGGAGGCCGTCGACCGCCGGCCGGCCTTCGGCCTCAACTTCGACCCCTCCCACTTCGTGTGGCAGGACCTCGACCCGGTCGGCTTCCTGTGGGACTTCCGGGACCGGATCTACCACGTCGACTGCAAGGAGGCCCGCAAGCGCCTCGACGGCCGCAACGGGCGCCTCGGCTCCCATCTGCCATGGGGCGATCCCCGGCGCGGCTGGGACTTCGTCTCCGCCGGACACGGCGACGTTCCCTGGGAGGACGTCTTCCGGATGCTGCGTTCCATCGACTACCAGGGTCCCGTCTCCGTCGAGTGGGAGGACGCCGGCATGGACCGCCTCCAGGGCGCACCGGAGGCGCTGACCCGCCTGAAGGCCTTCGACTTCGAGCCGCCCAGCGCCTCCTTCGACGCCGCGTTCAACAGTTGACCGGGGCGCCCGAGGCCGGATGACGGGGCCGGACCGGCCCACGACGGCAGGTCCGGGCCGGGGACCGGCGAGTCCGCCGGTTCCCCGGCCGGACCTGCCCGGAGCCCGCTTTGTCCTGTGCTGGGAATAAGTTCAACCAGCCCTGGCCCAAGGGGTGTTCGCCCCGGAAGAACGCGGTTACCGTCCCTGAAGTGTTCAGGACACCCGTGTCTCCGGGGTGACGGCACACCCCGGCACCCGCACACGCCGCACGCACCACACGCACGACGTGGACCCCCACGCACCACCCGTCTTCGCACCTGTTCCGCAAGGCCCCACCCCGTTCCCGGAGGGACTTCGTGTACAGAAGCAGACTCACATCCACCAACACCCCAAGGCGTCGTCCCAGGCTGCGTACCGGCCTCGCGCTGCTCACCGGCCTGCTGCTGGCCGTGGGCACCCCGGCAACCGTCGCCGGTGCCCACCCCGGCCATCCCGAGCACGACGAACCGGCGGCCGGCGAGGGGCAGTTCCAGCAGGTGCCGCTCGCCAAGGGCGAGCCGGAAACGGGCGAGCCGATGTCGCTCGCCGTGCTCCCCGACCGCAGCGTCCTGCACACCTCGCGCGATGGCACACTGCGCCTCACCGACCAGGGCGGCGTCACCAGGGTCGCCGGCAGGATCCCCGTCTACAGCCATGACGAGGAGGGCCTCCAGGGCGTCGGTGTCGACCCGGACTTCGAGAACAACCGGGCGATCTACCTCTACTACGCCCCGCCGCTCGACACTCCCGCCGGCGACGCCCCGGAGAATGGCACCGCCGCGGACTTCGGGAAGTTCGACGGCGTCAACCGCCTCTCCCGGTTCGTCCTCAACGCCAACGGCACGCTGGACATGGCCAGCGAGAAGAAGGTCCTGGACGTCGCGGCCTCCCGCGGCATCTGCTGCCACGTCGGCGGCGACATCGACTTCGACGCCGAGGGCAACCTCTACCTGTCCACCGGCGACGACACCAACCCCTTCGCCTCCGACGGCTTCACGCCGATCGACGAGCGGACGGACCGCAACCCGGCCTTCGACGCCCGCCGCAGTTCCGGCAACACCAACGACCTGCGCGGCAAGATCCTGCGGATCAAGGTCGCGGAGGACGGCTCGTACACCGTCCCGGACGGCAACCTCTTCGCCCCGGGGACCGAGAAGACCCGCCCCGAGATCTACGCGATGGGCTTCCGCAACCCGTTCCGGATGAGCGTCGACGACAAGACCGGCATCGTCTACGTCGGGGACTACGGCCCCGACGCCGGCGCCGCCGACCCGAACCGGGGGCCGGCCGGACAGGTGGAGTTCGCCAAGGTCACCGAGGCCGCCAACTTCGGCTGGCCGTTCTGCACCGGTGACAACGACGCATACAACGACTACGACTTCGCGACCGGCGCCTCCGGCGAGAAGTTCGACTGCTCCGCCCTGAAGAACACCTCGCCGCACAACACCGGTCTCACCGACCTGCCGCCCGCCCAGGCCGCCTGGATCCCGTACGACGACGGTTCGGTGCCCGAGTTCGGCAGCGGCTCCGAGTCCCCGATGGCCGGCCCCGTCTACCGCTACGACCCCGAGCTCGAGTCCTCGGTGAAGTTCCCCGAGGCGTACGACGGCGACTTCTTCGCGGGTGAGTTCGGCCGCCGCTGGATCAAGCGGATCGAGCAGAATGAGAATGGCTCCGTCGCGAAGATCAACGAGTTTCCGTGGACCGGCACGCAGATCATGGACATGGAGTTCGGCCCCGACGGAGCGCTCTACGTCCTGGACTACGGCGTCTCCTGGTTCCAGGGCGACGAGAACTCCGCGCTGTACCGGATCGAGAACGCCGAGGACGGCTTCTCCCCGATCGCCGAGGCCGCCGCGAACAAGACCTCGGGTGCGGTCGGCCTGAAGGTCAAGTTCACCGCGACCGTCAAGGACGCCGACTCCCCGCACCTCACCTACGGCTGGGACTTCGGCGACGGGACCAAGGGTGAGGGGCTCACCCCCACCCACACGTACAAGAAGGCCGGCACCTACACCGCCACCTTCACCGCGAAGGACCCCGAGGGCAACACGGGCAACGCCAGCGTCCGGATCGTCGTCGGCAACACCGAGCCCACGGTCGAGATCACTGTGCCGGGCAACGGCAGCCTGGCCGCCTTCGGCGAGCCCGTCCCGTTCAAGGTGACCGTCACCGACCCCGAGGAGCGGATCGACTGCTCCAAGGTCAAGGTCGCCTACAGCCTCGGCCACGACTCCCACGCCCACGAGCTGACCAGCGAGACGGGCTGTGAAGGTACCCTCAAGCCGCCCGCCGGGGACGGCGGTCACGACCCCAACGCCGACATCTACGGTGTCGTCGGGGCCAGTTACACCGACGGCGGGGCGAACGGCCAGGAGTCCCTGACCGGCACCGCCCGCGCCGTGCTCCAGCCGCTGCACCGCCAGGCCGAGCACTTCACGACCCAGCAGGGTGTGTCGGTCATCGACAAGACCGGCGCCAACGGCGGCAAGACCGTCGGCGACATCAACGACGGCGACTGGATCTCCTTCAGCCCCTACCGGTTCGACGGGCAGAAGAAGATGACCGTACGGGCCTCCTCCGGCGGCAGCGGCGGCTTCGTCGAACTGCGCACCGGCTCGCCCGACGGCAAGCTGCACGGCTCGGCGTACATCCCGCCGACCGGTGGCTGGGAGACGTTCCAGGACGTCGACGTGCCCCTGCGGTCGCTGCCGAAGCGGACCTCGGAGATCTACCTGGTCTTCAGGGGCGGTGACGGCGCGCTGTACGACGTGGACGACTTCGAGTTCTCCAAGGAGCCGTTCAAGGCGGGCAAGAAGGTCCTGGTCTTCTCCAGGACGGCCGGCTTCCGCCACGACTCCATCCCGGAAGGAGTCGCCGCACTGAGGGACCTCGGCACCCCGGCCGGCATCTCGGTCACCGCGACCGAGGAGGCCGGACAGTTCACCACGGCCAACCTCGCCAAGTACGACGCGGTCGCCTTCCTGTCGACCACCGGTGACGTCCTCAACGCCGAGCAGCAGAAGGCGTTCGAGAACTACGTCAAGAACGGCGGCGGCTACATGGGCATCCACGCCGCCGCCGACACCGAGTACGACTGGGAGTTCTACGGCGGTCTCGTCGGTGCCTACTTCGACTCGCACCCGGCCATCCAGAAGGCCACCGTGCGCGTCGAGGACCACGACCACCCGTCCACCGCGCACCTGGACGAGGCGTGGGAGCGCACCGACGAGTGGTACAACTACCGCACCAACCCGCGTGAGCGGGCCAAGGTCCTCGCCACCCTCGACGAGACGACCTACCAGGGCGGCACCATGAAGGGCGACCACCCGATCGCCTGGTGCCAGAGCTACGGCGGCGGCCGCTCCTTCTACACCGGCGGCGGCCACACCAAGGAGTCGTACGCCGACGAGGCCTTCCGCAACCATCTGCTCGGCGGTATGCGGTACGCCACCGGTCAGGTGAAGGCGGACTGCAAGCCGGACAAGGGCTACCGGGAGATCTTCAACGGCCAGACCCTGGACGGTTGGAAGCAGGCCGGCCCCGGCACGTTCAACGTCAAGGACGGCACCCTGGAGTCCGAGGGTGGTATGGGTCTGCTCTGGTACCAGGCCAAGGAGCTGACGTCGTACTCCCTCAAGCTCGACTGGAAGATGCGGGGCGACGACAACTCCGGGATCTTCGTGGGCTTCCCGGCCTCCGACGACCCCTGGTCCGCGGTGAACAAGGGCTACGAGATCCAGATCGACGCCACGGACGCGGCCGACCGCACCACGGGCTCCGTCTACTCGTTCAAGTCGGCGAACATCAAGGCCCGTGACCAGGTTCTGCGTCCGCCCGGCCAGTGGAACTCCTACGAGATCAAGGTCCGGGGCGAACGCCTTCAGGTGTTCCTCAACGGAGTCAAGATCAACGACTTCACCAACAAGGACCCCGAGCGGAGCCTGACCGACGGCTACGTCGGCCTCCAGAACCATGGCTCCGCCGACCATGTCTCCTTCCGCAACATCCAGCTGAAGGAGCTGCCCTCCTAGGGCGACCGGAACGGCGGCGGGCGGAGGACGCCGGACCTCCGCCCGCCGTCCCACCGGGCCGTGTGTCCGGCGCCCCCCGCCGGGCCGTGTGTCCGGCGCCCGCTGGTTCCGCTTCCGGCATTCCCACCCGGTTCGCGTACGACAAGGAGGCTGCCCATGTCCGCCGAACCGTTCCTCCCCGCCCCCTCCCCGGCCCTCCGCTTCGGCGTCTGGTTCATCGGGGCACGCGGCTCCGTGGCCACCACCGCGATCGCGGGCTGTGCCGCCGTCGCCGCGGGGCTCCATCCGCCGACCGGCATGGTCACCGAGACCGCCGACTTCGCGTCGTGCGGTCTGCCGGCGCTGTCGTCCCTCGTCTTCGGCGGTCACGACACCGTCGACTGCCCGCTGCCCAAGCGTGCCGAACACCTCGCCGCCGGCGGTGTCCTGCCGCACGGCCTGCCGTCCGCCGTGCATGCCGAACTCGTCGCCGCTGACAGCGGGATCAGGCCCGGCGGCCCGCTGCCCGCAGACGCGGACGGCGGCCCGGCCCGCACCGACGACGACTGGATCGACGTGTTCGCGGCCGACATCCGTGACTTCGGCCGCCGCCATGACCTCGCGGGCGCCGTCGTGGTCAACGTCGCCTCCACCGAGCCCGCTCCCGCCGACGGCTTCCTGCCGCCCAGTTCCCTCTACGCGGCAGCCGCCCTGCGTGCCGGCTGCCCCTACGTCAACTTCACCCCCTCCACGGGCCTGCACCACCCGGCACTGGCCGCGCTCACCGAGTCCTCGGGCCTGCCCCACGCGGGCCGTGACGGCAAGACCGGGCAGACCCTGCTGCGCTCGGTGCTCGGCCCGATGTTCCTGCAGCGGGCCCTCGCCGTTCGCGCCTGGTCCGGCACCAACCTGCTGGGCGGCGGCGACGGCGCCGCCCTCGCCGACCCCGCGGCCGCCGCCGCCAAGAACGCCGGTAAGGAACGCGTCCTCGCCGACACCCTCGGTGCCGCGCCCGAGGGCGAGGTCCACATCGACGACGTGCCCGCGCTCGGTGACTGGAAGACGGCCTGGGACCACATCGCCTTCGACGGCTTCCTGGGCTCCCGCATGATCCTGCAGACCATCTGGCAGGGCTGCGACTCGGCACTCGCCGCCCCGCTCGTCCTCGACCTGGCCCGCCTGACCCTCCGCGCCCGGCAGAGGGGCCGGACCGGGCCACTGAGCGAACTGGGCTTCTACTTCAAGGACCCGGTCGGCCGGGGCCCGTCGTCGCTGGCCGAGCAGTACACGGAGCTGCGGCGCTTCGCCGAACACCTGCGCGACGACACCGACAGCCAGGGGACGCGGTGATGACCCCCGGACCCCCCGCACCCCAGCGCCCACCCACACCGACGGGGCTCATACCGGGCACGCCCGCGTCCGCGTGGGCGGCCGGGGCGTTCGGCGAGCACGTCGCTCCGTCCGCCGACGGCGCGGCGCGCACACCCCCGCTCCGTCCCGGCCGTGCTGGGAGCCGGCCCGCGCTGCAGCGTCTGTCCGCGCTGTTCACCGTGTCCCGGGACGCGCCGGCAGGCGGGGCGGGCCGGCCGGCCCCCGAGGACGGTGCCGCGCCCCGCGGACCCGGCTCCCGCCCCCGCGCGGACGCCTGGGCCGAACTGCTGCGGCTGCCCGCCCTCTTCACCGTCCCCGGCGACGCTCTGGCCGGTGCGGCGGCGGCCGGTGTCCGCCCCGGACCGCGCACCCTGCTCGCCATCGGCTCCTCCCTGTGTCTGTACGAGGCCGGCATGGCCCTGAACGACTGGGCGGACCGCGAGGAGGACGCCGTGGAGCGGCCGCACCGCCCGCTCCCGTCCGGCCGTGTCCGTCCGGCCGCCGCGCTCACCGCGGCCGGTGCCCTCACGGGCGCCGGTCTGGCGCTCGCCGCCGGTGCGGGACGCCCCGCCCTCGCGGTGGCCACGCCGCTCGCGGCGACCGTCTGGGCCTACGACCTGAAGCTCAAGCACACACCCGCGGGCCCGGTCGCGATGGCCGCCGCCCGCGGACTGGACCTGCTCCTGGGCGCCGCGGCCACCAGCGGCGTCACGAGGGTCGCGCTGCCCTCCGCCGCGCTGCTCGCCGGCCACACCCTCGCGGTCACGGCCGTCTCCCGCCGGGAGACCACCGGGGGCTCGGTCCTGGCCCCACTGGCGGCGCTCGCGACGACGGGGGCGCTGGCCCGGCTGGTCACCCACCGCCGCACCCGACTCCCGGCAGGCCGGCGGGCAGCAGCCGCCCCCGGCCTGCCGGGGTCCAGCCCGTCCGGGGGATCGCCCCGGAGCACCGGAGCCCTCACCGCCGCCCTGGGCGCCACCTATGCCGCCACGGCCGGCCGGCCGTACTTCCATGCCGTGCTCAACCCCTCACCCCCGCTCACCCAACGGGCCGTCGGCGGCGGCATCCGCGCCACGATCCCGCTCCAGGCCGCGCTGGCCGCCCGTTCCGGCGCGACCGCCACTTCCCTCCTGGTCGCGGCCCTCGCCCCGGCCGGCCGGATGTTCGCCCGGAGGGCCGGCATGAGGAAGGTGAGCATCACGTGAGCCGGAACCCGAACAGGGACCTGGGCCAGGACACCACCGGGATGGCGGGTGAGGTCACGGCCCGGGACGCGAGCGGGAAGACGGGCGTGAACCCGGCCGGGGACGCGAGCGGGTACGGGAACCGGTGCGCCCACGCCCCTCTCCGCTTCGGCTACGGCACCAACGGCCTCGCCGACCTCCGCCTCGACGACGCCCTCGCCCTCCTCGCCGACCTCGGCTACGACGGCGTGGGCCTGACCCTCGACCACATGCACCTCGACCCCCTCGCCCCGGACCTCGCCGTCCGCACGCGCCGGGTCGCACACCGGCTGGCCGAGCTCGGGCTGGGCGTCACGGTGGAGACAGGCGCCCGCTATGTGCTCGATCCCCGCCGCAAGCACGGCCCTTCGCTGCTGGACCCCGACCCGGACGACCGGGCCCGCCGCGTCGATCTCCTCCTCCGGGCCATCCGGGTCGCCGCCGACCTCGGCGCGCACGCCGTGCACTGCTTCAGCGGGATCGTCCCCGCCGGGACCGACGAGGACTCCGCCTGGAAACGCCTCGCCGAGACCCTCACTCCCGTCCTGGACGCAGCCGCCACCGCCGGCGTCCCCCTCGCCGTCGAACCCGAACCCGGCCACCTCCTCGCCACCCTGGCCGACTTCCACCACCTGCGCCGCACGCTCGGCGACCCCGAGCCCCTCGGTCTCACCCTGGACCTCGGCCACTGCCAGTGTCTTGAACCCCTCACCCCCGCCGAGTGCGTGCGCGAGGCCGCCCCCTGGCTGCGTCATGTCCAGATCGAGGACATGCGCCGAGGCGTCCACGAGCACCTCCCCTTCGGGGACGGCGAGATCGACTTCCCGCCCGTCCTCGCGGCCCTCGCCGCCACCGGCTACCAAGGGCTGACCGTCGTCGAACTGCCCCGCCACTCCCACGCGGGCCCACACTTCGCCGCCCGCTCCCTCCCGTTCCTCCGCCGAGCCGCTCAGCCCGCGGTGGCCGTCACCACCCCCTCCGACCCCGTCCCACCGCACGGCGATCCCTCCGCCACCCCCGAAGGGAGCACCACCCCATGACCCGCCCCCATGCCACCCCGGCCACCCCGGAGGCAGACACCACCGTCGGACCGGCGACCCCCGGTGACGGCACCACCCCTGCCCTCACCCCGCCCGCCGAGCTGCACCGCCGCCTCACCGACCGGCTGGACGGAGCCGCCCGCGCCTGGCTCGACCAGGCCCTGGACGAGGCCTCCACCCACCCCGGCACTCACGGGCCCATCTCCGTGTGGGAACTGCGCCTCGCCGAAGCCGGCCGCCGATGCGGCCCCGCCCACGCCGACACCGCCCGCGTCCTCATCCTGCACGCCGCCCGCGCCGACGCCGGCGCACTGACCCGGGTGTACTACCAGGGCACCGCCGACGAACGCCGCGCCGTCCTGCACGCCCTGCCGCACCTCGTCCCCGGTGCCGGCGCCCTCCCGCTCGTCGAGGACGCCCTGCGCACCAACGACACCCGGCTCGTCGCCGCCGCCCTCGGCCCTTACGGCGCCCGCCACCTGGACGCCCATGCCTGGCGGCACGCCGTGCTGAAGTGCCTCTTCACCGGCGTCGCCCTCGACCAGGTGGCGGACCTGGCCCGGCGCGCCCCGGGCGACGCCGAACTCGCCCGCATGCTCGGCGACTACGCCGAGGAGCGCACCGCCGCCGGCCGCCCCGTACCGGAGGACCTGCACCGCGTTCTGGCCCTGACCGGGTCCGCCACCGCCACCCCGGCACAGGGCACGGACGACCCCCACGGCAAGGAGTCCTGATGCGCATCTTCGACCCCCACATCCACATGACGTCCCGCACCACCGACGACTACGAGGCCATGTACGCCGCGGGTGTCCGCGCCGTCGTCGAGCCCGCCTTCTGGCTCGGCCAGCCCCGTACCTCCCCGGCCTCCTTCCTCGACTACTTCGACTCCCTCCTCGGCTGGGAACCCTTCCGCGCGGCCCAGTACGGCATCGCCCACCACTGCACCCTCGCCCTCAACCCCAAAGAGGCGGGCGACCCCCGCTGCACCCCCGTCCTCGACGAACTGCCCCGGTATCTCGTCAAGGACAACGTGGTGGCCGTCGGCGAGATCGGCTACGACTCCATGACCCCCGCCGAGGACACCGCCTTCGCCGCCCAGCTCCAGCTCGCCGCCGACCACGGCCTGCCCGCCCTGGTGCACACCCCGCACCGCGACAAACTCGCCGGCCTGCGCCGCACCCTCGACGTCGTACGCGAGTCCGCGCTGCCCATGGACCGCGTCCTGGTCGACCACCTGAACGAGACCACGGTCAAGGAGGCCAGCGACAGCGGCTGCTGGCTCGGCTTCTCCGTCTACCCGGACACCAAGATGGACGAGGAGCGGATGGTCGCGATCCTGCGCGCCCACGGCCCCGACCGGGTCCTGGTGAACTCCGCCGCCGACTGGGGCAGGAGCGACCCGCTCAAGACCCGCAAGGTCGCCGACCTGATGCTCGCCGAGGGCTTCACCGAGGACGACGTCGACCGGGTGCTGTGGCGCAACCCCGTCGCCTTCTACGGGCTCAGCGGCCGCCTGAACCTCGACGTCACCGCCACGGACGGCACCCACGAGGGCAACTCCATCCTGCGCGGCGCACCGAGAGACGAGCCCCGGCCGGCCGGTGCCTGGGCCACGGAGGCGTGAGCCATGCGCTTCCGCCACCCCGACGGCTCCACCGTCCACCTCGCCTACTGCACCAACGTCCATCCCGCGGAAACCCGCGACGGTGTCCTCGCCCAGCTCCGCGACCACTGCGAGCCCGTCCGCCGCCGCCTCGGCCGGGACAGGCTCGGCATCGGCCTGTGGCTCGCCAAGGACGCCGCGCACGCCCTCGTCACCGACCCCGCCGCCCTGCGCGGACTGCGCTGCGCACTCGAACGGCGCGGCCTCGAGGTGGTCACCCTCAACGGCTTCCCCTACCAGGGCTTCGGCGCCGGAGAGGTCAAGTACCGCGTCTACAAGCCGGACTGGGCCGACCCCGAACGCCTGGAGCACACCGCCGCCCTGGCCCGGGTGCTCGCCGGACTGCTCCCCGACGACGTCACCGACGGCAGCATCTCCACCCTGCCCCTCGCCTGGCGCACCGCCTACGACGAGCAGCGCGCCCGGACGGCCCGCACCGCCCTGCGCACCCTCGCCGAACGCCTCGACGCGCTCCACGAACTGACCGGACGCTCGATCCGCGTCGCACTGGAACCGGAGCCCGGCTGCGTCGTCGAGACCACCCGGGACGCCATCGCCCCCCTCACCGCGATCGGCCACGACCGTGTCGGCATCTGTGTCGACACCTGCCACCTCGCCACCTCCTTCGAAGACCCGCACACCGCTCTGGACGACCTCACCCGGGCAGGCGTCCCCGTGGTCAAGTCCCAGCTCTCAGCGGCCCTGCACGCCGAACAGCCCCACCTCCCCGAGGTCCGCGAGGCCCTGGCGGGATTCGCGGAGCCCCGTTTCCTGCACCAGACCCGCACGGCCACCGCTGCCGGCCTGCGCGGCACCGACGACCTCGACGAGGCCCTGGCCGGCGACACCCTGCCCGACGCGGGTCCCTGGCGCTCCCACTTCCACGTCCCGCTGCACGCGGCCCCCACCGCGCCCCTCACCTCCACACTCCCCGTCCTGACATCCGTGCTGACCCGGCTCGTCGGCGGCCCGCACCCGCTCACCCGCCACCTCGAGGTGGAGACCTACACCTGGCAGGCGCTCCCGCCCGGCCTGCGCCCCCGCGGCCGCACCCAGCTCGCCGACGGCATCGCCGCCGAACTCACCCTGGCCCGCGACCTCCTGACGGACCTCGGCCTGAAGGAACTCCCATGAGCGACCCCACCCCCCTTCTCGTCCTCGACGTCGTGGGCCTCACCCCCCGTCTCCTCGACCACATGCCCCACCTCAAGTCGCTCGGCCAGTCCGGTTCCCGGGCCCCGCTCGGCACCGTCCTGCCCGCCGTCACCTGCGCCGCCCAGTCCACCTTCCTCACCGGCACCACACCCTCCGAGCACGGCATCGTCGGCAACGGCTGGTACTTCCGCGAGCTCGGCGACGTACTGCTGTGGCGGCAGCACAACGGCCTCGTCGCCGGCGACAAGCTCTGGGACGCCGCCCGCCGCGCCCACCCCGGCTACACGGTCGCCAACATCTGCTGGTGGTACGCCATGGGCGCCGACACCGACATCACCGTCACCCCCCGCCCGGTCTACTACGCCGACGGCCGCAAGGAACCCGACTGCTACACCCGGCCGCCCGCCCTGCACGACGAACTCACCGAGAAGTTCGGCACCTTCCCCCTCTTCCACTTCTGGGGACCCGGCGCCGACCTCGTCTCCAGCCAGTGGATCATCGACGCCACCCGCCACATCATCCGCACCCACCACCCCGACCTGACGCTCTGCTACCTCCCTCATCTCGACTACGACCTGCAGCGCTTCGGCCCCGACGACCCGCGCTCCCTGAAGGCGGCCGCCGACCTCGACGCCGCCGTGGCCCCGCTGCTGGACGACGCCCGCGCCGAGGGCCGTACCGTCGTCGCCCTGTCCGAGTACGGCATCACCCGCGTGCACCGGCCCGTGGACATCAACCGCGCCCTGCGCCGCGCGGGCCTGCTCGAGGTGCACACCCAGGACGGCATGGAGTACCTCGACCCGATGGCCTCCCGCGCCTTCGCGGTCGCCGACCACCAGCTCGCCCATGTCTACGTGCGCCGCCCCGAAGACCTCGACGCCACCCGCGCCGCCCTCGACGGACTGCCCGGTATCGAGCAGCTTCTCGACGACGAGGGCAAGAAGGCCCACCACCTCGACCATCCGCGCGCCGGCGAGCTGGTCGCCGTCGCCGAACCCGACGCCTGGTTCACGTACTACTACTGGCTCGACGACGCCCGCGCGCCCGACTTCGCGCAGCTCGTCGAGATCCACCGCAAACCCGGCTACGACCCGGTCGAACTGTTCATGGATCCCCTCGACCCCTACGTCAAGGTCAAGGCGGCCACCGCGCTGGCCCGCAAGAAGCTCGGCATGCGCTACCGCATGGCGGTGGTGCCGCTGGACCCCTCACCTATTCGGGGCAGCCACGGCCGCCTCCCCGCGAGCGACGACGACGGTCCGCTCCTCATCTGCTCCACCCCCCGCGCTGTCGGCGACCGCGTCGCGGCCACCGATGTGAAACAACTTCTGCTCCGGCTCGCCGGACTCGGCTGACATCCCACCACGCCGGCCGCCGACATCCGACTACCGAGAGTGAAACACACGACACTGACAACGGCCGGTCCCGGCTGCTCAGGAACCGGCCACGACCGAGAAGGCAGGCCACTCGTGACCCCGAATTCCGACCCGTCCCCCACCGAGGCCACCACCGCCGGCACCCCGGACGAGGAACTGCGCCGCAGCCTCGGCGTGGGCCGGCGCCGCTTCCTCAGTACCTGCACCGCCGTGGCGGCCGGAGCCGTCGCGGCCCCCGTCCTCGGCGCGGTCCCCGCACTCGCCCAGGACCGGGGCAGAGACCACGGACACGGACAGGCCCACGACCACGGTCGCGGGCAGGTACTCGTCCCGCCGCACAAGCGCGGCATCATCCTCTACACCGTCCGTGACGCCACCGCCCGCGACCCCCTCGCGAGCGACCTGCCCTCCGGCTTCCGCGAGGTGTTCAGGCAACTGGCCCGCCACGGCTACCGCCAGGTGGAGTTCGCCGGCTACCGCCAGCACGCGAACGCGCCCGGCGGCGACAACCTGGAAACCGTCCAGGGCGCCGGACTGCTACGGCGCTGGCTCGACGACTACGGCCTGCGCGCCCAGGGCAACCACGGCTTCATCCCGTCCTCCTGGCCGCTGAGCGAGGCGGACAAGGACACCTTCAAGAAGCACCTGGAAATCGCCAACATCCTCGGCATGGACCACATGGGCACCGGAGGCGACCCCACCGGCGGCTCCTACCGGGCCGACTGGGACGTGGCCGCCGACAAGTGGAACGCCCTCGGCGCGATCGCCCGCCGTGAGGGCATCAAGCTCTACACCCACAACCACGACGGTGCCTACGGCTTCCTGCTCGACGGCGGGCCGCTGGACGCCCAGGGCCGGCCCACCCGCAGCTCCGGCATCCGGAAGCTGGAGTACTTCCTCGAGGTCACCGACCCGAGGCTCGTCTGGCTGGAGATGGACATCTTCTGGGCGCATGTGGCCCAGTACAAGTTCCACACGTTCACCGCCCACGACGGCTCCACCCGCACAAGCGTCTTCGACCCCGCCGGCCTGGTCGCCCGCCACAACAAGCGCTACCCGCTGTTCCACGCCAAGGACGGCGTCGTCGACACCACCAACGGCATGGGCTACGACATGGTGCCCTTCGGCACCGGGGACATCGACTACACGACGTTCTTCTCCCGCGTCGGGGAGCGGAACTACCGCAACCCGATGGTCGAGGACGACAACTCCCCGAGCGCCACCGACCCCGCACAGTCGCTGCGCGAGGCCAAGATCAGCTACGACAACATGGCGGCCCTGCGCAAGCGGCGCTGCTGATCCGGACCGCCGTGGAACGGACGGCCGGCGCACCGCCCGGCGGCGTACCAGCACGAGCGGCGCCGGGCGGACACCCGCAGTGGTCACAGCCCGCACCGCGTCGGGACGGCCCCCGGGGCCCCGGGAATCGGAGACCGGGGTCCGGGGGCCGGGTCAGCCGCCCCGACGGCGCATCAGTAGGAGGGGAGCGGGGGTAGCGGTCCCTCGGGGATCTCCGCCGCGGCGGAGAGATCCTCGCCGTCGAGGGAGACCGACCGCGGACTGTCAGGCGCGGCGCCACCGGGCTCCGCTGCGCATCGTTCGCTCTCCTTGTGTGGGGGACAACAGGCCCGGCGCCTCACTGCTCTTCCCTCAGACATCTGATGTCCTGGTGTTCCATGGGGACGCTGTGTGACGGTAGGGGGAGCGGCCTCGCTCCGGCTGCGACGGGCTCTCCCGTGCGGCCCTGCACGTCGTGGCCGCAGCCACCGGTGCGGGGGAAGGAAACGCAGGTGAAAGGCGCTGCGAAACCTTGGTATGGTTGACCACGTCGTCGCGGGGAACACCCCGCACTGGCGGCAGGCACCTTGTCCGGGTGGCGGAATGGCAGACGCGCTAGCTTGAGGTGCTAGTGCCCTTTATCGGGCGTGGGGGTTCAAGTCCCCCCTCGGACACACACTCCAACGATACGCATACGAGGGCCTCGACCTGACGGTCGCGGCCCTCGTGGCGTTTTCGTAACCCATGGTGACGCCCAGGGCTTCCCGGGGGGTGCCGGCCGTGAGCGTCTCCTCGGCCCGGACCGCCCCGACACCCTCTTCGGCGTCAAGGCGCGTGAGGTCCGTGTGCTTGAGCCCTGCGGGGGCAATCCACTGCGCGCTCCGGCCTTCGCTGGAGGCTTCGCGTAGAAGATCACGACACGGCGGGACGGCGCCCGCCACAGGTGGCGGGGCCAGGTCTTTGCGAGCGTGGAGAGTGACCATTCTGGCCAAAGGAGACAAGTGGAAACTAAGTTTTCTTATAGAAGTTGCTTCTTCTCTCAGTCAGGTCAAAGTCTTCCGTTGATCCAGCGGCGTGTGTCCCATAGCCTGCTTTCGGTCAGCTCTTTGGTCTTTCTCTCCTTGCTCTAGGGGCGTTACATCCTGCCTCCGCAGGGGCTTCGTTTGTCGGGTCTCCTCAGGGGGCGCAAGATGCTCAACGCTCGTGTGTCTAGTGTGGCGAATATTCTGCGGGAGCGTGCTGCGGAGCGCGGTGATGCAGTTGCCTTCTCGGACAGCCGCCGGCAGCTCACCTACGGGCAACTGGAGCGCAACACGGCCCGACTGGCAGGGCATTTCGCTGAAGTGGGTGAGGTGGCCGGGGGGCGTGCCGTCGTCTGCCTGGGGAACAGAACGGAAACCCTGGAGGCGTTGTTCGCCCTGACGCGGGCCGAATTCGTGGGAATCCCGGTGAATCCGAATTCCAGCGATGCCGAGTTGTCGCATATAATCCGTGATTCTCGGGCGATGCTCGTGATCACCGATGGCCTGAGATTCGAGCGAATGCGTCGGCTGGTCGGCGTTCAGAAGGATATCCGCTTCGTCGTCGTTTCCGACGAAGGGCGGCATCTTACGGAGTGTGAGCACGGCGTTGCTTCCCGTTCGGGTCGCGTGTATGACTATTCCTGCCTCCTTTCCGTGGAGCCGCCACAGCCGGCCCCGGACGGCCTCGCCCTCGACGACGTGGCCTGGATGTTGTATACGTCGGGCACCACAGGCGCCCCCAAGGGCGTGCTCTCCACGCAGAGGGCGGGTGTCTGGTCGGCAGTGCACGGCTATGCCGACGTGCTCGGCATGGGTCCGGGGGACCGCCTCCTGTGGCCGCTGCCCCTGCATCACAGTTTCGCCTTCAATCTGTGCTTCCTGGGAGTCCTGGCCGCCGGGGCCGCGGCGCACATCCTGGCGGAGTTCTCGCCGGACGAGATCGCCGCGGAATTGCGGAACGGACCCTTCACCCTCATGGCAGCTGTCCCCGCGACATGTCACTACCTGGTGGACCGCGCGGAGAGGGAAGCGCTGGATCTTGCTGGACTACGCGCCTTCATTGTGGCCGGTGCCGTCGCCGGCGCTGGCTTGGCAGAGCGGTTTCAAGCCGCTTTCGGCCTCCCGCTGATCGACAGCTACGGCAGCACCGAGACAACCGGCGTCATCACGTGCAGCCCTCTCGACGGCGCTCGCGTACTCGGTTCCTGCGGGAAACCGGTGCCCGGAGTCGACCTCCGCATCGTCGACCCCAGGACCGGCGTAGAACTCCCCGCGGAGGAAGAGGGGGAGATTCGCGTCAAGAGTCCGAGCCTGATGCTCGGTTACCACCAGGACGCGGAGAGGACCGCTGACGCCTTCGACGACGGCTGGTACCGGACAGGAGACATGGGCCGGCTCGACGCCGACGGATACCTGAGGATCACCGGACGGCTCAGGGAACTCATCATCCGCGGCGGCGAGAACATGCATCCCGCCGAGATCGAGAACGTGATCCGAGGGACCGCCGAGGTCGCGGATGTCGCCGTGGTGGCCCAGCCGCACAGCCTGCTCGGCGAAGTACCGGTCGCGTATGTCGTCGCCAAGCCGGGCCGGACCCTCCCGGTCGGCGACATGGTCGCCCGACTGCGAGAGAGGCTCTCCTACTTCAAGGTCCCCGTCCAACTCCACCGCACTGCCGGCATCCCGCGGACCGCCTCCGGCAAGATCATGCGACGCCAGGTCGCCGGGCAGTCCTCACGGCTGATCGCCTGCACGGCCTCGCACCACTCCAGGGTGCTGGACGCGCGCGGTGTGCCGCTCAGAGCATCGATTCCGCAGACGGACACGAGCCCGTTGCGCGGCCGACGGGTGGAACTGATCCACGACGCGGAGTCGGCACCGATGGTTCCGGCGCTCGTACTGCACCTGCGGACGTCGCACGAGTGCCACGAAGTCCTGGTCGTCGCCGACGGCGGAACTCCGGCTCCCGTCCACCCCGACTCGGTGGTCGTCCTTGTGTCGGGCCGGGGACAGGACCTGGCGACCGCGGAGGCGATGGACGGCGGTCGCCGGAGCGTATCCCTGAGCGCTCTCCCGGGCGCGACGGCAGACGCCCTGGGCGAGGCCCTGGACGCGGCACTGATCGAGTCGGCCGTCGCGGTGTGTGCGGCGGACACCGACAGGGCCACGCCCCTGCAGGAAGCCGTGTCCGCTACGGCGGACACCGGCCGTGCTGCTCGACTCGCCGCCGAGTACCAAGGGCTGAGCCGTCAGGACGTCAGGCGACGGCTGCTGGGCACGATCTCCACCGAGCTGAAGGACCTCCTCGGCACGCCCCGGGCGGGATTCGACTCCCGTAGCGCGTTCCGAGCCATGGGACTCGACTCACTCGCCTCGGTCGCACTGCGGAACCGCCTGGTGGCGGCCACAGGACTCGCCCTCGGCGCGTCCCTCGTGTTCGACTTCCCCACGCCCGGTGCGGTCGCCGACCACCTGGCCGGAAGACTCCTCGGCGACCACGAGGACGACGAACGACCTGAGAACAGCACCCCGGCGGCCCAGGTGAGCGGTGACGACCCGGTCGTGATCGTCGGTCTCGCCTGCCGTTACCCCGGCGGGGTCCGTTCGGCGGAGGACCTGTGGCGGCTGGTGGCATCCGGCGACGATGTCGTCGGTCCGTTCCCCCAGGACCGTGGCTGGGGCGTCGAGGAACTCTTCGACGAGGACCCTGACACACCCGGAACCAGCTACACCATCCAAGGCGGCTTCGTCGACGGCGCCGCCGAGTTCGACGCCGGCTTCTTCGGTATCGCACCGCGGGAGGCCCTGGCCATGGACCCGCAGCAGCGGCTGCTGCTGCAGACCTCGTGGGAACTCTTCGAACAGGCCGGCATCGATCCCGAGTCGCTGCGCGGCAGCCGCACCGGTGTCTTCGCCGGGCAGATGTACCACGACTACGCTCTCCGTCTCACCGAGGAGACCGAACTCGAGGGTTACCTCAGCACCGGACTCGCCGGCAGCGTGACCTCGGGTCGTCTCTCGTACTTCTACGGGTTCGAGGGGCCGGCGCTGACGGTGGACACGGCGTGCTCGTCGTCCCTGGTCGCGTTGCACCTCGCGGCCGACGCCCTGCGCCGGGGGGAGTGCGAACTCGCTGTCGCGGGTGGTGTGACGGTCATGTCGACGCCCGCGTCTTTTGTGGAGTTCTCGCGGCAGCGGGGTCTTGCGGCTGATGGGCGGTGCAAGCCGTTT
>NZ_JBVIIM010000002.1:540012-545189 GCF_055569765.1 Streptomyces sp. NPDC031365 | reverse complement strand
CGTTCGGCTACCTCACCCCGGCCGAAACCAGGCAACGGCACCAGCACGCTCTCGCGGCATAGCGATCACGTGTCCGAGATCACGGGGAAACTTCACCACCTACCCGGTGTACATCGACCCTTCGGTCAGCGGATCACGTGAGGCGTGGACCATCGTCTACAAGAAGTACCCCGGCACCTCCTTCTACAATGGCGCAGGCTGGGTGAACCTCGACGGCAGCAAGGGCACGACCACCGCCCGTATCGGATACGAGAACCTGACCGACGGCACCGCCCGCTCCTTCTTCAGGATGGACTCCAACAACCTCTGGAACACCGACAAGGTCGTCTCCCGCTCCGTGTTCCGGGTCAAGAACAGCTGGTCCTGGTCCTGCACAGACCGCACCGCCGAGGTGTGGCTCACCGGCACCATCAGCTCGTCCACCTCTTGGAACAAACAACCCTCCTGGTCACGCGAGTTGGACTCCGTCAACGACTCCAAGGGTTACAGCAGCAGTTGCCCGGCCGGAAACCTCGCCTTCGACGTGACCTCCGCTGCCAAGGAATCGGTCACCAAGAAGTGGAACAACATCACGCTCGGCATGCGCGCTTCCTCTGAGACCGATGTGTATGCCTGGAAGAAGTTCGACGCCAAGTCCGCGGTGCTGTCCACCACCTACAACACCCGCCCGTCGCCCGCATCGAGCCTGGACACCATCCCCAGCACGAAGAACGCTGATGGGTGTGGTGATACGGCCCCGTACGGGCTGATCGGCAACACTGACGTCTACCTGACCGCCAAGGGCAGCGACAGGGACGGCGACAGTGTCAACGTCAGGTTCCGCCTGTGGGCCACGGGCCACCACCCCAATGATGATCCGAACGGGGTCATGATCGTTGATACGACCGCCGTGGTCTTCTCAGGAACCGTGGCCAAGGTCAAGGTCGCCAAGGCCCAGTTGCAACCGCATCTGGCAACCGCGAACGGCAACTTCTCCTGGAAGGCCCAAACCAACGACGGCTCGCTTTACGCCGACTGGACTCCCGCAACAGGCACGCCCGGCTGCCGCTTCGTCTTCGACCCCAACCGGCCCAGCACTCCGCCCGGAGTGGCCTCAAGCCAGTTCCCCGACGGCGCAAGCGGCTGGCCGTCCCAGACCGGCAGCGTGCGCACCGGGGGCACCTTCGCCTTCGCCAGCGGCGGCGTCGCCGATGTCACCAAGTACGAGTACTGGAGCAACTGGGATACCACCCGTCGTACCGCCACCCCCAGCGCTGCGGGCGGCTCGGTCTCGGTAGAACTCACGCCCACAGTCGCCGGTGCCAACCAGCTCTACGTCCGCAGCCTCGACAAGGCCGGCAACTACTCCGATACCACCACCTACCTCTTCTACGCCAACGGCCCCACGACCCCGGACAAGCCCGGCGACCTCAACGGCGACGGCAACGCCGACCTGTGGGCCGTCGACCCGGCGGGCACCCTGTTCCCCTTCTTCGGAGCTGGCGACGGCACCGTCGCCAAGGCGGCGTTCAGGTCCACCGCCCTCGACCTCACGGGCGCGGGCATCACCCACCGGGGAGACTGGACCGACGACGGCTACGAAGACCTCATCGCGCTGCGCCACGACACCACGCTCGGCGCCAAGCGCCTGTGGCTGCATCCGAACAACGGCTTCGGATACGCCTGTTCCGCCTGCGAGAGCGGCCCAGAGCGGAGGGAGCTCACCACGTACGATCCCGCCAACAACCATTGGCGCGACGCGGACCAGATCCTGGCCATCGGCGATGTCGACGGACCGCTCGACGCCGACGGAGACGGCACCCTCGACGCCCCGGGCTATCCGGACCTCCTGGTCAAGGAGGGGGACCTGCTCTGGCTGTATTTCGGTGCTCCCGACAATCGCCTGGACTCGAACCAGGAACCGGTACTGATCGGTCCGGACGGCTGGAATTCCATGGACCTGCTCGCCACCGGTGACACGAATGCGGATGGCCGCGTCGACCTCGGGGCCCGTGACCGAACGACGGGTGATCTCTACGCCTACCGTGGTACGGGCGATCACGGCGACGGTCTGGCGGACCAGTCTGCCAAAGTGCTCTCCGGCCTCAACTTCTCCGCTGTCGGCGTTCCCTTGATCACCTCTCCCGGCGACGCGGACCACAGTGGTCAGTACTTCACCGCCTGGTTCATCCGCAGCGACAACGCCCTGTGGAGCTATACCAAGCTGGGCAGTGGCGGCGCGGGGACCATGAGCAAGGTCAGTGACGGCTGGGAGGGCTACCAGGCCCTCAGCTGACGTCTGCGCCCGCCGTCCCGGGCTGGGGCGGCGGGCGCAGGTGTGCACGTACGGAGTCACATGATCGGGTCCGGTTCGCGGGCCAGGTCCGCCGCGCCGACGAGGCCGGCCTTGTTGCCGAGCCGGGCGCCGAGGACTTCGGCGACCGGGCGCCAGTTGCCGCCCACCAGCCAGCGGCGGTAGGACTTGCGGATCGGGCCCAGGACCAGTTCGCCCTCGTCGGAAAGGCCGCCGCCGACGATGAAGGCGGAGGGGTCGAAGAGGGAGGCCAGGTCGGCGAGGCCGGCGCCGACCCAGCGGGCCAGCTCGCGGTAGGAGTCGACGGCCACCCGGTCGCCCTGGCGGGCGGCCATGGAGACGTGCTTGCCCTCGATGCCGTCCGGGGTGCCATCGCCGAGAGAGAGGAGGGTCTCCGCGTTCTCGGGGGTGGCGTTGGCGCGCTGCTTGGCGTAGCGGACCAGGGCGCGGCCGGAGGCGTACTGCTCCCAGCAGCCCTGCGAGCCGCAGCCGCACAGCAGGCCGTCCGGCACCATGCGGATGTGGCCGAACTCGGCGGCCACGCCGAAGTGACCCCGGCGCAGCTTGTTGCCGATGATCACGCCGCCGCCGAGGCCGGTGCCGAGCGTGATGCAGATGACGTTGCGGTGGCCCTTGCCCGCGCCGAACTTGTACTCGCCCCAGGCGGCGGCGTTGGCGTCGTTCTCCACGACCACCGGGAGACCCACACGGGCCTCGACCTTCTCCTTGAGCGGCTCGTTGCGCCAGTGGATGTTGGGGGCGAAGTAGACCTCGGAGCGCTGGCGGTTGACGTAACCGGCCGCGCCGATGCCCACGCCGACGATGTCGTGTCCGGCGCGCGCTCCTTCCACCGCGGAGGCGATGGCGTCCACGATCCCCTCGGGCGTGCCCGGAGTCGGCACTTTGTGGGTCGAGAGGATGGTGCCTTCCTCGTCGACCACGCCCGCCGCGATCTTGGTGCCGCCGATATCGACGCCGATGGTGAGTCCCATGAATCCCTCAGTTCCGGTCGAGCCCCGCTACCGCCAACGGTACCCGAGGCGCCGCCCGGGAGGCCCCGGCGTCCGTACGGTGGGCTACCCGGCGGACACCATGGGTGTCCCACCGGGTCCCGTGGGTCAGTCCAGGTCGATGTGCTCGCCGGGGCCGGTGCCGGGGTCGTCACCTGGGTTCCGGCGTTCGTCGAGGTCGCGCGGATCGGTGTCGCGGGCCGTCCAGCGGTGCTCCTGGTCCTGTACGGCGGAGCGGTAGGCGGCGAGGAGTTCGTTGCCGGCCGCGGCGAGGTGGTCGAAGACGTCCGGGTTGCGTTCGATGACGGGTTCGACGGCGGCCTTCGCCTGCTGGACGACCTGGCGGACGACCTGCTGCGCGGCGGGTCCGGCGACTGCGCCGAAGAGCGGGGACTGGAGGCCGGAGAGCTTGTCGGCGACCGCGTCGACGAGTTTCCTCAGCTCCTCGGCGGCCGAGCCGGGGGGCGGTCCGTACTGGGCGCGGCGGCGGGCCTTCTCCGCCTCCAGGTCCTCGGCGGCGGCGGTCGCCCAGGCGTCGGCGTCGGATGCGCCGGCGGTCGTCCGTACGTCGTCCACCGGCTTGTCGACGCTCTCGTCCCTGGCCTTGTCCCCGGCGTCGTCGGACGGGGGGAGCTGTTCGCTCATGACGGACTCCTTGACTGCGGGTGGCACTCTCGACGGTACCCGAACGGCCGTCGGCGCTTCACCGGGTGCGCGGCCACAGCCCGGGATCCGGCCGGAACCGGACGTGCAGCTCGCCCTCGCGCAAGGCCGCTCCGTCGACCGTGCAGCGGCGCAGCGCGGAGGGCAGCGGGACGGTGCGACGGAACGGTCCGGCGGTGACGACCAGTTCGTCGCCGCGCCGTATGAGGTCGAGTCCGTCGCGGTCGGCGCCCGGGAGGGGGAGGTGCCAGACCAGGACGCCGTCCTCGGCGAGGTGGTCGGTGACCGGCCATTCGACGGGAGCGGGGCGCGGCGTGACGCCCGGTACGGCGAGTGCGGCGAGGTCGTCGGTGCCGCGCGGGTCGCGTCCCAGGTGGGCGACCGGGTGGACGTCGTAGGACTCGCGCCACTCCTCCAGGGTCTTGCGCTGCTGGGCGACGGGGCCGGCGAGCCAGCTGTCCGCGTCGCTCTCCGGCAGGACGCGGGTCGCGATCAGCGCGTCGGTGGGCAGTCCACGCAGGGAGAGGCCGAGGGCGGCGGTGCGGACGGCGTCGGCGCCGGCGGGTCCCGGTTCGGCGACGAGGCGTACGGCGGTGTCGCGGTCGGCGAGTACGGCTTCGACCGCGGCGAGCTGGACGTCGAGGCGGGCCGCCGTCTCGTACAGCCACTCGGCGGGCAGCGGGACGCCGGCGAGGCGGCCGAGTACGGGGCGCAGGGCGCGGGCCGCTTGCCGTTCGGGCGGGAGGAGGCGGCGCAGGTAGCGGCGGAGTTCCTCGGGGAGAGCGAGGAGGGCCAGGGCGCGGGGAGTGGGTGGGAGGTCGACGACGACGAGGTCGTACGGCTCGTCCGACAGCGTGGCGTCGCGCAGGGCGCGCAGGACGGCGAGTTCCTCGGCGCCGGGGAGGGGGGCGATCTCGTCGGGTTCGAGGCGGGAGGCGCCGAGGAGGTTCAGGGCGGAGGCGGCGCGGGTCTGGAGGGCGGCGAGGTCGGTGTGGAAGCCGGCGTCCGGGTCGACGCGGCGGACGCTGAGCCCCGGTGGGAGCGCGTCCCCCAGGACGGGGGTCAGGGTGTCCGTGCGGTCGGTGCCGAGGAGCAGGGTGCGCGTGCCCTCGCGGGCTGCGGTGAGGGCGGTGGGGGGGGGGGGGGGGGGGGGGGGGGCGGCGCGGGGGGGGGGGGGGGGGGGGGGGGGGGGGGGGGGGAAGCAGAGAAGG
>NZ_JBVIIM010000002.1:256569-540002 GCF_055569765.1 Streptomyces sp. NPDC031365 | reverse complement strand
ACGCCTCCCTCTCCCCGCCCCCCCCCCCCCCCCCCCCCCCCCCCCCCCCCCCCCCCCCCCCCCCCCCCCCCCCCCCCCCCCCCCCCCCCCGGGGCCCGTGATCAGGAGGGTGCGCATGGGGGTGAACCGTAGCGGAGGGCGGGGTGGGGTGCGCTGCGCTGGGCCGGGCCGGAGGGGTGCCGGTCGGGCAGCCGGGCGGGGGTGGGCTTCACTTGCGCGTCTGAGGGGTGCCGCTCGGGAGGCGGGCGGGGGTGGGTCGCACTTGCCCGCGTCCGCGGGGTGCCTCCCCCACTCTCGGCTTCGCTCGAGCGGGAGGTACCCCCACCGCCCACCCGTGCCGCCCCAGCGGCACGACTGCCCGCAGTTGGGTCCGGGGGCGGGGGCTACTTCGGGGACGACTCCACGCGCTTCTTCAGGCCCGCCAGGGCTCGGTCGATGATGACCTTTTCCGCCTTGCGCTTGATCATGCCGAGCATGGGGATCTTGACGTCGACGGTCAGCCGGTAGGTGACCTCGGTCGTGTCCGGGCCGGCCGGCGTGAGGAGGTAGGAGCCGTCGAGGGAGCGGAGCATCTGGGACTTCACCAGGGTCCACGAGACCTCGTGCCCACCGGTCCAGGTATACGCCAGGGTCTGGTCGTCCTTGATCGCGCCCGCGTCCATGACGAGGCGCACCTGCTCGGCGCGGCCCTGTTCGTCGGTCTTGAGGACCTCCGCCTCCTTCACCTCGCCCGTCCAGTCGGGATAGCGGTCGAAGTCGGCGATCACCCCCATGACGTCGGCCGGTGCCGCCTCGATCGTGATGCTCGAGCTGGTGTGTTCCGCCATCGCCGTGGCTCCTCCAGGTGCGGGCCGGTATGCGTCATCGCCGTGCGTCAGCCGCGCAGCGCACGCGCGTGCAGCGGAAGGCTATCGTGCGCCGGACCGGCGGAACTCACCCGACCTGGGGCATCCCCGCCCTTGCGGCCTCACCACTCCAGCGCCCAGGGCCGGCCGGTGCTCGCGAAATGGCCCACGTTGACGCATTCGGTGGCGCCGATCCGCATCCGCCGCACCAGCGGCTGGTGCACATGACCGAACAGTGAGTACCGGGGCCGGGTGCGACGGATGGCGTCCAGCAGCGCCCGGCTGCCGCGTTCGAAACGGCGGGCGACGGTGTCGTAGACCAGCTCCGGCGCCTCCGGCGGGATGTGGGTGCACAGCACGTCGACCTCGCCGACGGCCTCGATCTTCGCCGCGTACTCCTCGTCGCCGATCTCGTACGGCGTGCGCATGGGCGTGCGGAGTCCGCCGCCGACGAAGCCGAAGGTCCAGCCGCCGATCTCCACCCGCTGCCCGTCCAGCACGGTCGTGCCGGGGCCCGCGTACTCCCGCCACAGGGGCGGCATGTCGACATTGCCGTAGGTGGCGTACGTAGGGGTGGGGAAGGCGGAGAAGAGCTCGGCGTACTGCCTGCGCACCGCCTTCTCGATCGCCGCGGGCTTGTCCATGTCGATGCCGGCCCACAGCCCCCGCTGGAACTCGCGCGCCTCCTCGAAGCGGCGGGCGGTGCGCAGCTCCACGATGCGGTCGGCGTTCTCGGAGCCGAACAGGTCGGGGAAGATGCCGCGCGAGTGGTCGGCGTAGTCGAGGAAGAGCACCAGATCGCCCAGACAGATCAGGGCGTCGGCGCCGTCACCGGCGCGTGCGAGGTCGCGGGCGTTGCCGTGCACATCGCTGACCACGTGGACGCGTGTGCGCCGGTCTCCGCCTGGTGTGGATGCCATGGCGATCAAGAGTAATCGTGCGCGGCACGCCTGAACAATGGTGGGCCTACCTGCGGTTACTGGCTCCGCGCTCAGAGGGTGGACTACTGTGCGCAATGGAACACCAACCTGTGTGACGCAGCGAACATCTGGCCGGGGCCCCCTGTCCCAGAAGGCATACCGACGGGTAACGTCCGAGCAGTCCAGTCTGCTCGGGATTTCAACTAGTGAATTCGCGAGCACCCGCCCGAGCCTTGGACCGCACCGTCGCATCGCACAATGTCGTGGCGCCGGCGCCCTAAGAGGAGCAGCAGTCTTGCGCGAGTTCAGCCTTCCGGCTTTGTACGAGGTCCCCGCGGACGGAAATCTGACCGACATCGTCCGCAGAAACGCCGCGCAGCATCCCGATGTCGCCGTCATGGCCCGCAAGGTCGGCGGTACGTGGCATGACGTGACGGCCACCACCTTCCTCGCGGAGGTGCGGGCGGCCGCCAAGGGCATGATCGCCGCCGGTGTGCAGCCCGGCGACCGGGTCGCCCTGATGTCCCGTACCCGCTACGAGTGGACGCTGCTGGACTTCGCGATCTGGAGCGCCGGCGCGGTCACCGTGCCGGTGTACGAGACCAGCTCGGCGGAGCAGGTGGCGTGGATCCTCGGCGACTCCGGCGCCACCGCCTGTTTCGTGGAGCTGGACGCACACGCGGCGACCGTCGAGTCGGTACGCGACCGGCTGCCCGCGCTCAAGAACCTGTGGCAGATCGAGACCGGCGGCCTGGACGAGCTGGCCGGGCTGGGCCAGGGCGTCACCGACGAGACGGTCGAGGAGCGCAGCTCGGTCGCGAAGGCGGACGACCCGGCGACGATCGTCTACACCTCCGGCACCACCGGCCGTCCCAAGGGCTGCGTGCTCACCCACCGCAGCTTCTTCGCCGAGTGCGGCAACATCGTGGAGCGGCTGCGCCCGCTGTTCCGCACCGGTGAGTGCTCGGTGCTGCTGTTCCTGCCGCTCGCGCACGTCTTCGGGCGGCTGGTGCAGATCGCGCCCATGATGGCGCCGATCAAGCTGGGCTGCGTGCCCGACATCAAGAACCTCACCGACGAGCTGGCCTCGTTCCGGCCGACGCTGATCCTCGGTGTGCCGCGCGTCTTCGAGAAGGTCTACAACTCGGCGCGGGCCAAGGCGCAGGCCGACGGCAAGGGCAGGATCTTCGACAGGGCGGCGGACACGGCGATCGCCTACAGCCAGGCGCTGGACACGCCGTCCGGGCCGTCGGTCGGCCTGAAGGTCAAGCACAAGGTGTTCGACAAGCTGGTCTACGGCAAGCTGCGCGCGGTGCTGGGCGGGCGCGGCGAGTACGCCATCTCGGGCGGCGCCCCGCTGGGCGAGCGCCTGGGCCACTTCTTCCGCGGGATCGGCTTCAGCGTGCTGGAGGGCTACGGGCTGACCGAGTCCTGCGCGGCCACCGCGTTCAACCCGTGGGACCGGCAGAAGATCGGCACGGTCGGCCAGCCGCTGCCCGGGTCGGTCGTCCGGATAGCGGATGACGGCGAGGTGCTGCTGCACGGCGAGCACCTGTTCAAGGAGTACTGGAACAACCCGGCCGCGACCGCCGAGGCGCTGGCCGACGGCTGGTTCCACACCGGGGACATCGGCACGCTGGACGAGGACGGTTATCTGCGGATCACCGGCCGGAAGAAGGAAATACTGGTGACGGCGGGCGGCAAGAACGTCGCCCCGGCGGTCATCGAGGACCGGATCCGGGCGCACGCGCTGGTCGCGGAGTGCATGGTGGTGGGCGACGGGCGGCCGTTCGTGGGTGCGCTGGTCACCATCGACGAGGAGTTCCTGGGCCGGTGGTGTGCGGAGCACGGGAAGCCGGCGGGGTCGACGGCGGCGTCGCTGAGCGAGGATCCGGATCTGCTGGCCGCCGTTCAGACGGCGATCGATGACGGGAATGCCGCGGTGTCCAAGGCGGAGTCGGTGCGGAAGTTCCGGGTGCTGCCGGCTCAGTTCACTGAGGAGTCGGGGCATTTGACTCCGTCGTTGAAGCTGAAGCGGAATGTCGTCGCGAAGGATTACGCCCACGAGATCGAGGCGATTTACGCGAAGTAGGCGGGACGGGGCGGGCGGGGCGCTGTCGGGGGTGCCTCGTGGGCGTCGTCGGCGGGTGCGGGTGGAGTGTGGCTTGTCGCGCAGTTCCCCCCGCCCCTGGGTGGGCTGCCGCCGATGACGTCGCTCAGCACAGCCTCGCCGGTGTGGCGTTCAGGTGCTCCGCCGAGAAAGCCCCGGCAACCTCGTCAGAGCAGCGTTTTCAGGTGTTCGGCCAGGAGGTCCCAGCGCCACTTCTCCTCGACCCATTCGCGGCCCCGCCGCCCCATGCTGCGGCGGAGATCCTCGTCGGCGAGGAGGGTGGTGATGCGTTCGGCCGTCCCGGTCGGGGAGGTGCCGGAGACGACCCAGCCGGTTTCGCCGTCGAGGACCGCGTCGGGGGCACCGCCGGAGTCGCCGGCGACCACCGGCAGGCCGGTCGCGGAGGCTTCCAGGTAGACGATGCCGAGCCCTTCGACGTCCAGTCCCCCGCGCCGGGTGCGGCAGGGCATCGCGAAGACGTCGCCGGCGCCGTAGTGCGCGGGCAGCTCGGACCAGGGAACGGAGCCGGTGAAGCGGACGGACCCGGACACGCCGCTGTCGTGCGCGAGGCGGCGCAGGTCTTTCTCGTAGGGGCCGCCGCCGACGATCAGCAGCACGGCGTCCGGTTCGGCGGCCAGGATCGCGGGCATCGCCCGGATCAGCGTGTCCTGCCCCTTGCGCGGCACCAGCCGCGAGACGCACACGACCACCGGGCGGTCGGTCAGCCCGAGGCGCGCCCGCACCTCGTCACCGCCCGAGCCGGGGTGGAATGTCTTCTCGTCGACGCCCGGCGGCAGCTGCACCATCCGCGCGGCGGCCTCGGGGGTGAGCGCGGAGGCGATCCGGGAGCGCGTGTACTCGCCGAGGTAGGTGATCGTGTCCGTGGACTCCCCGATCCGGCGCAGCAGCTGCCGTGCGGCGGGCAGCTGGGCCCAGCCCGCCTCGTGGCCGTGGGTGGTGGCCACGATCCGCTCCGCGCCCGCGCGGCGCAGTGCCGGAGCCATCAGGCCGAGAGGCGCCGCCGCCCCGAACCACACCGAGGTGCACCCGTGTTCGCGCAGCAGGCCGACGGCCCGCCGGGTGGCGGCCGGGGTCGGCAGCAGCATCGTCGTACGGTCGCGTACGACGGTGAAGGGCTGTTCGGCGTCGAAGGCGGCGGTCGCCTCGACGCCGTCCCGGGTGCGCTTCCAGGTGGAGGCGTAGACGACGAGGCGCTCGGGGTCGAGCCGTAGCGCCATGTTGTGCAGGAACGCCTGGATGCCGCCGGGCCGGGGCGGGAAGTCGTTGGTCACGATCAGGGTCTTGTGCATCGCCGCAGACCCTATCGAACGGCGGTTCCGCCATCCGTCGCGGCGGCGGTGTGTGGCACGTACACCGGCGTCCGGGACATCATGGCCCTTCGCGACAGCACACCGGACGGACAGGAATCACGTGAAGACGACGGCCGCACGAGGGTCCCTCGGAGGGCTTCTGGTCATCTGGGGGCTGACGAGGACGGCACTGCTGCTGTGCGTCCTCAAGGTGCTCGTCTTTCCGGGGCCGGACGTCACGAGTGACGTGTCGGTGATCTACCGGGGCTGGTACGACGTCCTGAGCACCGGAACGTTCCCGCTGGACGACGTGACCTGGCAGTACCCGCCCGCCGCCGCGCTGGCGATCCTCTCCCCCGCTCTGCTGCCGTTCCTGGAGTACGCCACCGCGTTCTTCGTGCTGGCCCTCGTCGCCGACCTGGTCACGCTGGCGCTGCTGCTGTACGCGGGCCGCGGTCCGGGCCGGGCGCGGCGCGGTGCCTGGGTGTGGGTGGTGGGGGTGCCGCTGCTCGGGCCGACGGTGTACGCGCGCTACGACGTGATGGTGACCGCGGTGGCGGTGGGCGCGCTGCTGGCCGGCGTCCGGCACCCGCGGCTGATGGGGGCGCTGGTGGGGTTCGGGGCGTTGCTGAAGGTGTGGCCGGCGCTGCTGCTGCTCGCGGTGCGGCGGCGTGGGGCGTGGGTGTCGGCGGTGGTGACCGGAGTCGGTGTGGCGGGGCTGTTCGCCGTGCTGATGCCGGGGGCGTTCGCGTTCCTCGGGTTCCAGCGGGACCGGGGCACGGAGGTGGAGTCACTGGGGGCACTGGTCTTTCACGTGGCCCGGCATCACGGCTGGGAGGGCGAGGTACTGCTCAACTACGGGTCGGTGGAGTTCCTCGGGCCGTATGTGAGCTGGGTGAGCACGGGGGCGCTGTTCCTGACGGGGGCGGCTTTGGCGTGGCTGGTGCTGTGGCGGGTGCTGGCGCGGCGTTTCGAGCCGCACACGGTGGCTGACGCCGCGTTCGTGGGGGTGCTGATGTTCACGGCCACGAGTCGGGTGATCAGTCCGCAGTACATGGTGTGGCTGGTGGGGGTCGCGGCGGTCTGTCTCTGTTTCCGGGGGAGCCGGATGGGGGTGCCGGTGGGGTTGGTGCTGGTGGCTTGTCTGGTGACGGTGCTGGAGTTCCCCGTGTGGTTCGCCCATGTGGTGGCGAGTGATGCGCTGGGGATCTCGTTGCTGGTGGTTCGTAACGGGTTGCTGGTGGCGGCGACTGTGGTGGCGGGCCGCACGCTGTGGTGCGCGACCGTTCCCCGTCGGCGGGCGGTCCCCACTGTTCCGGGCCCGGCCCGCGCCACGGAGACGCCGGTCCCGCGCTGATCCCGCGGGACTCGTGGGGTGGGCGCTGGGCGGGGTGTGTGTGCGGCCCGGCGCTTACGGGGTGCCTCCCCCGGAGGGGGTATCCCCAGCGCCCACCCGTGCGGCACGACTGCCCGCGGAGAGCGGGGCACGGAGAGCGTGGCACGGAGAGTGGGGCGTGCGTGGCCGTGGGGTGGCTCGCGGGTGGCTGTGGGGTGGTCAGGCCAGGACGCGTTGCACGTAGTCGTGCCACTGCAGGGTGAAGGCCTCCGGGGTGGTGTCGAGGACCTTGTCGAGGGCGTGTTCGACCGCGCCGTCGCGGGACTCGTGGGCGCCCACCGTGCGGTAGAACGCGCGGAGGCGTTCCTCGCCCCAGCGGTCGGCGATCAGGCGGCAAGCCAGCCAGCCGCCCTCGTACGCCCGGGCCAGGCGGTCCGCGTCACCGGAGAAGCCGAACTCCTCGTCCTCCGGCAGGGCGCCCGGCGCCTCCCCCTGGCTCACCGCGTACGCGAGCTCCGGTGCGGCCTCGGCGGGGGCGCGGTCGCCGCCGCGGTAGCCGACCCAGTCGGCGAACCCCTCGGACAGCCACAGCGGGGTCGACGCGGAGGTGTGGGCGCGGGTGGCGACGTGGGTGGTCTCGTGGGTGAGGACGACCTGCCGGCCCGAGTCGCCGAGCAGTCCGAAGGCGTCCGGGTTGACGATGACGCGGTCCGCCGGCACCGGACCGTCCGTGCCGGTGGCGCCGGTGGTGACCGCCGCGATCCCCCGGTAGGAGGAGGCCGGTGAGCCCAGCAGGCCCGCCATGCCCTCCAGGGACTCCGGGACCAGGACGACGACCCGCCGGGTCCATCCCCGGCCCCAGGCGTCGGACACCGCGGGCACCGCGCGGTCCGCCAGCTCGGCGTATTCGCGCAGCTTTCCGGCGGGCTGCCCGACGCCCAGCACCAGGCTCCGCTCCCCCCGGACGGCCCGCGCCGCGCCCTGGTCCCACAGCTGCTGGCCGGACTTCTCCGCGGGGCGGTCGGAGTCGACGGACCAGTCACCGTCCCGGTCCCGGCTCAGGCTCAGGGAGCGGGTGGTGACCACCGGGGAGCGGTCGTGGCCCTCGACGCGGTAGCGCAGGTCGGCGGATGCGGTGGCGGAGTCGCCGGTGCGGTCCAGGGCGGTGACGCGGTAGGCCCAGTCCGCGAGCGGTATCGCGCGCAGGTTGTCGAAGCCGGCCCGGGTGCCGGTACCGGCGTACGCGGCGGCGTCGCGGTCGAGGACGGCCTCCGCGCGCCGGTCGAGGAGTGACTGCACCTCCGCGCGGGCGGCGTCGACAGCCGGTCCGCCCCCGCACGCCACCAGGGAGATGAGCAGCAGACACAGCGCCACCACCGACGCCCCCGACACCCGCCTTCGACCAGCCACCCTTCCGAGGGTACGGGCGCCGGGCCGTCCCGGTCAGACCCTGGTGACCGACGAGACCGGCATCATCCCGACCGGGTCGTAGCGCACGGGGGCGCCGGGGTAGGGCGCGTGGATCACCTGGCCGTTGCCCATGTACATCCCGACGTGGGAGGCGTCGGAGCGGTAGACGACCAGGTCACCGGGGCGTGCCTCGGAGAGCGGTACCTGCCGGCCGGCGTACCGCTGGGCCTGCGAGGTGCGCGGCAGCGCGACCCCTGCCTGGGCGTACGACCACTGGGTGAGTCCGGAGCAGTCGAAGCCGGAGGGGCCGTTGGCGCCCCAGACGTAGGGCCTGCCGAGGGCGGAGCGGGCGGCGGCGACGGCGGCGGCCGCCCGGCCCGAGGCGGGGACGCCGCCGGGGCCCAGCAGGTCCGTGCGGGCGGAACGGGTGGCGCGGTCCCAGGCGGCGCGTTCGCCGGCCGGGAGGGAGCCCAGCAGCCGGCGCGCCTCGGCGAGCTTGCTCTCGACGGTCCGCTTGTGGGCGGCGACCGCCTTGCGGCTCTTCTCCAGCGCGCTGAGCCGGCCGGCCGCCTCCGCGCGGTCCTGAGCGAGGGAGCGCAGGGCGCCCCGGAGCCTCCTCAGCTCACCGGCCTGGTGGGCGGTGATCCGGTCGAGGACGGAGGCCTTCTCGAGGTAGTCCTCCGGGTCGGAGGAGAGCAGCAGGGCGAGGGCCGGCTCCAGGCCGCCGGAGCGGTACTGGGCGCCGGCGAGCGACCCCAGCGACTCGCGCATGGTGTTGACGCGTTGCTGCTTGCGGGCGATCCCGTCCTGCGCGGCGGCAATCTGCCGGCGCAGGCCGTCGGCACGCTCGTCGGCCGCGTTGTAGGCCTCGGTCGCCTTCTCCGCCTCCTGGTAGAGACGGTCCACGTCGGCGCGGGTGTCGTCGTACGGAGCCGCCGCGGCCGGTGCCGCACCGAGAGCGGTGGCGGCAGCTGACAGCAGGCCGAGGGCGACGACGGCGCTCCGGTCGGATCCTGAGGATGGTGCGGTACGGCGATGGGACCCCACGGGAAGCCGCGCTCCTTCCGCTGGCGGACAGGGAAACGCGGCAGACAGTAGCGCCGGCGGTGGCGGGCGGACCAACGGCCCGGGCGGGCACACACGGTGACGCCCCGCCTGTGACCTGCGTCGGAGGCGGGGCGTGGGACGGATCGGCGCCGGTGCGATTCCCTCTAACGGGCGCACCGGACGCCGGGCGAAGCGCTAGACGCGGACGCCGAACATGAACGGGCCGCCGATGGTGTTCATCGACTCGTAGCGCACGACGGTGCCGGTGCGCGGGGCGTGGATGATCTGGCCGTTGCCCGCGTAGAGGCCCACGTGGTGCAGGTCGTTGAAGAAGAACACCAGGTCGCCGACCTTGAGCTGGCTGGTCGAGTAGATCTTGGTGCCCGCTCCGGTCTGCGACTCGGAGGTGCGCGGGATGCCGACGCCGGCCTGCGCGTACGCCCAGGAGGTCAGGCCCGAGCAGTCGAAGGAGGAGGGGCCGGTGGCACCGTAGACGTAGGGCGTGCCGAGCTTGCTCTGGGCGGCGGCGAAGGCGGCGGCGGCGCGGCCGGAACCGGCCGGGACGTTGGTCGAGAGGGCGTCGCGCTCGCTGGTGCGGGTGGCGCGGTTCTGCTCCTCGTTGAGCTGGGCCTTCTGCTCGGCGGTGAGGGTGTTGAGCAGCTTCTGCGCGGAGGAGAGCTTGCCCTGGACTTCCTTCTTCTTCTTGCCCAGTTCGGTGCGGGTGGAGGAGAGGTCCTTGAGCTTCTCGGACGCCTCGGAACGCTGCTGGGCGAGCTCGCGCTGCTTGTCCTGGATCTTCTTCAGCGCGTCGACCTGCTGGGTGCTCAACTGGTCGAGGGTGGACGCCTTGTCGAGGTAGTCGTCCGGGTCCGCGGAGAGGAAGAGCTGCAGGGAGGGGTCTATGCCGCCGCTGCGGTACTGGGCGCTGGCCATCGAACCGAGGCCGTCGCGCAGCTCGTTGAGCTCCTGCTGGCCCTTGGCGACGTTGTCCTGGATCGTGGAGATCTCCTTCTGGAGCTTCTCCTGCTTCTCCTTGGCCCCGTTGTACTTCTCGGTGGCCTGCTCGGCCTGCTCGTAGAGCTTGTCGACCTTGGCCTTGACCTCGTCCTTGCTCGGCTTCTCGCTCGGCGCGGCGTTGGCCGCCTGCGAGCTCATGACGACGGCAGCTGCGGCAGCGGTGGTGAGCACGGTCACGCGTGCGCGGCTCGGCTGCTTGGGACGACGGTGGGACGCCACGGAGACGAGCTCCTTCTCGAGAGTGATCGCGCGAGCGAGGGTTCGAAGGGAGACCCTAGTGATGTTCTTGTGATCAGTTCAAATCCCCGGACATAAAATCTCCGTTACAGCGGGTTTATTGGCCCTCAACTCACCTGCGGTGATGACTGATTGACGCTACGTTGCGTGACGGTTCCGTCAATTCGGGCAATCAACCTTGTACGTTGCACGAGGGACGGATGTACATCAGATACTAGGAAAGCCTCTTGAGGAGGACCGCCGACGCGACGGGGCGTGCGCCCGCGCGGGCGACCCCGTCGGCGACCTCGCGGTCGGTGGAGGCGACGATGACGGGCCGGCCCGGCGGCTCGGCGCGCACCAGCTGGCGGATGAGTTCGTCGGCGGTGACGCCCGGCTTGGAGAACAGCACACGCACTCCGCGCGGCGGCGCCAGCAGCACCGGCGCGGCGAGTTCGGCGCCGTCGAAGACGCAGGTGACCTCGGCGCCGGTCTGCGCGGCGAGCTGGGCGAGCTGGCCCAGCAGGCGCAGGCGCTGCTTCTCCAGGGGCATCTGGGGATAGCCGGTCTTGGTCACGTTGTATCCGTCCACGACGAGATGGGCCTGTGGCAGCGCCAGCAGCTGGTCGACGATGGCCGGATCGTTCTCGGAGAGGGCGCGGGCGGCGATGTCCTTCGGGGTCATGCGCCCCGGTTCCACGGCGTCCACGGTCTCGGCGGGCCGGACGGACACGGGAGGCAGTGCCAGCTCGCGCCGGAGCCCCTGGGTGGCTTCCAGGACGGTGTCCAGCAGCAGCCGTACCCGCATGTCCTCGACGCTGCGGCCCTCCCGGGCGGCCCGGCGGGCGGCCTCCAGGGCTGCCTCGCTCTCCTCCAGGCGGGCCTTGAGGCGCCGGCTCTCGCTCTCGGCGGCCGACACCTGGGCCTGGCCCTCGGCGCGCACGGACTCCATCTCGCCCCGCAGCTTGCGCACGGCGGCCTCGCCGCGCTTGACGTCGCTGAGGGCGGAGCGCAGCTTGCGGTGGAGCGACTCGGTCTCCTTCTTCGCCGACTCCAGCTCGGTGCGCAGCCGCTCGGTCTCGGACTTGGTGTGCTCGCGGGCCCGGGCGAGCTCGGCGCGCAGCCGGTCCAGCTCGGCCCGGGCCTCCTCGTCGGCGCGCTCGGCCTCGGCGCGCTGGGCCTCCTCGCCGGCGGCGGTCACCAGCTTGACCCAGCCGGCCGGGCGGAGCACATAGGCCGCGGCCGCCACGTCGAGCGGGTCCGCGGCCGGGGGCGGTGAGCCGGAGTCGAGGGCTCCGGTCAGTTCCGCCTGGGCCTCCCTGAGCTTCTCCCCGATGCGCTGCCGGAACGTCGCATCGCTCTCCAGGGCCGCCGCCATGGCGTTGCCGGCGAACTTGGCGCGGCGGTTCGGGGCGAACCGGGCGTACTGTCTGAGCTGAGCGGGCAGCTCGGCGACCGTGAGTCCGCCGAAGCCGTCGGCGACGATCTGGACGACCCGGCGGCGCACTCCGTCGGGCAGCGGACGGTCGAGCACCTCGGCGGCGCCGTCCTGCGGCCCCCCGCCCGTGGTCTCCACCATCCGTCACACCCCCATGCCTGTGTGCGACCCCGCGTGCGGGGTCACCATCAGCGGGGCCTGCTCCGCTTCAGGAGCCGGCGCCCGGCCTGTCCACGAGTTCCACCTGGTCCACGGCGTTGCACCAGCGGCACCGTACCGACTCGATCGTCTCACCGAGCACCTCGCGCTCCTCGACCTTGGGCTCTCCGGCCAGGTCGAGGTGGACGTACTCGACGACCTTCGACGAGCGGGTCACGTCGAAGCGGGTGAGGTTGCCGCAGAGGGTGCAACGCCACCGCGTCGAGGCCGTCGGCAGAGGAACCGTCATCGTGGCTGTTCGCCTTCCTTCCAGTGTCCGTGACGCACCGGGCTGCCCGGTGCGTGTGGCACGTAACCCTACGGCCTGGCGGGTCCCCACCGCCCGCCCGTCCATGGCGGCGAGGCGGTATGTGCGGTTGCGTCCGGTTGCGTCATGCTCTGTGTCCATGACCCGCAACTGGAGCGCGTCGGCCGCCACGGCGATCCGGGGCGCTTCCGCGCCGGTGACCCACACCCTCCTCGTGCTGTGCTGCCTGGTCTTCCTGATCGGGCCGGCCTCGGGCCTCAACCCGGCCCACGGTTCGGGGGAGGAACTGCTCGCCGCGCGGAGGGCCTACTTCCGGCACTGGGGCGTGGTCCCCGCAGACCTGTTCGATGGATCCCCCGGGGCCGTCCTCACCCCGGCCACGGCGTTGTTCGTACACGGAAGCTGGGTGCATCTGCTCGGCAACATGCTCTTCCTCCACGTCTTCGGAGCGATGGCCGAGGCACGGATGGGCCGGGTGCGGTTCACCCTGTGCTACGCCGGCTGCGGCTACCTGGCGCTGCTGGGGTACGCCGCGGCCGACGCGGACTCCGAGCGTGCCCTGGTCGGCGCGTCCGGAGCGATCTCGGCGGTGCTCGGGGCGTTCCTCTTCCTGTTCCCCCGGGCCCGGGTGACCAGTCTTCTGCCGTTCCTGTTCTTCCTGCCGGTGCGTCTGCCGGCATGGGTGGTGCTGCCGTTCTGGGCGGCACTGCAGTGGGCGGCCGCCGGGCGGACGGCCGACGGGCCGGTGGTGGCCCATCTGGCGCACCTGCTGGGGTTCGGGCTGGGCTTCGGCTACGCGTGGGTGTGTTTCGGCGGGGCGACTACAGTGAGGTCCGCCCCTGCTCCGGCCCCCGAGGGAGAGAACCAGCCGTGATCACCGCGATCGTCCTCATCAAGACCAGCGTGGACCGGATCCCCGAGATCGCGGAGCAGATCGCCGCGCTGGACAATGTCAGCGAGGTCTTCTCCGTCACCGGCACCTACGACCTGATCGCCATGGTCCGGGTCCGCGGGCACGAGGACCTGGCGGAGGTCATCCCCGGCCGGATCAGCAAGATCCCGGGCGTGGAGGGCACCGACACCCACGTGGCGTTCCGTACGTACTCGCAGCACGACCTGGAGGCGGCGTTCGCCATCGGCCTGGACAGCTGACACCGGTTCCGCGTGCAGTGCGTGGCGTCCGGCCGGTGATGGCTGCGCCCCCGCCGCCCCTTCCCGTCCCGAACCCGGGGCTCCGGGATGCAGGGACGGAGGGCGAGCATCCCTCAGGCGGAGGTGTCCGGGACGCAGCGGCCGTCCACCGTGCGGTAGGTCCAGCGGGCGCCGTCGCGGACGAGTTCGCGCACCGCCCGTACGAACCGCTCGACGTGCTCGTCGGGCGTGCCCGCCCCGAAGCTGACCCGGATGGCGTTGAGCGACTTCTCCCCGGGCGCCGCCTCGGGAGCGCGGCACTCGCCCTGCGTCTGCGGGGCGCTGCCGAGCAGCCTGCGCACCAGCGGGTGCGCGCAGAACAGCCCGTCGCGTACGCCGATGCCGTACTCGGCGGACAACGCGGCGGCGAAGTGGGAACTGTTCCAGCCCTCGACGACGAAGGAGAGCACACCGACGCGCGGGGCGTCGTCCCCGAACAGGGACAGGAACCGCACCTGGGGAACGTCCGCGAGCCCCGCGCGCACCGTGCGGATCAGCTCCTCCTCACGCACGGCCAGTGCCTCGAAGCCGGCCTCGATGAGCGTCTTGCAGGCGGAGGCGACGGCGTGGACACCGATGACGTTGGGCGAGCCGGCCTCGTGGCGGGCCGCGCTGTCGTGCCACTCCACGTCCACTCCCCCGTCCGCGCGCCGGGTGACCTTTCGGCTCGCGCCACCGCCGGCGAGGTACGGCTCGGCCGCCCGCAGCCAGTCGGAGCGGCCGGCCAGCACACCGGAGCCGAACGGGGCGTACAGCTTGTGCCCGGAGAAGGCCACCCAGTCGACGTCCAGGTCCCGCACGCTCACCGCGCGGTGAGGGGCGAGCTGGGCGGCGTCCAGCACGATCCGCGCGCCGTGCGCGTGGGCGGCGGCGGCGAGCTCCCGGACGGGCCACAGCTCGCCGGTCACGTTGGAGGCGCCGGTGACGCAGACCAGGGCCGGACCGTGCGGGTCACGGCCGGCGAGGGCGCGTTCCAGGGTCGTCACGGCCTCGCGGGGGCCCCCGGGGGCGTCGAGGTAGGTGACGCGCGCCTCCCGCCAGGGCAGCAGGGAGGCGTGGTGCTCGGTCTCGAAGACGAAGACCTCGCAGCCGTCGGGGAGCGCGGCGGCGAGCAGGTTGAGGGAGTCGGTGGTGGACCGGGTGAAGACCACCTGGTCCCCGCTGCGGCAGTCGAGGAACTCGGCGACGGTCCGGCGGGCGTCCTCGAACAGGTCGGTGGAGAGCTGGGACAGGTACCCGGCGCCCCGGTGGACGCTGCCGTAGTACGGCGCGTACGCGGCCACGTCGTCCCACACCCGCTGGAGGGCGGGGGCGCTGGCGGCGTAGTCGAGGGCGGCGTAGACGGCCTCGCCACCGGTGACGAGGGGGACGGTGACGTCCCGGCCCAGGACGGGCAGCGGGGCACAGACGGAGCGGTCGGCGGCAACGGTGGAGACGGACATGGCACAACTCCCGTGAGGCAGACGGAATCCCCGCGCGAGCGGACGACGCTCAAGCGCGGAAGGGAAGAGAAGAGGGGTTTGCGGAGGCGGGGCTCGGCAGCCCTAGCGCATTCGCTGGCTCACGGAAGGCTCCTCGACGACCAGGACCCCTGGCGTGCGAGGGGTCCGCGCTTGCCGTGAGCCCTGCTGCCCACGGCCTGGTCCTCACCCGGGGCACCCCGCCACGGACGGAGGGTTGCCGGACAGCCGGCCGGGGCCTGATGGCTGTCACTCGTGACCTGGACAGGAAGGTACTGAAGTGATCGGCGTCCCGCAACCCGTGTCCGGATCGCGGGACATCCCGACGGTGGGTCCTACGCGTTGCTGACGGCGACCCAGCGCTCCAGGATCCGCTGGGCGGCCCCCGAGTCGATCGCCTCGGCCGCCTTGGCCATCCCGGCGCGGATCTGTTCGGTCAGGGTGCCGGAGCTGGGCTCCAGGGCCACCAGCGCCGCCGCCGAGTTCAGCAGCACCGCGTCCCGTACCGGGCCGGTCTCACCGTCCAGCAGCCTGCGGGCGACCTCCGCGTTGTAGGAGGCGTCGGCGCCGCGCAGGGCCTCCACGGGCACCAGGTCGATGCCGACCTCGCGCGGGTCGAAGGTCTCCTCCTTGACGTGGCCGTCCCGGACCACCCACACCCTGGAGGTGGCGGTGGTCGTCAGCTCGTCCAGGCCGTCGTCGCCGCGGAACACCAGCGAGGAGTGACCGCGTCCGGCGAAGACCCCGGCCATGATGGGGGCCATCCGGAGGTCGGCGACCCCGACCGCCTGGGCCTTGACCTTCGCCGGATTGGCCAGCGGGCCGAGGAAGTTGAACACCGTGCGGATGCCCAGCTGACCGCGCGCGGCGGCCACGTGGCGCAGCGCCGGGTGGAACTTCACCGCGAAGCAGAAGGTGATCCCGGCCTCCTCGGCCACCTCGGCCACCCGTCGCGGGGTCAGCTGCAGATTGACGCCGAGCTTCTCCAGGACGTCGGAGGCGCCGGACGCGGAGGAGGCGGCCCGGTTGCCGTGCTTGACGACCTTCGCGCCGGTGCCGGCCACGACGATCGAGGACATCGTGGAGATGTTCACCGTCTTGGCGCCGTCGCCGCCGGTGCCGACGATGTCGACCGTGGCGCCCGGCACCTCGATCACATGGGCGTGGTCGTACAGGGCGCGTACACAGCCGGTGATCTCCTCGACGGTCTCACCCTTGGCCCGCAGGGAGACCGCGAACCCGGCGATCTGCGCGTCGGTCGCCTCGCCGCGCATGATCAGGTCCATCGCCCACGCCGTGTCGTCGGCGGACAGGTTCCGGCCGTCCAGCAGTCCGTTCAGCAGGGCGGGCCAGGAACGGCCCGCCGCGGTGTCGCCTCCAGCGGGGGTCACAGCGCTCATGGCCGCTCCTGATGGTCGTGGAAGAGTCCCGGGAACCGGACGAGGTTCCGGGCTCCACCCTATCCAGCTTCGGGGACGCCGAAGGGCCCCCGTCCGCAGAACGGACGGGGGCCCTTCGCCGTCGTGTGGCGACTGGGGTGAGGCGCGTCAGGCGATCAGTGGTGGCCGTGGCCGCTCGAGATCTCCTTGTACTCCTCGACGGTGGGCTTCGCGACCTGCGACTCCTCGCCGTAGTACCCCTTGCTCAGCTTGGCGCGCAGCTTCTCGCTCATCTTCACCTTGCGCCGGACACCGTTCTCGTCGACCGTGGGGCCGATCTCGACCGGCTTGTACTGCTCGTGCGCGGTGAGGGTGTGCAGCTGCTCCTGGCTGAGCGGCTCGTGGACCTCGATGAACTCGCCGTGCGGCAGACGCTTGATGATGCCCGACTCACGGCCGTGCAGCACCTTGTCCTTGTCCCGGCGCTGGAGGCCGAGGCAGATCCGCTTGGTGACGATGAACGCCACGACCGGCGCGACGAAGAACGCGACCCGTACGAACCAGGTGATGGCGTTGATCGACAGGTGGAAGTGGGTGGCCCACAGGTCGTTGCCGCCACCGACGAGGAGCACGAAGTACAGCGTGATCCAGGCGACGCCGAAGGCGGTGCGCGTCGGGGCGTTGCGCGGGCGGTCCAGGATGTGGTGCTCGCGCTTGTCGCCGGTGACCCAGGACTCGATGAACGGGTAGACCGCGATCGAGACCAGGACCAGCGGGAAGATCATCAGCGGGATGAACACACCCAGGACGAGCGTGTGACCCCAGAAGTTGATCTCCCAGCCCGGCATGACACGGATCAGGCCCTCGGAGAAGCCCATGTACCAGTCCGGCTGGGCGCCGGTGGAGACCATGTCCGGCCGGTAGGGACCGATGTTCCAGATCGGGTTGATCGTGGCGACCGCCGAGACGACGGCGAGCACACCGAAGACCAGGAAGAAGAACCCTCCGGCCTTGGCCATGTACACCGGCAGCAGCGGCATGCCCACGACGTTCTTGTTGGTCTTGCCGGGGCCCGCGAACTGCGTGTGCTTGTGGTAGAAGACCAGGATCAGGTGTGCCACCACGAGCCCGAGCATGATGCCCGGCAGCAGCAGGACGTGGACCGAGAAGAACCGGGCGATGAAGTCGTCCCCCGGGAACTCGCCGCCGAAGAGGAAGAACGACAGGTACGTGCCGACGATCGGCACGGACAGGACCGCGCCCTCCATGAAGCGGATACCGGTGCCGGAGAGCAGGTCGTCCGGGAGCGAGTAACCGGTGAAACCGGTGAACATGCCCAGGACGAACAGCAGGAAGCCGAACAGCCAGTTGATCTCACGCGGCTTGCGGAACGCGCCGGTGAAGAACACGCGCATCATGTGCACGAACATGCCGGCCAGGAAGACCAGCGCGGCCCAGTGGTGGATCTGCCGGATCAGCAGACCGCCACGGACGTCGAAGCTGATGTCCAGCGTCGACTTGTAGGCCTCACTCATCAGCTGGCCCTGCATGGGCACGTACGAGCCGTGGTACTCCACCTCGTTCATCGACGGGTGGAAGAACAGCGTCAGGTACACACCCGTGAGGATGATGATGATGAAGCTGTAGAGGCAGATCTCACCCAGCATGAACGACCAGTGGTCGGGGAAGATCTTGCGCATGTTGGCCTTGGCCAGGGAGTAGATCCCCAGCCGGCCGTCGGCCCAGTCGGCAACCTTCTCGCCGGCCGGTGCCTTCCCGCGCGAGCGGGACTCGGGGGTCGTTGCAGTACTCATCCGCGCTCCCAGAAGGCAGGACCGACGGGCTCGTCGAAGTCGCCGAGCGCTTCGAGGTAGCCCTCGTCGTTCACGCCGATGCGCAGCTGCGGCAGGGCGTGACCGGCAGGACCGAAGATGACCTTGGCACCGTCGGAGAGGTCGAAGGTGGACTGGTGACAGGGGCACAGCGCGTGATGCGTCTGCTGCTCGTACAGGGAGATCGGGCAACCGACGTGGGTGCAGATCTTCGAGTAGGCAAGGATCCCCTCGTGCGACCACTCCAGCGCCTGCTTGTCCTTGATGTCCTCCGGCTGGATGCGGACCAGCATCAGGGCGGCCTTGGCGATCTCGGTCATGAAGCCGTGGTCGTGCTCCTCCAGGCCCTCGGGCTTGGCGAAGGCCAGCGAGCCCACGATGATGTCGGACGGCCGCAGAGGCTCGTTCGTGTTCATGTTGACCAGCAGCTTGCCCTTGGACCACATGGTCTCGCGCAGCTTGGTCCCGGGCAGCGGACCGAGGTCGCGCAGCAGCACCACGCCGGAGAGCGGGAACAGGGCCAGCGCGCCGAACATCGTGTTGCGGATCAGCTTGCGGCGGCCGAGCGCCGACTCCTTGGCACCCTGGCGGAAGTCGTCCATCACCTGCGCCTTGACCTCCGGGGAGGCCTCGACCGGGTGACGCTCGTCGGCGATCTCGTGGTCCGACATCAGCGTGCGGGCCCAGTGGACCGCGCCGGCGCCGATGGCGAACAGGGCGACACCGAGGGTCATGCCCAGCGCGAAGTTCAGTGCGCTGATGTGACCGAGCGGGAAGATGTAGACCGTCTCGTCGACCGGGATCGTCACGTACGAGGCGATGAAGCCGACGGTGGCCAGCATCGACAGCGTGAACAGCAGGGCGACCGTGCGCTCGGACCGCTTGGCGGCCCGCTCGTCGAGGTCCTGGATCCGGTGCTCGTGGGGCGGCAGGCCCGGGTCGGCGAACGGGTTCTTCTCGTCCGCGAGCTTCACCGAGCCGTGGGCGGTGTCCTGCGCTGCGGGCAGGTTCTCTTCTGGGATGTCTTGGCTACTCATGACTTCTTGGCCTTTGCGGTCCGAGCGGCGACCCAGACGGCGACCGCGATCAGCGCGCCCAGTCCGAAGACCCACGCGAACAGACCCTCCGAGACCGGGCCGAGTCCGCCGAGCGCGAGGCCGCCGGGGCTCTCGGACTCATCGCTGTTGACCGCGTCCAGGTACGCGATGATGTCCTTCTTGTTCTGCTCGGACAGCGTGCTGTCGGGGAAGGAGGGCATGTTCTGCGGGCCGGTGAGCATGGCCTCGTAGATGTGCTTGGGCGCGACGTCCTCGAGGTCGGGGGCGTACTTGCCGTTGGTGAGCGCACCGCCCTTGCCGGTGAAGTTGTGGCACTGCGCGCAGTTGTTGCGGAACAGTTCACCGCCCTTGGCGATGTCGGCACCCTCGGGGCCGTACTGCTCCTCGGTCGGGACGGCCGGGCCGGCGCCCAGGGAGGCGATGTACGCCGCCAGCTGGTCGATCTCGGCCTGCGAGTAGACGGCCGGCTTGTTGGGCAGCTGTGCGCCCTGCGAGGTGGCGGCCGGCATACGGCCGGTGCTCACCTGGAAGTCGACCGCGGCGGCACCCACGCCCACCAGGCTCGGGCCGTCGGAGGAGCCCTGACCGCCGGTGCCGTGGCAGCTGGCGCAGCCGACCGCGTAGAGCTTCTTGCCCTCCTCGATGGTGAGGGACTGGGCGGTTTCGTCGGCCTGCGCCTTGTCCGCGGGTGCGAACACGGCGTAGAGCCCCCCGGTGCATGCCAGCGCGAGGAGTAGGACGACGAGCGCCGCCAGAGGGTGGCGTCGTCGTGCGGAGAGCTTTTTCACGGATTACCCCGGTGTCAGGATCTTCTGCGTCGATGCTTCTGGTTGGTGCGCTGCTTCGAGCGCGCGAGGCTGTGGGCCCGTGCTACTTGATCATGTAGATCGTGGCGAAGAGGCCGATCCAGACGACGTCGACGAAGTGCCAGTAATAGGACACGACGATGGCTGCCGTCGCCTGCTCGTGGGTGAACCTCCGTGCCGCATAGGTGCGGCCCAGGACCAGCAGGAAGGCGATGAGACCGCCCGTCACATGCAGGCCGTGGAAGCCGGTGGTCAGGTAGAAGGCCGAGCCGTATGCGTCGGAGGAGAGGGACAGGCCCTCGTGCTTGACCAGCTCGGTGTATTCGAGGACCTGACCGCCGATGAAGACCGCGCCCATGATGAAGGTGACGATGAACCACATCCGGAGCTTCTTCACGTCACCGCGCTCGGCGGCGAACACGCCGAGCTGGCAGGTGAGAGAGGAGAGCACCAGGATCGTGGTGTTCGCCGCCGAGAACGGGAAGTTCAGGGCGTCGGCCTTCTCCGACCAGAAGTCGGGTCCGGTCACCGATCGCAGGGTGAAGTACATCGCGAAGAGGGCCGCGAAGAACATCAGCTCGGAACTCAGCCAGATGATGGTTCCGACGCTGGTGAGGTTCGGTCGGTTGACCGACGGGGGCGCGTGCCCGGTATCTACTGTCGTTGCTGTCGCCACGCCGACATTATGTCGGTCGCTTATCCCGCCCTCACTCCCGGGGGTGCCGTTCGGTGTGTTCCCCCCTCCTGGACTGCCCGGATGGCCCACCCGAGGCCCCTTCGAAGCCGTGTCCGAACCCGTGCTGACAAGCGGTCCGAGGGGGTAGCATCCGCGCCATCGGTACCCGAGGGTCCCGACAGAGCCGTGCCCTCTCTCTTACGCGTGGAGGAACAATGCAGGCGACCGCCACGGTGCTGGTCTACAGCGACGACGCCAACACCCGGGAGCAGGTGCGCCTCGCGACCGGGCGGCGGCCGGCTCCGGACGTGCCCGTAGTGGAGTTCGTGGAGTGTGCGACCCAGGCAGCCGTGCTCACGGAGCTGGACCGGGGTGGCATCGATGTGTGCGTGTTCGACGGCGAGGCCGTGCCGATGGGCGGCATGGGACTGTGCCGCCAGATCAAGGACGAGGTGTTCAACTGCCCGCCGGTGCTGCTGCTGATCGGGCGGCCGCAGGACGCGTGGCTGGCGACGTGGAGTCGGGCGGAGTCGGCGGTGACCCTGCCGGTCGAGCCGGTGGAGTTCGCGTCCGCGCTGGCGGCGCTGCTGCGGCAGAAGCGGCTGCAGAGCGCGTAGTGACTCCGTCGGTTCCAGTGACTCCGTCGGTTCTGTCGTGGGGCGGCTGCGGGTCCGGCGGTGGCTGGGCGCGCCGTTCCCCGCGCCCCTGAGGGGGTTACACGGCCGTGGGGCGCAGGCGTGAGGTGTCCTGGGTGTTCGGGGACTTGCCGACGGTCAGGGCGCTGCCCGCGCGCCACTTGGTCCAGTCGAGGTTCCAGTCGCCGTAACCGTTGCCGAAGGGTTCCATCATGTCGCCGGCCGAGTTGACGACCTCCACGATGTCGCCCTGGCGGACGGTGTCGAAGAACCACTCGGCGTTGCCGGTGTTCATGCCCACGCAGCCGTGGCTGACGTTGGCGTAGCCCTGGGATCCGACGGACCACGGGGCGGCGTGCACGTATTCGCCGCTCCAGGTCACCCGGGTGGCGTAGCGGACGTCCAGGTCGTACGACTCCGACGAGCCCTCGGCGATGCCCACGGTGGTGCTGCGCATGCGTACGAAGGGTTCCTTGGCGAGGACCACCTTGACGCCGTTGCGGGTCTCGAAGCCGGGCTTGCCGGTGGTGACGGGGATCTGCTTGATCTCCTCACCGTTCTTGAAGACCGTCAGGCGGTGCGAGGCGGCGTCGGTGAGGGCTATCACCCGGTCGCCGGTGCGGATCGTCAGCGGCTTGGACGGGGCGCCCCGCAGCCGGTCACCGATCTTGATGCCCTCCAGGGTGCTGCGCGCCCGGACGGTGGCGTGGGCCGGCCAGTACTCCTTCGGGCGGTAGTGCAGCTTCTTGTCGTCGACCCAGTGCCAGGCACCGCGCACGGCAGGCGTGGAGTCGACCTTGAGGGCACGTTCCACGACGGCCCGCTGGGCCCGGTCCCTGACCGGAGTGTTCAGCTCGGCGGTGAGGGGCTGGCCGACGCCGTACGTGCCCGCCTCGGGCCCGAAGGTGACGGCCAGGCGCTTGGTGGTGGCCGGCTTGCCGGTGGTGAAGGTGAGGACCTTGCGGCCGGGGGCACCGTCCTCGTCCTCGGTGCTCACCCGGACCGTGTACCGGGCGTTGGCGGCCAGCGGGGAGGTGCTGTGCCAGCGGCTGCCGTCCGCGGCCAGTTCGCCCGCCACGTAGCGCCCTGAGGCGTCCACGGCGGTGACGTCCGTGAGGCGGCCGGAGTCCTCGGCGACGACTTCCAGGGGCTTGTCGGGGTCGGCCGGCTTGTCCCCGTCCACGGACCCGCCGAAGGAGATCTGGTCCGCCGCGTCGTAGGGCTCGGCGGACAGGGGGTCGTCGGATGAGCAACCGGTGACTCCCGCTCCGAGGGCGATCACCAGCAGCGTGCAGCCGACGGCACGGCTCCGGCCGCCCGCGCCACGAAGGATCTCTGTGTGCCTCATGGCGTCACGCTAGGCAGCCGTGCCGGGCCGGGCTCACTGGACGGGCCGAACGGGTGACGGTGGGCGGCGCAAACAAGGGCCCGGACGCTCCTGACGGAGTGTCCGGGCCCCGATGTGCCGTGGCTCGTGTTACTGGGTGCGGTTCTCACCGCGGTAGTACTCGAAGACCCAGCCCCAGATGCCGATCAGGAGCAGCGGCGCCGAGAAGTACAGCAGCCACCAGCCGACCGCGACGCCCAGGAAGGCCAGGGCGGCACCCGCGGCGAGGAGCAGCGGCTGCCAGCTGTGCGGGCTGAAGAACCCGATCTCTCCGGCGTCGTCGGCGACGTCAGCTTCCTTGTTGTCCTGCGCGCCCACGTCGACCCGCCGGGCCGTGAAGCCCAGGTAGAAGCCGACCATGATGCACAGGCCGAACGCCAGGAAGAGTGCGGTGGTACCGACCGGCTCCTTCGACCACACGCCGTAGACACCGGCGACCAGGAGGAAGAAGACGCTCAGCCACATGAACAGGTTGCCCTGGATCTTCACTTGCCGGCCTCCTTGTCGCCAGCGAGGGCCTTCTCCCCGTGACCGGCGTTCTCGAGCTGGTCGAGCGCGGCGATCTCCGGGTGATGCAGGTCGAACGCCGGGGATTCACTGCGGATCCGCGGCAGGGTGAGGAAGTTGTGCCGCGGGGGCGGGCAGGAGGTCGCCCACTCCAGGGAACGTCCGTAGCCCCACGGGTCGTCCACGCCGACCGGCTTGCCGTACTTGGCCGTCTTCCAGATGTTGTAGAAGAACGGCAGCAGCGACATGCCGAGCAGGAACGAGGCGATCGTGGAGATCGTGTTCAAAGCGGTGAAGCCGTCGGCCGCGAGGTAGTCCGCGTACCGGCGCGGCATGCCCTCGACGCCCAGCCAGTGCTGGATGAGGAACGTGCCGTGGAAGCCGATGAACAGCGTCCAGAAGGTGATCTTGCCCAGACGCTCGTCCAGCATCTTGCCGGTGAACTTCGGCCACCAGAAGTGGAAGCCGGCGAACATCGCGAACACGACCGTGCCGAACACCACGTAGTGGAAGTGCGCCACCACGAAGTACGAGTCCGTGACGTGGAAGTCCAGCGGCGGCGAGGCCAGGATCACGCCGGTCAGACCACCGAAGACGAAGGTGATCAGGAAGCCCAGCGTCCAGAGCATCGGTGTCTCGAAGGACAGGCTGCCCTTCCACATGGTGCCGATCCAGTTGAAGAACTTCACGCCGGTCGGGACCGCGATCAGGAAGGTCATGAAGGAGAAGAACGGCAGCAGCACACCGCCGGTGGCGTACATGTGGTGCGCCCACACCGTGACCGACAGACCCGCGATCGCGATGGTCGCGCCGATCAGACCCATGTAGCCGAACATCGGCTTGCGGGCGAAGACCGGGATGATCTCGGAGACGATGCCGAAGAACGGCAGCGCGATGATGTACACCTCGGGGTGGCCGAAGAACCAGAACAGGTGCTGCCACAACAACGCCCCGCCGTTGGCCGAGTCGAAGATGTGCGCACCGAACTGACGGTCCGCCTCCAGTGCGAACAGCGCCGCCGCCAGCACCGGGAACACGATGATGGCCAGCAGTGCCGTCAGCAGCACGTTCCAGGTGAAGATCGGCATGCGGAACATCGTCATACCGGGACCACGCATGCAGATGATCGTGGTGATGAAGTTGACCGAACCGAGGATGGTTCCGAAGCCGGAGAGCCCCAGACCCATGATCCACATGTCGGCGCCGACGCCCGGCGAGCGGACCACGTCCGACAGCGGGGAGTACGCGAACCAGCCGAAGCTGGCCGCGCCGTCCGGGGTGAGGAAGCCCCCCACGGCGATCAGCGAGCCGAACAGGTACAGCCAGTAGGAGAACATGTTCAGCCGCGGGAACGCCACGTCGGGCGCGCCGATCTGCAGCGGCATGATCCAGTTCGCGAAGCCCACGAAGAGCGGCGTCGCGAACATCAGCAGCATGATCGTGCCGTGCATCGTGAACGCCTGGTTGAACTGCTCGTTCGACACGATCTGCAGACCCGGCCGGGCCAGCTCGGCACGCATGACCAGGGCCATGATGCCGCCGATGACGAAGAACGCGAACGACGTCACCAGGTACATGGTGCCGATCGTCTTGTGGTCGGTGGTCGTCATCCACTTGACGACCACGCCGCCACGGTTCTGGCGCCGTACCGGCAGCTCGTCCTCGTAGTGGGACCCGGCTGCCTCGGCACCCTGAGGTTGATTGAGGATGCTCACAGGATGTTCGTCTCCCGGTTCTTCTCAGGGCCCGTCTGTCCGATGCCGGCGGGCACGTAACCGGTCTGGCCCTTCTTCACGAGGTCCTTCAGGTGCTGCTCGTAACGCTCAGGGGAGACCACCTTCACGTTGAACAGCATCCGGGAGTGGTCGACGCCGCAGAGCTCGGCGCACTTGCCGAGGAAGGTGCCCTCACGGCTGGGGGTCACCTCGAAGGCGTTGGTGTGGCCCGGGATGACGTCCTGCTTCATCAGGAACGGAACCACCCAGAAGGAGTGGATGACGTCCCGCGAGGTCAGTACGAAGCGGACCCGCTTGCCCTCGGGCAGCCACAGGGTGGGGCCGGGGTTGTTGGTCTGCGGGTTACGGGTGTTGGGCGTGCCGCAGTCGTAGGCGCCACCGGCGTCGGCCGGGAAGGCGTCCTTGTAACGCTGCGGAATCGCGTCCAGTTCCTTGGACTTCTTGGCGTCCCCGGTGGAACCGTCGACGTTCTCGACGTAGTTGAAGCACCAGCTCCACTGGAAGCCGACCACGTTGACCGTGACGTCGGGACTCTTCTCGAGCCGCAACAGCTCGGATTCGTCACGCGCGGTGAAATAGAAGAACACCGACACGATGATGAGCGGAACCACCGTGTACAGCGCCTCGATGGGCATGTTGTACCGGGTCTGCGGAGGAACCTCCACCTTGGTGCGGCTGCGCCGGTGGAAGAAAACACTCCACAGAATCAGGCCCCACACCAGCAGGCCGACGACGAGCGCGGCGGCCCACGATCCCTGCCACAGGGAGAGGATCAGCGGAGCCTCTTCCGTGGTGGGCGTGGGCATACCAAGGCGGGGGAAGTCCTCCCATGTGCAACCGGTGGCGGTCGCCAGGACCAGGCCCGCGGTCAGTGCCTGCAGCAGCTTCCGCCGCATGGGGCGCCGCGGCGAGCGGTCGGAGCCGTTGGGACTCACGTAGCGCCTTCCCGAGAGTCTCGCCCGCGCTGTACGGCTGCGCCCTGGCCTTGTCGCGGGTCGGTCGCCGCCCTGCGTCGGGCAGGGGTTTGGATGTTTATGCGGACCAAACCCTAGCCGACGCCCTCCAGGGGGTCGTGAGGAGGGGTGCCATACGCGCCGCGGGTTACACCGAGCGCTTCATCACTCGGGGGTACGGGTTCGTGCGGCGGCTGCGGCGGCGGCGCGGCTGATCGCAGGGTTCCCCTCCCCTGGGGGGTTAGCGTTGCCGTGTGCCCTACTTCGATGCCGCTTCCGGTGCCCCTCTTCATCCTGTTGCCCGTCAGGCGCTGATGGCCTCCCTCGACGAGGGGTGGGCGGATCCCGCGCGGTTGTACCGGGAGGGGCGGCGGGCGCGGATGCTGTTGGACGCGGCGCGGGGCGCTGCCGCGGAGGCCGTGGGGTGCCGGGCGGACGAACTGGTGTTCACCTCGTCAGGCACCTCGGCGGTGCACTCGGGGATCGCGGGGGCGCTGGCCGGGCGGCGGCGCGCGGGGCATCACCTGATCGTGTCTGCCGTCGAGCACTCTTCCGTACTCCATGCGGCGGAGGTTCACCTGGCCGGCGGTGGGTCGGTCACCGAGGTCGCGGTGGAACGCACGGGAGCCGTGAGCCCGTCCGGGTACGCCGAGGCACTGCGGCCGGACACCGCGCTCGCGTGTCTGCAGTCGGCCAACCATGAGGTGGGGACCGTTCAGCCGGTGGGCGAGGTGGCCGCGGCGTGCCGGGCGGCGGGCGTGCCGCTGCTGGTGGACGCGGCCCAGTCGCTGGGCTGGGGTCCGGTGGAGGGCGACTGGTCGCTGCTCGCGGCGAGCGCCCACAAGTGGGGCGGCCCTCCGGGGGTGGGGCTGCTCGTCGTACGCAAGGGGGTGCGGTTCGCGCCCCAGGGACCGCGCGACGAACGGGAGTCGGGCCGGGCGGCTGGGTTCGAGAACCTTCCGGCGATCGTGGCCGCGGCGGCGTCCCTGCGGGCCGTGCGGGCGGAGGCGGCCGAGGAGGCGGTACGGCTGCGGGAACTGACGGAGCGGATCCGGACGCGGGTGCCGGGGCTGGTGCCGGACGTGGAGGTGGTCGGCGACCCGGAACGGCGGCTGCCGGGGATCGTCACCTTCTCCTGTCTCTATGTCGACGGGGAGACACTGCTGCACGACCTGGACCGCGCCGGGTTCTCCGTGTCCTCCGGTTCCTCCTGTACGAGCAGCACGCTGACGCCCAGCCATGTGCTCAGGGCGATGGGTGTGCTCAGCGAGGGCAACATCCGCGTCTCGCTGCCGCCGGGGACACGGGAGGAGGACGTCGAGCGCTTCCTGACGGTCCTGCCGGAGGTGGTGGCGGAGGTCCGGGAGAAGCTGGGGGCGCCGGTGTCCGCCGGGGACGTCGTGACCCGGCAGGGAGAGGACGCCCTGGTCGTGGACGCGCTGGGCCGGCGCTGCCCGGTCCCGGTGATCGAGCTGGCCAAGGTGATCGGGGACGTCCCGGTGGGCGGCACGGTCCGTGTCCTCGCCGACGACGAGGCGGCCCGCCTGGACATCCCGGCATGGTGCGAGATGCGTGGCCAGCAGTACCTCGGCGAAGAACCGGCAGCCGAAGGAACGGCCTACATGATCCGCCGGCTCAACTGACCCCCCAGGTGCGCGAGGAACCGCGCACCCCAAACGTCAAGGGGGCCGGCCCCTCACCAGGAACGCGGCGAGCACCGCACCCCTCAAGGGCGCGAGGAAGCGCGCACCTCAGACGCAAGGAGGGCCGGCCCCTCACCAGGGCCGCCGCGGACAGCTCGTTCTTTCAGGGGCGCGGGGAACTGCGCGACCAGCCCCCACGCACCCCTCCCGGCGGCTCAGGCGAGATGCGCCCGAACCTCCTCCGCCGCATCATCCCCGTACGCCTTCACGAACCGCTCCATGAAGTGGCCCCGCCGCAGCTGGTACTCCTGTGTACCCACCGTCTCGATGACCAACGTGGCGAGCATGCATCCGACCTGCGCCGCCCGCTCCAGCGACACCCCCCACGCGAGTCCCGACAGGAACCCCGCCCGGAACGCGTCACCGACACCCGTCGGGTCGGCCTTGCGCTCCTCGTCCGGGCAGCCGACCTCGATCGTCGCCTCGCCGGCCCGCTCGATGCGGACACCGCGCGCCCCGAGGGTGGTGACGCGGTGCCCGACCCGGTCGAGGATCTCCGCGTCGCTCCAGCCGGTCTTCGTCTCGATGAGCCCCTTCTCGTACTCGTTGGAGAAGAGGTAGGTCGCCCCCTCCAGCAGTATCCGGATCTCCTCGCCGTTCATCCGGGCGATCTGCTGGGAGAAGTCGGCGGCGAACGGGATGCCGCGCGAGCGGCACTCCTCGGTGTGCCGGAGCATGCCCTCCGGGTCGTCGGCGCCGATGGAGACCAGGTCCAGGCCGCCCACACGGTCGGCGACGGTCTTCAGCTCGATCAGGCGGGCCTCGCTCATCGCGCCCGTGTAGAAGGAGCCGATCTGGTTGTGGTCGGAGTCCGTGGTGCACACGAAGCGCGCGGTGTGCAGCGTGTCGGAGATGCGGACGGAGTCGGTGTCGACGCCGTGCCGGTCCAGCCAGGCCCGGTACTCGTCGAAGTCGAAGCCGGCGGCCCCGACGAGGATCGGGCGGGTGCCGAGCTGGCCCATCCCGAAGGCGATGTTCGCGGCCACGCCGCCCCGGCGCACGTCGAGGTTGTCGACCAGGAAGGACAGCGAGACCGTATGCAACTGGTCCGCGACGAACTGGTCGGCGAAGCGGCCGGGGAAGGTCATGAGGTGGTCGGTGGCGATGGAGCCGGTGACTGCGATGCGCACGGCGTGGATTCTCCTGGGGGAGGCGGATTGACACTCCACGCTACCGGCTGGGAGCGGCCTGTAGAAGCAGCCAAAACTACCCGATAGTAGACCTTTCTTCATGACCTTCGCCGTGCTTACGGTGCCGACATGACGAACATCAAGGTCCACACGTCCACCCCGGTCGACCTCGAGGGCGACCTGGCGTCGCTGCGCGGCGACTGCGCCCGGATGGCTCCACACTGGACGGTGCCGGACCGGGTGGCAGCCCGGCCGGTGCCCCCGTCCCTGATCCACGGGGTGAGCGTGCCTCCCGCGTCCGCCCGGCTGCTGGACGCGATGTCGGAGTACGGCGACTGAGCCGACGCCGGGGAACCGCGCGCTCCCCCGCTGCGTCCCATCGCTGTCCCCCGTAAAGGGGATGCGGGATACGACCCCTCAGCAACCCCGGTCCGACCGGGCAGGGTCCACAGGGACAGTTGTGCAGCCGAAGGAGCGATGCGGTGAACACCGAGCGACCCGACAACGACGACGCCGAGGCGCGCGGCGCCGCCGGCAGCACCGGCGGCACCGGGGGCGCTTCGGGCGACGACGGGGCGGCGGATGCCGCGGAGCCGCGTGACCGCTCGGCTGCCGCCCCCGAGCCGGGTACGGATCAGCCTGCCACCGGCGCCGCGGACGCCGGGCCCGGCACGGCGGACAGGGACGCCTCCGCAACCGTCTCCGCGGAGCCCGGGGCGGGCATCACGGAGACGGAGGCGACCACCGCCGAGGACGCCGGAGCGACGGAGGGCGAGCCGGGGGCCGGCCCGGACGAAACCGCCGCCGGCACAGGCGGAGCCGCGAAGAGCCGACCGGAGCCCGACCCGGACGAGACGGTCGTGGGGGCACACCGGGTCGGTGGCGGGCGCTTCGACGGCGGGCCCGCCGAAGGCCCGGCGCGACGGCGTTCACCCGTTCTCGTCGCCTCCGTCGCCGCCGCCGTGCTGCTGGTCGGAGGTGGCGGTGCCTATCTGGCCGCAAGCACCACCGGGGATTCCGGGGGCGGTACGACTCCGGGGGTGAACGGTGACGCCACTCCCCCGCCGCTCGCCCTCGACGGCGACTCCGAGGCCCCGGAGAACGGCATCGCGCCCGGCGAGCCCAACCCCTACGGCGCCACCTACCGCGCCGACGGGACACTCCCGGACGGTCCCGGTCCGGCGCCGGTGTACCGCGTCCGCGGGGAGGTGTCCCCGCAGCAGGTGGCCACCCTGGCGAAGGCGCTGGGGCTGGACGGGAAGCCGGTCGCGCAGGGCGGGTCCTGGCGGATCGGCGGCCAGGACGGCTCCGGGCCGACGCTGCGGGTGGACCGGGAGGCTCCCGGCTCATGGACGTTCAGCCGGAACACCCCGGGCACCGACAACTGCAAGGGCAGCACGTGCAAGGCGCCCTCCTCCGGTGACGGCACCGTGGTGGGCGAGGCCGCCGCGAAGAAGGCCGCCGCGCCCGTCCTGAAGGCGGTGGGACAGGACGACGCGAAGCTCGACGCGAGCCGGATCACGGGCGGCAAGCGCGTGGTGAACGCCGACCCCGAGGTGGGCGGGCTGCCGACGTACGGCTGGACGACCGGCGTGGTCGTCGGCGCCGAGGGCGAGGTGGTCGGCGGCAGCGGCCGGCTCGTGGAGCCGGTGAAGGGGGACGTGTACCCCACGGTGAGCGCGCAGAAGGCGCTGGACCTGATGAACGCGGCACCGGACACGGACCCCCGGGCGGGTATCGGCGGCTGCGCCACTTCCGTACCTCTGGAGGAGGACCGGCAGCAGGAGCGGTGCGCCCCGGAGACGAAGCCGGCCGGGGAGACCGTCACGGTCGACGACGCGGTGTTCGGGCTGGCCTCGCACTCCGTGGACGGGCGGCCCGCCCTCGTACCGTCGTGGCTGTTCGAGGTGCGGCCGGCGGGCGCCCGGGACGCGTTCACGGTGACGTATCCGGCGGTCGACCCGGAGTTCCTCGCCCCGCGGTCGGAGACCGGTCCGGCACCTTCGAAGCCCGGTGACGGGCCGACCTCGGCGCCGTCCGCCGGAGAGGCCGAGGTCGAGGGCTACCTCGCGGAGGGTGAGGAACTGACCGTGACTTTCACCGGCGGCGTGTGCGCCGACTACGCGGTGACCACGAGCGAGAGCGACGACCGGGTGACGGTGCGTGTGACCGAGACACCCTGGCCGGACAAGGTGTGCATCCTGATCGCCAAGCAGTACCAGGAGACGGTACGGCTGGACGCGCCGCTCGGTGACCGCGAGGTCGTGGGCACCGACGGCGAGCCGGTACCGCTGCGCAAGGACGGCGCCCGGCTGCCGGCGCCGCCCACCCGGTAGCGGCACCCCACATGACGAAGGCGGCGGCCCTGTCGGAGGGGCCGCCGCCTTCGTTCATGTGGGGTGCCGCGCGGGACGCGGACCCGGCTCAGCTGAAGGAGTCGCCGCAGGCGCAGGAGCCGGAGGCGTTGGGGTTGTCGATCGTGAAGCCCTGCTTCTCGATGGTGTCGACGAAGTCGATGGTGGCGCCGCCCAGGTACGGGGCGCTCATGCGGTCGGTGACGACCTTCACACCGTCGAAGTCCTTCAGCACGTCACCGTCGAGCGAACGCTCGTCGAAGAAGAGCTGGTAGCGCAGGCCGGAGCAGCCGCCGGGCTGGACGGCGACGCGCAGGGCGAGGTCGTCACGGCCTTCCTGGTCGAGCAGGGCCTTGACCTTGGACGCGGCGGCGTCGGTCAGGACGATGCCGTCGGTGACGGTGGTGGTCTCGTCCGATACGGACATCTACATCTCTCCCGGGTTGTACGGAGACTGCTTGCCGACGGTTGCAACCGTCAGGACCGCGGATTCATTCCGGGCCGGGCGCGAGTTTCCCGCCTCCCTCCTCATGCTCGCACACGCCGTGCGGAGCGGAAACCGGCCCTTGTGGGCCCTTCCGGGAATGGATCGGCACCCGCCGGGATTCACGTCACATGGACGCTATGGCCGTCGTCAAACTGACGTGAACCGGTTATGATAGATAGCGTCATTTCGACGAGAAGTCGCCAGAAACAGAAAGGGTGCGTGCCGTGACCACCGCCCAGACCCAGGAGCTCGACGTACAGCCGACGCCCCTCGCCCTGCTGCTCCTCGGCCGTGAGGCCGATCCGAAGAGCGAGCGCGGCGTGGAGTGTCCCGGCGACCTCCCGTCGCCGTCCGACCCGGACCTGGTGGAGCGCGCCCGCGCCGCCAAGGAGAAGCTCGGGGACAAGGTCTTCGTGCTCGGCCACCACTACCAGCGCGACGAGGTCATCCAGTTCGCCGACGTCACGGGCGACTCCTTCAAGCTGGCCCGTGAAGCCGCCGCACGTCCGCAGGCCGAGTACATCGTCTTCTGCGGGGTGCACTTCATGGCCGAGGCCGCGGACATCCTCACCGGCGACGGGCAGAAGGTCGTCCTGCCCGACCTCGCGGCCGGCTGCTCCATGGCCGACATGGCCACCGCCGAGCAGGTCGCCGAGTGCTGGGACGTCCTGACCGAGGCCGGCGTGGCCGAGCAGGTCGTCCCCGTCTCGTACATGAACTCCTCCGCCGACATCAAGGCCTTCACGGGCAAGCATGGCGGCACCATCTGCACCTCCTCCAACGCCAAGCGGGCCCTCGACTGGGCCTTCGAGCAGGGCGAGAAGGTGCTCTTCCTGCCCGACCAGCACCTGGGCCGCAACACGGCGGTGCGGGACATGGGGATGTCCCTGGAGGACTGCGTCGTCTACAACCCGCACCGGCCGAACGGCGGGCTGACGGTGGACGAGCTGCGCGCCGCGAAGATGATCCTGTGGCGCGGCCACTGCTCGGTGCACGGCCGGTTCAACCTCGACTCGGTCCACGACGTGCGCGAGCGCGTCCCGGGCGTGAACGTCCTGGTGCACCCCGAGTGCACGCACGAGGTCGTGTCCGCCGCGGACTACGTCGGCTCGACCGAGTACATCATCAAGACGCTGGAGGCGGCCCCGGCCGGCTCCAAGTGGGCCATCGGCACGGAGCTGAACCTGGTCCGCCGCCTGGCGAACCGGTTCGCAGCCGAGGACAAGCAGGTCGTGTTCCTCGACAAGACGGTCTGCTTCTGCTCCACGATGAACCGCATCGACCTCCCCCACCTGGTGTGGGCCCTGGAATCCCTCGCCGAGGGCAACCTGGTCAACCGCATCGAGGTGGACAAGGAGACGGAGGCGTTCGCCAAGCTGGCGCTGGAGCGGATGCTGGCGCTGCCGTAGCACGGCCCGGGACCTCACGGCCAAGGCCCTGCCCGACACCGAAGGTGCCGAGCAGGGCCTTGGCCGTTCCGGGCGTGTCAGACCTGGGCCGGCTTCGGCTCCTGCGAAGCCTCCGCCGGTGCGGACACGCTGCCCTTCTTCAGCGCCTTCTTCTTCGCGCGCCGCTCCTTGCGGAGCTCCAGCATCGCGTAGAGCGTCGGCACCAGCAGCAGGGTCAGCAGCGTCGACGTGATCAGACCGCCGATCACCACCACGGCCAGCGGCTGGGCGATGAAGCCGCCCTCGCCGGTGACACCCAGCGCCATCGGGAGCAGGGCGAAGATCGTCGCCAGTGCCGTCATCAGGATCGGCCGCAGACGGTGGCGGCCACCCTCCAGCACGGCCTCGACGACGCCGTGGCCCTGCTTGCGGTACTGGTTGATCAGGTCGATCAGCACGATCGCGTTGGTGACCACGATGCCGATCAGCATCAGCATGCCGATCATCGCCGGGACGCCCAGCGGGGTGCCGGTGACCAGCAGCAGGCCGATCGCGCCGGTCGCCGCGAACGGGATGGACACCAGCAGGATCAGCGGCTGGACGAGCGACCGGAAGGTGCCCACCAGCAGCATGAAGACGATCGCGATCGCGGCCAGCATCGCCAGGCCCAGGTTGAGGAACGCCTCGTCCTGGTCCTCGGTCACGCCGCCGATCTCCGCCGTGGCGCCCGCGGGCAGCGTCAGCGCGTCGATCTTCTGCTGGAGCTCCGTGCCCACCGCGCCCGTGTTGTCGCCGGTCGGCTTCGCGGTGACGGTGGCCGCGCGCTGGCCGTCGATCCGGGTCATGGAGACGGGACCGTCCACCGCCTCGACGGTGGCGACGTCACTCAGCTTCACCGGGCCCAGGCGCAGGTTCTTCAGCTCGTCCACGGTGGTGGCCGGCTTCGCCGAGCGGATGACGACATCGCGCTCGGTGTCGTCGAGGACGGCCCTGGCGGCCGGGGTGCCGCGCACCGCCTGGGCCACGGCCGCACCGAGGGTCTGATTGGTGAACCCTGCCTCGGCGGCCTTGTCGTTGGCCTTCACGGAGATGCGGGGCACGCTCTGCGACAGGTCGCTGGTGACGTCCGTCACGTCGTCAAGGGAGGCGACCGCGTCCCGGACCTGGTCCGCCGCCTTGCGCAGCACCTGTGCGTCGGCCGCCTTGACGACCACGCTCAGGTCCTGGCTGCCGAAGCCGTCACCGGCGGCGACGGTGGTGGTGCCGATGCCGTCGAGCTCTGCGAGGCCCTTCTCGATGCTGTCCGTCACGTCCTCGGAGGACGCGTCGTCCTCCAGCATCACCTGGTACGTGGCCTGGTTGGTGTCCGTACCACCGCCGAAGGCCGCCATGAAGCCGGACGAGCCGACCGTCACCTGGTGGTCCTTGACGCCCTCGGTGTCGCCGAGCAGCTTCTCGACCTTCCCCGCCTGGGCGTCGGTCGCGGCGAGGCTGGTACCGGGCTCCAGCTCCTGCCGGACGGTGAGGACCTGCTGCTGGCCCGGGTCGAAGAAGTTGGTCTTCAGCAGCGGCGCCATGGCGAAGGTGCCGATCAGCACGACGACCGCGATGGCCAGGCTGGCCATCCTGCGCCGGGTGGCGAAGCGCAGGACGGAGAGGTACAGGGCCTGAAGGCGGCTCTTGGCCTCCTTCTCCTCCGCCAGTCGGCGGGCCTCCTCGGCGTCCTCCGGCATGCCCTTCGGGGGGCGCAGGAACCAGTACGACAGCACCGGGACGACCGTCAGCGACACCAGCAGGGACGCCAGCAGCGCGGCGGTGACGGTGAGGCTGAAGGAGCCGAACAGCTCGCCCACCATGCCACCCACCAGACCGATCGGCAGGAAGACGGCGACGGTGGTGAGGGTCGCGGACGTGACCGCGCCGGCCACCTCGCGCACCGCCCTCATGATCGCCTCGTGGCGCTCCTCGCCGTAGCCGAGGTGCCGCTTGATGTTCTCCAGGACGACGATGGAGTCGTCCACGACCCGGCCGATGGCGATGGTCAGGGCGCCCAGTGTCAGCATGTTCAGCGACAGGTCGCGCGTCCACAGCACGATCAGGGCGAGGACCACGGACAGCGGGATGGACACCGCCGTGACCAGGGTGGAGCGGACCGATGCCAGGAAGACGAGGATCACCAGAACGGCGAAGAGCAGACCGAGCGCACCTTCGGTGGTCAGGCCCTCGATCGCCTTGGACACCGCCGGGCCCTGGTCGCTGACGACCGTGAGGGTGGCGCCCTCGCCCAGGTCCTTCCGCAGCTCCGGAAGCCTGTCCTGGACGGCCTCGGAGATGGCGACCGCGCTGCCGTCGTGGTCCATGGTGACCATCACGGCGAGGCTGGGCCGGCCGTTGGTGCGGGTGAGGGAGTCGGCCCTGGCCTCCTCCTCCGTGACCGTGGCGACATCGCCGAGGCGGGCCGGCTTCCCCTTGCCGGGCTCGCCGGTGACCCTCAGGTCCTCGATCTGCCGCAGCGAGGTGAAGCCGCCGCCCACCTGGACGGTGCGGTTGGCGCCGTCCTCGTCGAAGGAGCCGGCCGGCACGGTCGCGCCGCCCGCCTGGAGGGCCGCCGCCAGCGACTGCGGGGTGAGACCCGCCCTCGCCAGCTTCGCGGTGTCCGGGGTGACGGTGACCTGGAGGTCGCGCACGCCGTCCACCGTGACCTGGCCGACGCCGTCGATGCCCTCCAGCGCGGGCACCACGGTCCGGTCCAGTTCGTCGGCGAGCGCCTGCTGGTCCTTGCCGGAGGTGACGGCGAGCACCACGGCCGGGATGTCGTCCGTGGAACCGGCGACGACCTGCGGGTCGACGTCGTCCGGGAGGCGGGCACCGGCCCGGTTGACGGCCTGCTGGACGTCGGCGACGAGCTGCTGGGTGTTGTTGCCGTAGTCGAAGGACGCCATGATCACGGCGTTGCCCTCGCTCGCCGTCGAGGTGACACCGGAGATGCCGTCGACGGCCTCCAGGCTGTCCTCGATGGGGTCGACGACCTGCTTCTCCACCACGTCCGGGGACGCGCCCTGGTACGGGGCGATCACGGACACCATGGGCAGTTCGATGGTGGGCAGCAGCTGCTGCTTGAGCTGGGGTATCGCGATCGCCCCGAAGACGAGCGCGATGATCGACATCAGTCCGATCAGCGCCCGTTGCGCGAGGCTGAATCTGGACAGCCAGGACATGGTCAGTGTCTCTTTTCCGTGGAGCGGCAGAAGTCCGGAGAGCGGGCGCGTGCGCACGTGAGGGCCCGCTCCACCCTGGGCCGAGTGAGCGCCCGCTCTCCACCCTGGGCCATGGACGGGGGCCGATCCGTAGACCCGAAGTCCCATCCCTTATCTGGCGCATACTCCGGCCGCAGTACACGCCCCGCCGGGCTACTCCACCCTCGGACGGACCAGGCCCGACTCGTAGGCGATGACCACCAGCTGGGCCCGGTCGCGGGCGCCCAGCTTGGCCATGGCCCGGTTGACGTGGGTCTTCACGGTCAGCGGACTGACCTCGAGGCGTTCGGCGATCTCGTCGTTGGAGTGGCCGCCGGCCACCTGGCCGAGCACCTCGCGTTCGCGCACGGTGAGCGAGTCCAGATTCCCGGCCCGGTCCGGGTCGCGGTCGGGGCCGGCCGGGCCCTCCTGGGCGAGGAAGCGGGCGATCAGGCCTTTGGTGGCCACCGGGGACAGCAGCGCCTCCCCCTCGGCGGCGATCCGGATGGCGTTCAGCATCTCGTCGGGTTCGGAGCCCTTGCCGAGGAAGCCGGAGGCGCCGGCCCGCAGCGACTGCACCACGTAGTCGTCGACCTCGAAGGTCGTCAGTATCACCACCCGGACCCCGGCGAGTTCGGGATCCGCGCTGATCATGCGGGTCGCGGCGAGCCCGTCGGTGCCGGGCATCCGGATGTCCATGAGGACGACGTCGGCGCGCTGCTCGCGGGCCAGCCGGACCGCCTCCGCACCGTCGGACGCCTCCCCCACCACCTCCATGTCCGGCTCGGAGTCGACGAGCACGCGGAAGGCGCTGCGCAGCAGTGCCTGGTCGTCGGCGAGCAGGACACGGATCGTCATACGGACTCCAGCGGCGCGGTGGTCACGGGCGGGCCGGGGTGGTCACGGGCGGCCGTCCCCGGCTGCGGACGTGCGGGTCTTGACGGGAAGGATCGCATGGACGCGGAAACCGCCGCCGTAGCGGGGACCGGTGGTGAGGGTGCCGCGCAGGGCGGTGACCCGCTCGCGCATGCCGAGCAGTCCGTGCCCGCCGCCGGGAGCCCGCTCGTGCTCCCCGGTGCTGCCGTCGTCGAGGACGGTGACCTCGATGTGCGGTCCCACGCGGACGACGCTGACCTCGGCGCGCGCCTCGGTGCCGGCGTGCTTCTGCACGTTGGTCAGGGCCTCCTGGACGATCCGGTAGGCGGCCAGGCCGACGGCGGCGGGAAGGTCGGTGCCCTCGTCGGTGCGGGCGACCTCGACACGCAGTCCGGCGCTGCGGAACGTACCCGCGAGCTCGTCGAGGCGGTCCAGGCCGGGAGCGGGCTCGGTGGGCGCCTCGGGATCGCCGGACTGGCGCAGCAGGCCGACGGTGGCGCGCAGTTCGCCCAGTGCGGAGCGGCTGGCCTCACGGACGTGGGCGAGGGCCTCCTTGGCCTGGTCGGGCCGTTTGTCCATGACATGAGCGGCGACTCCGGCCTGCACGTTGACCAGGGCGATGTGGTGGGCGACCACGTCGTGCAGATCACGGGCGATGCGCAGGCGCTCCTCGGCGACCCGGCGGCGGGCCTCCTCCTCGCGGGTGCGCTCGGCCCGTTCGGCGCGCTCCCGGATCGCCCGGATGAAGGCGCGGCGGCTGCGGACGGCGTCCCCGGCGGTGGCGCCGATCCCGGTCCAGGCGAAGATCGCCAGGTTCTCCTGGGCGTACCAGGGCAGAGGGCCGACGGCCATCGCCGTGCCGGTGAGGACGGTCATGGTGAGCAGGCCGATGCGCCAGGTGGTGGGGCGGTCGGTGGTGGAGGCGACGGTGTAGAGCGCGACGACGGCGCACATGGCGACGGGGGCGCGGGGGTCGCCGGTGACGGACTCCGCGACGGACAAGCCGCCGGCCAGGGCGAGCACCGTACGGGGGGCGCGGCGGCGGAAGACGAGTGCGGCGGCGCCGAGCGCCATCAGGACGAGGCTGAGCGGGTCGGGGGTGCGCAGTCCCCAGGTGACGCCCTCGGGGTCGTACGGGGCGGCGAAGGAGCCGACGACCATGCACACGAGGACGCCTGCCGCCAGGGCCGCGTCCAGTGCGAAGGGGTGTGCCCTCGCCCGGCACCGGGCGCGTGTCAGGGTGCTCACGGCTGTGTACGGTAGCCCGAGTTACGGTCCCTGGGCCGTTCCCCTGGACCCCTCTTCGTCCCGAAGGGCCTCGTCCTCGGTCGCCGGACGGGCGAGACGTGTTGTCCCGCGGGGCTGGTCAGGTACCCGGGATGAGGCCGTCGTCGCTCAGCAGCTCCCTGACCTCCTCCAAGGTCGCGTCCGGGGACGGGAGGATCAGGTCGGAGGGCTCCAGGGAGTCGTCCGGCACCGGCTCGCCCAGTTCGTGGACTTTGGCCAGCAGCGCCTTCAAGGTGGCGCGGAAGCCGGGCCCGTCGCCGTTCTCCATCTCGGCGAGCAGTTCCTCGTCCAGTTTGTCCAGTTCGACGAGCCGGCTCTCGGCCAGCGTCACCTGCCCCTCCCCCATGATCCGTACGATCATGTCGCCCTCCTCGGCGTGGGCTACTGCTTGTCGAAGCGCGGAGTGTCCTGCGGCTGCTGCTGGGACTGCGTGCGGTCCTGGTCCTGGCCGCCTTCGATGGCCTGTCGGTCGTCACTGCCGCCTCCGGCCAGCTCCGCCTTCATGCGCTGCAGTTCCAGCTCCACATCCGTACCACCGGAGAGCCGGTCCAGCTCGGCCTGAATGTCGTCCTTGTGCATCCCGGACTGGTCGTCCAGGGCACCGGAGGCGAGCAGCTCGTCGATCGCGCCGGCCCGCGCCTGGAGCTGGGCGGTCTTGTCCTCGGCCCGCTGGATCGCCAGGCCGACGTCGCCCATCTCCTCGGAGATGCCGGAGAAGGCCTCGCCGATCCGGGTCTGCGCCTGGGCCGCCGTGTAGGTGGCCTTGATGGTCTCCTTCTTCGTCCGGAAGGCGTCCACCTTGGCCTGGAGGCGCTGGGCCGCGAGGGTGAGCTTCTCCTCCTCGCCCTGGAGCGTGGCGTGCTGGGTCTCCAGGTCCGTCACCTGCTGCTGCAACGCGGCACGGCGGGAGAGCGCCTCGCGCGCCAGGTCCTCACGACCGAGCGCGAGTGCCTTGCGGCCCTGGTCCTCCAGCTTGCCCGACTGAGACTGGAGCTGGTTGAGCTGGAGCTCCAGCCGCTTGCGCGAGGTCGCCACGTCGGCGACGCCGCGGCGGACCTTCTGGAGCAGCTCCAGCTGTTTCTGGTACGAGTAATCGAGGGTTTCGCGCGGGTCCTCGGCCCGGTCAAGGGCCTTGTTCGCCTTCGCGCGGAAGATCATCCCCATACGCTTCATGACACCGCTCATGGGCTTCGCGCGCCCCCTTCTGACGGACTCCAGCTCCAGCGACTGCAACAGAACCCACAGTACGGGCCCTGCATCCATTACCGCACTGTTCGGGGACGGATGCGCTCATCCCCAAGGACGACTGAGTGCTCTTCCGCTCCGGCGTAGGGAGTAGGTGGTTCCCGGGGACGGCTCGCCGGATGCCCCGGAGAGCCGCACTACGTCCCCTCCTGTCCTTTTGGAGACGTCCGGTGTTGCCGGATCGTTCCCCGGAGGGCTGCGGTCCAACCCTGGGCACCCCGTACCCTTGGGTTTTGTGTTCCGTAGCCGTTCAAAGGAAGAGAAGGCATCGGTCGCCGACAAGGCGACGGTGACCGACTCCAAGCAGACCCGTCACCCGGAGGCCCCGAAGGGCCGCCCCACACCCAAGCGCAGCGTGGCCCAGTCGCAGCGCCGCAGCGTGGCCAACACGTCGATGACGCGCAAGGAGGCCGCCAAGCGGCAGCGGGAGGAGCGCCGCAGCGCGATGGAGCGTCAGCGCCAGGCACTGGCCAGCGGTGACGAGCGCTATCTGCCCGCCCGTGACAAGGGGCCGGTGCGCCGGTTCGCGCGCGATTTCGTCGATTCACGGTTCAACATCGCGGAGTACTTCCTGCCGATGGCCGTGATCATCCTGGTGCTGAGCCTGGTCCAGGTGCCCCAACTGCAGAACGCGGCGCTGTTGCTGTGGCTGTTGGTCATCGTGATGATCGTGCTCGACTCGTTCGTGACCGGGTTCCGGCTGAAGAAGCGGCTCGCGGAGCGTTTCCCCGGTGACAACCGGCGCGGTGCGGTGGCGTACGCCCTGATGCGCTCGCTCCAGATGCGTCGGCTGCGGCTGCCCAAGCCGCAGGTCAAGCGCGGGGAGCGGCCCTGAGCACCACGCCGTTCGCCGACGGTGCGGCAACCGACCGGCTGAGCGGGCTCGGCGGTCTCCGGGACGTCGTGCGGCAGGAGCTGGTGGCCCGCCAGCTGGAGGAGCAGATAGTCGGGCGTTTCCCGGTCGGACGGCGGCTGCGGGTGCTCGACGTGGGCATGGGCCGGGGCGCGCAGGCGCTCCGGCTGGCCCGGGCCGGTCATCAGGTGACCGGTGTCGAACAGGACGCGACGATGATCTCCGCCGCGCGGGAGTCCCTCGCCGGGCAGCCCGAGGGCATCCGGGAGCGGATGCGGATCATCGAGGGCCAGGCCGGAGACACCGGCGTGCACTTCCTGCCGGGCAGCTTCGACGTGGTGTTGTGTCATGGCGTGCTCATGTACGTCGAGGAGCCGGACGCACTGCTGGCGGGCGTGGCGCGGATGCTGGCGCCCGGCGGAATGCTGTCCCTGCTGGTGCGCAACGGCGACGCGCCGGCGATGCGGGCGGGTCTGTCCGGGGACTGGGCCGGGGCGCTGGCGGGCTTCTGCACGACGCGCTACGGGCTGAAGAGGCTGACGTCGACCCTCGCGGGGATCGGGGCACCGCTGCACGCCTGGTACGGGGTGCGGGTCTTCACGGAGACCCTGGCGGACGACGCGTGCCTTCCGGCCGATCTGGACACCTTGCTCGCGGTCGAGGACCGGGCCGGGCGGACGGACCCGTACCGGGGGGTCGCCTCACTGCTGCATCTGTGCGGGGTCCGGGGCTGAGACGGGAGCCGGGCTTTCGCCCGCGCCACCCCCTCCCGTCCCTGGGTGCTGCGCCCCCCGACCCCCTTCGCGCCCCGCATTCCGGTACAGCCCCGCGCCCTCGAAAGGGGCGCGGGGCTGTACCGGAATGCGGCTGGGCCGCGGGGCGAAGACCATTGTTCGGTCCCGCCCCCGGGGTTCACGCCTCTTCGGCGTCCGCTTCCGCTTCCGCGTCCGCTTCCGCGTGGAGGCTCATCGGGCCGTAGATCTCCGTGGTGTCCTCCAGCAGTCGTACCTGGTCGGCGCCGCCCTCCGCGAGGGCCTTCCAGTTCTCCCCGACCCAGGACTCGGCGTCCCCCTGTGTGGGGAACTCCTCCGGCGGCACCGCGGGCTCGACCTGCGTCCCGTCGGCCTTCTCGAACCGCCACGTCCATGCCGCCATGTACGCCTCCATGGTGTGAACACACTGCACGACAGAAGCCGGATCTCGGTCCGGCTCCTGCCCGGAAGCCTAGTCGGACGGGCAGCGGTCGTGGGGACAGGAGAAAATCGGGTCCGTGGAACTGACTCTGCTCGGCACCGGTGCCCCCGCGGGACTGCCCCGCCCCTTCTGTCCCTGCGCCGCGTGCGCGTCCGCGCTCGGCGCGGACGCGCGGGCGGCCACCTCGCTGCTCGTGGACGGGACGCTGCTGCTCGACCTCACGCCGGGCGCGGCGTTCGCGGCCGCGCGCGCGGGCCGTTCACTGGGCGGCGTGCGCCAGGTGCTGCTGTCGCACCCGCACGACGGCCCGGCGGTGGAGGTGCCGGCCGGGCTGCCGCATCCGGGGCGGGTGCCGGACGGGCGTGAGTTGACCCTGCTGACGGGCCATCGGGTCCGGGCGGTGGCGCTGGACGCACCCGGCACCGGGTACGCGGTGACCGGTCCGGACGGACAGCGGCTGCTGTACCTGCCGCCGGGCGGGGCGCCCGCCGGGCTGGAGGAGCCGGCCGAGTCGTACGCGATGGTGCTGCTGGACGTGGTGGGGCGCCCGGACGCGCTGGCACGGCTGCGGGACGTGGGTGCGGTCGGCCCGACCACGGATGTCGTCTGCGTCCATCTGGACCACGACGTGCCACCGGGGCCGGAGTTGCGGCGCCGGCTCGCGGCGGCCGGAGCCCGCGCCGTGCCGGACGGGACCGCGCTGGAGGTCGGAGCCTACGAGGACGTGCCCGACGTACCGCGCAGGACGCTGGTGCTGGGCGGAGCGCGCTCGGGCAAGTCGGTGGAGGCCGAGCGCCGGCTGGAGTCGTTCCCGGAGGTGCTGTACGCGGCGACCGGCGGGTCGCGGGGCGGGGACACCGAGTGGGTGGCGCGGGTGTCGGCGCATCAGGAGCGGCGGCCGGGATCGTGGCGGACCGTCGAGACCTGTGATCTGGTGCCGCTGCTGACGGACGACGGGCCACCCCTGCTGGTGGACTGTCTGTCGCTGTGGCTGACGGACGCGATGGATGCCGTGGGGGCGTGGGACGACGCCGAGTGGGCGGACGGCGGGGAGCGGGCGCTGCGGAAGCGGGTGCGGGCACTGACGAACGCGGTGCGCGAAACCTCTCGGACGGTGGTCGCCGTGTCCAACGAGGTGGGCTCGGGCATCGTGCCCGCCACCGCGTCCGGCCGCCGGTACCGGGACGAACTGGGGCGGCTGAACGCGGCTTTCGCGCAGGAGTGCGAGCAGGTGCTGCTGGTGGTTGCGGGGCAGGCACTCGTCCTGCGGGGGTGACCCGGCCCGGCCGGGCCGTCACCGCGACCACCGGGATGGCGCCCGCGCAACGGCACGGCGGGCGCGAACCGGGACCGGGTCAGGGCTTCGGCTTGCGGGCGATGATCCGGTAGGCGTTGGCGAACGGGGTGTGGCGCACCAGGGGCGCGAGAGCCAGGTCGGTCACCGCGGCGGCGACGACCAGCGGCGTGCCCGCGCGGAGCAGCACCGTCCGCAGATGCCGCTGGAACGGCGTCGGCGGGATGGCACGCCAGGGGGTGTCCGGGGCGGGCAGGGTGTGGGAGAGGGCGAGGGCGGTCAGGCCCGCCAGGTCGTGCGGTACGTGCGCGGCGCGGTGCCCGGCGGAGACGAGTGTGCAGCCGCGTGTCTCGAGCTCCGTACGGAGGTTGCTCCGGGGCATCATGTGCAGTCGGCGGGGCTGGTCGTAGGGCAGCCACCAGCGGCCGAACAGGGCGGCGAAGGCACAGCGGGGGTCGAGGGTCTCGATGAGCAGGTGACCGCCGGGGCGCAGGGCGTCGAGGGCCGCGTGGAGCTCCGCGCGGGGATCCGTGGTGTGTTCCAGGTGGTGCAGCAGGCTGACCACGTCGTAGCGGCCGGCCAGCCGGGCCATGACCCTCGGATCGGTCAGGGGCCCGATGTGGGCCTCCTCGACGCGGCCGAGCGCACGGGCCCTGTCGACGCGCACGGTGAGGTCGGTGCCGTCGAAGGCGGTGTACGGGAAGAACTCCCGCGCGGTGTCCGGGAAGCGGGCGAGTCCGGTCCCGACGTCCAGCCAGCTCTCCGGTTCCCCGAACGGGAGCATCGCGCGGGCGGCGGCGCGTCGGCGGTGCCGTACGGCGTGCAGGGCGAGGACGCGTTCGGTGGCCGGGTCCCGGGGGGCGCCGCGTACGGCCCGCCGGTAGAAGGCGAGGCCCTCGGCGGTGAGGCGCGGGTTCTGGAAGGTGTGGCCGCAGTCCCGGCACTCGTCGACGGTGAACAGGCCGGGCCGGTGCCGCCGCAGGTCGCCGGTTCTCAATCGGTTGCGCAGCCGCGCGGAGCCGCACCAGGGGCAGTCCTCGCGGCGCGGCTCGTGCACCCGGGCGGAGCCGTGGGGAGCGGGGATCGCGGTGTCTGGGGTGGGTGCGGACATGGGCGGCTCCCTGCGTGAGGGCGTACGGCGCGGAAGTGAGGGGACGTACGAGGGCGGGTGGGACGGACGGATGAATGTCCGGCAATACATGGCAAAACGTTACGGACGGGAGGGCCTTCCGGGGTGCAACGGCGCCGGGGTGGCGTGGTGGGGGTGAGGCCGTGCACGGCGGCCCCACCGGCGCCGCATGACGTTCGACCGGGGCCGGTACTGTTCGGCGAATGAGCTCGCTTAATCTCGACGACTTCACCGATCTGATCGAGCGTCCGGACAGCGGGGTGCGCCGCGACGCGGAGGCCCGGCGGGAACGCCGGATCGTGCCGCCCGGATCGCTGGGCCGGCTCGACGACCTCGGTGAGTGGCTGGCGGCGGCCCAGTCCGCGGTGCCGGTGCGGCCGATCGAACGGCCGCGCGTGGTGCTGTTCGCCGGTGATCACGGGATCGCCGCGCTGGATGTCTCCGCCCGGGCCGCGGGCAGCGCCGTGCAACTGGTGCGGGACGTGCTGGACGGCGGCCGTCCGGTGTCGGTGCTGGCGCGGCGGCTGGGAGTGCCGGTACGGGTGGTCGACATGGCCCTGGACTGCGATCCCGCGGGACTGCCCGGGGACGTCGTGCGGCACCGTGTGCGGCGGGGCAGCGGGCGCATCGACATCGAGGACGCCCTGAGCCCTGAGGAGGCCGAGGCGGCGTTCCGCGCGGGGATGGCCGTGGCCGACGAGGAGGCCGACTCCGGTACGGATCTCGTGGTGCTGGGCGATGTGAGCGTGGGCGGGACCACCGCGGCGGGCGTACTGGTGGCCGCGCTGTGCGGGACGGACGCGTCGGTGGTGACCGGGCGCGGAGGGCTGGCGATCGACGACCTGGCGTGGATGCGCAAGTGTGCGGCGATCCGTGACGCGCTGCGGCGGGCGCGGCCGGTGCTGGGCGATCAGTTGCGGTTGCTGGCGACGGTGGGCGGGGCCGACCTGACCGCGATGACGGGCTTCCTGTTGCAGGCGGCCGTGCGCAAGCTGCCCGTCGTGCTGGACGGGGTGGTGACGGCGGCGTGCGCGCTGGTGGCGCAGCGGGTGGCGTTCCGGGCGCCGGACTGGTGGCTGGCGGCCCATGCGAGCGGTGAACCGGGGCAGGCGAAGGCGCTGGACCGGATGGCGCTGGAGCCGCTGCTGTCGCAGGGGGTGACCGTCGGGGAGGGTGCGGGGGCACTGCTCGCCCTTCCCCTGGTCCAGGCGGCGGCGGCGTTGGCCGCGGAGTTGCCGGAACTGCGGGAGGAGTCGGAGCAGCCGGAGGCGGAGGCGGAGGAGTCGGCGAAGGCGGAGTGATACCGCGGCGGGTGCCTTTTCTCGCCCCCGCCACCACGCCTTCCCTTCCCTTCCCTTCCCTTCCCGTCCCTTCCCTTCCCGTCCTCAAGGGGCGCTGCTCCGTCGAACCCGAAGTGCGGCTGGGTGGTCGGGTGGTCGCTCGCACGGTTCCCCGCGCCCCTCCAGCGGCGCGGGGCTCCACCGCGTGGCTGCGAGGAGGGTCTGGGGGCGCGAGAGGTCAGCCGCGCTCCAGGGGACGGGGCGGATCCGGTTTGCCGCCGAGCCAGTCCTGGAACGCCCGGCGGGGCCCGGACCACCTGCGGTCGTGGTGGTAGGCGCGCAGTACCGCCCGCGCCCGCGCCCGCGGCCGCCGCCGGTAGAAGCGCCTCGCCCACAAGGACCCCGGCCGGGCCAGCCGCAGCGAGCCGAGCAGCGCCACCGCCGGAATGACCACCCCGAACACGGCTACCCGCGCCTTGCCCTTGCTCAGCGCGATCAGCGCGAAGAGGAAGTTCACGCCGACGGTCCCGGCGACCCCCGCACGGTTCTGGAGCTCGTCCTCGGAGAGGTCGTTGACGCCGAACGGCGCGAAGCCGGCCAGCAGCAGTCCGACCAACGCGGCGGTGAGGACGACCATCTCCACGCTCTTGCGCCCGGCCTCGCTCCAGTACACGTCGTCGAGGTGCAGGATGAGCGCGAACTCGTCCAGGACCAGCCCCGCGCCCATTCCGAAGATCACCGCACTGAGCGCCGAACCGAAGCCGTGCCGGCCGCCCGCCACCGCGCCGAACCCGCCGATCACGGTGAGGACGACGCCGGGCACCACGTGGTGGATGTGCACCGAGCCCGCCGTCACGTTGCCGAAGGGCCCCTTGCCGGCCCGGATCAGCCGTGTGATGGCCCGGGTGATGACAAAGGTAAGGACAAAAGCGGCCAACGCCAGGAGCAGCGGCAGTTTGCCCGGCTCGATGATGTTCCGATCCAGCCAATGTCCCATGCGCGTACTTTATCCATCATTGTCACAACGCCTCGGCAACCGTTGGGGCAGGCGGGTAATCTGCGTCGGTGTCCACGCCCCCCGCCATACCCCCTCCCGCACCCTCCCCGGCATCACCCGCCGACGGCCTCCGCTTCGCCTTCGGCACGCTCAGCGTGCTCCCGGTCGCGGTCACCCGGTGGGACCGGCCGGCCGCGCGCGCCGGAATGCTGTGCGTCCCGTTGGTCGGCCTGGTGGTCGGCGTCCTGGCCGCCGCGATGGGCCTCCTCCTGCTGTTCCTCGGCGCGGGCGCACTCCTCGCCGCCGTGGCCACCGTCTCCGTACCGGCCGCCCTGACCCGGGGACTGCATCTCGACGGGCTCGCCGACACCGCGGACGGGCTCGGCAGCGCCAGGCCCGCCGAGGACGCGCTACGGATCATGAAGCAGTCGGACATCGGCCCGTTCGGTGTGCTCACCCTGGTCCTCGTCCTGCTGGCGCAGGTGGCCGCGCTGGCGCAGGCATACGGCCACGACTGGGCACGGGGTGCGTCCGCTGCCGTCGTCTCGGCGGTCGCGGCGCGGCTCACGCTCACGCTGGCCGCCCGTGAGGGTGTTCCGCCCGCCCGGCCGGAGGGACTGGGCGCGGCGGTCGCCGGGGTGGTGCCGGTGCCGGGCGCGGTGGGCGCCGCGCTCGCCGTCACCGGGCTCGTGGCGGCCGGGAGCTCGTTCCTGGGAGCGTACGGCGTCCTGCGTGCCGTGCTCGCGGTGGTGCTGGCCGTCGCCGTCGCCGAACTGCTGCTGAGGCACTGTGTCCGCCGTTTCGGCGGGGTCACGGGCGATGTGTTCGGCGGGCTCGCGGAGACGGCGGCGACCACCGCGCTCGTCGTCTCCGCACTGGGCTGAGACCACCTCGGAACCAGGCTGTCACGGCCGGACGAGGATCGTGGCGATCGCCGTGCCCGCACCGCCCGCCACCGCCAGGACGGTGAGGGCGACACAGCGCGCCCGGAGCCGCCGGTAGCGTGCCTCGTACTCGGTGCGCAGCTCGGCCGCACGGTCGCAGATCCGCTCCAGGGTGGCCCGGGAGGCGGCGATCCGGTCGGCCCGGTACACGCGTTCCACCTCTTCGCGCTGCGCGGTCGTCAACCACGGCAGTTCTCCGGTGAACCGGTCGGCCTCGCGTCGGGCCGCCTCGACCTCGGCGGCCCACAGGAGGTGGCCCTCGAGCCGGGTCAGACCGAGATCGCTGTCCTCACGGTGGTTCACACGCTCCCTCCGCGTTCCGGGCCCTGACCTCATCGCTGCTTGTCACCGGGAGCCACGGTCACGGACTCCTGGGGATGGTTCTCGAGGTCGTCGATGGCGGCGATGTCCGGGTGGTGCAGGTCGAACGCCGGGGACTCGCTGCGGACCTTCGGCAGGGTGAGGAAGTTGTGCCGCGGCGGCGGGCAGGAGGTCGCCCACTCCAGGGAACGTCCGTAGCCCCACGGGTCGTCCACGCCGACCGGCTTGCCGTACTTGGCCGTCTTCCAGATGTTGTAGAAGAACGGCAGCAGCGACAAGCCGAGCAGGAACGAGGCGATCGTGGAGACCGTGTTCAAAGCGGTGAACCCGTCGGCCGCGAGGTAGTCCGGATACCGGCGCGGCATGCCCTCGACGCCCAGCCAGTGCTGGACGAGGAACGTGCCGTGGAAGCCGAAGAACAGCGTCCAGAAGGTGATCTTGCCCAGACGCTCGTCCAGCATCTTGCCGGTGAACTTCGGCCACCAGAAGTGGAAGCCGGCGAACATCGCGAACACGACCGTGCCGAACACCACGTAGTGGAAGTGCGCCACCACGAAGTACGAGTCCGTGACGTGGAAGTCCAGCGGCGGCGAGGCCAGGATCACGCCGGTCAGACCACCGAACAGGAACGTGACCAGGAAGCCCAGGGACCACAGCATCGGTGTCTCGAAGCTCAGGGACCCCTTCCACATGGTGCCGATCCAGTTGAAGAACTTCACCCCGGTGGGAATGGCGATCAGGAAGGTCATGAAGGAGAAGAACGGCAGCAGCACCGCGCCGGTGGCGAACATGTGGTGCGCCCACACCGTCATCGACAGGCCCGCGATGGCGATGGTCGCGCCGATCAGGCCCAGGTACCCGAAGATCGGCTTGCGGGAGAAGACCGGGACGATCTCGGAGACGATGCCGAAGAACGGCAGCGCGATGATGTACACCTCGGGGTGGCCGAAGAACCAGAACAGGTGCTGCCACAGGATCGGCCCGCCGTTGGCCGCGTCGTAGATGTGCGCCCCGAACGTGCGGTCCGCCTCCAGCGCGAACAGCGCCGCCGCCAGCACCGGGAACACCAGCAGTGCCAGCAGCGCCGTGAGCAGCACGTTCCAGGTGAAGATCGGCATGCGGAACATCGTCATGCCGGGTGCGCGCATGCAGATGATGGTGGTGATGAAGTTGACCGAACCGAGGATGGTTCCGAAACCGGAGAGCCCCAGACCCATGATCCACAGGTCACCGCCGACACCCGGTGAGCGGGTCGCGTCCGACAGCGGGGTGTAGGCGAACCAGCCGAAGTCGGCCGCCCCGTTGGGGGTGAGGAAGCCGGAGAGCGCGATCAGGGAACCGAGCAGGAACAGCCAGTAGGAGAACATGTTCAGCCGGGGGAAGGCGACATCGGGCGCGCCGATCTGCAGCGGCATGATCCAGTTCGCGAAGCCCACGAAGAGCGGCGTCGCGAACAGCAGCAGCATGATCGTGCCGTGCATCGTGAACGACTGGTTGAACTGCTCGGTCGACACGATCTGCAGACCCGGCCGGGCCAGCTCGGCACGCATCACCAGCGCCAGGATCCCGCCCAGCACGAAGAATCCGAACGAGGTGGTGAGATAGAGCGTGCCGATCGTCTTGTGATCGGTGGTCGTCAGCCATTTGACCACGACGTTGCCGGGCCTCTGGCGCCGGACCGGCAGCTCGTCCTCGTAGGTCTCCTCGTCGAGTGAGTCCACTGTGCTCTTGTCCGCCACTGTGCAAGTCCTCCTACAGGCGTGGGCAGAATCCCCCAGGCAGCATGGCGGGACGACGACCGGCTGCGTCCGAAGCCCTGCGCGTGGCGCGCTTTCCCACCCGGCATTCGGGTGACGTTCGACTTTTCTCGCACGTATGTGTGATCACGGAGACGGTGCGGCGGCCACCACGGCCGTCATGTCACCGGGCGGAAACGATCTCCCCGGCCCCCTGTGGCCACGCGGCTCCCGCCCGCTACCGTGGTCGGCCGAACTGACGAGACAACGGGGGACGTTGATGCCGGCATTCCGTCGCGCACTGGCCTGGGTCATCGACTTCGCACTGGTGGTGACGCTGGCCTCACTGCTCGCGGTACTCACCTTCAACCGCATATCCGCCCTGGTCACCGACGTTCCCGAACTCACCGCCCGCAGCGGCTTCGACCTGCTGACCTCGCGCGGTGACGTGATCGACGCCTCCGGGGACCTCGGCGTGTCCCTGTGGGACAAGTCGGTGCTCTACGTGGAGCAGGCCTTCGGACTGCTGGTCGTCACGACGTTCCTCTATCAGTGGGGGTCTCTCGCCCTGACCGGACGCACGATCGGCAAGGGACTGACCGGCCTGAACGTCACCCCGCGAAGGCCCGGCCGGGCGGCGCTCAGGGCAGCGGTGACCACGGCCACCGACGTCGCCGTGTACGCGGTGGCCTGTGTGCTGCTGATCGAGGGTGAGGTCGCGCTGTCGGTGCTGGTGTGGCTGGTCGCGGTGGCGCTGTTCCTGTTCAACGCCCTGCCGGTGTTCGGCCCCGGCCGCCGTTCCCTCGCCGACCGGGTGGCGGGCACCTCGGTGACGGGTCTGGGCCTCAGCAGGGTCGGCGCCACGCGTCCAGTGCGTATTTCTTGAGCAGGGAACTCAGCTTCAGGCGCCGGGAGTCGGCGCAGAAGCGGCTGGTGGGCACCTCGTACTCGACGTGGAAGACGGCCTTGCCCGCCTCGACGAACGGCGTCAGCTCGTCGCACTCGTCGTACTGGGCGCACTGTTCGTTGACCGCGAAGTCGAAGTCGTCGACCAGCCGGGGGATCTGGTCCAGGTCGTTCTTCAGGCCCACGGCCAGTCCGCGCTCGTGGGCGAGCCGGGCGATCAGGCGGTTGTAACGGAGCTGGTCGGCAGCGGTGAGCGGGAAGCCGGTGCGGTTGCGGTAGCCGTCCATGTTGTCCGGCTCCACCGCGTCGAATCCCTTGTCGCGGCACATGTCGAGGCGCTCGGCCATGAGCGGCTCCAGGACGTCGGTGCGGCGGATGTCCAGCCAGCGCTCACCCTCCCAGCCGTTGCCCCGGCCGATCACCGACCCGGGGAAGTCGTCGGCGTCCGGCCGGAAGTCCTCCCAGGCGCCGGTGGACAGGTAGCAGATGACCCTGCGGCCGTCACGGTGCAGCTTCGCGACCGTGGCGCGGGAGTGGTCGAAGCCGTCGATGTCGTACACGGGGACGTCGACGGAGGTGTCGAGCCGCCCGCTGAGCTGCCACTGCCAGGCGATGCCCGGCCGGGGCCGCCAGCGGTCGCCGGACGGCGACTTCGGATCGGGCCCGGGCGCGGTGGTGCAGGCCGCCGACAACAGGGCGAGCAGCATGACAAGCGGGAACAGTCGTCTCACCGGGGGGTCTCCAGGAAGGTCGGGCGGGCAGCGGTACGGGGGCACGCAGGGACTGACAAGGATGATCGTCGCCGTCCGGCGGTTCCCGCGGCGAGGCCCCGGACATGGCCACGACGTCACCAAAAGGTGAACAGCCGCGGGAATGAGCACACGCACAGACGCGCGTAGGCTCGTCCGAGTGTCTGCCGCACCGGGGAAGGCCCCGACGGGACCGCACCCGAACAGCACAACTAGGGTCGGCTGCCGGGCCCGGTCGACCCACACCTTTCGGCCACTGCACCTTCACATCGGAAGCGAGATTTCACCACCGTGACTGCTCTCACTCTCAGCACCGCCTCGGTCCCGGGCCTGCGGGCCGACGCGATCGTGATCGGCGTCGCCAAGGGCTCCGCCGCGAAGCCCCAGGGCCCCGTCGTCGCACCGGGCGCCGAGGCGGTGGACCAGGCGTACGACGGCCGGCTCGCCGGCGTCCTGGAGACCCTCGGCGCATCCGGTGCCGAGGGCGAGGTGACGAAGCTCCCCGCGCCGGCCGGCTTCAAGGCGCCGCTCGTGGTGGCGGTGGGCCTCGGCGCCCAGCCCGGGAAGGATTCCGGCTACGGCACCGAGGCGCTGCGCAAGGCGGCCGGTGTGGCCGCCCGCGCTCTCGCCGGTACCAAGAAGGCCGCGTTCGCCCTGCCCCTGACGGACGCCGCCGACGCCGGCGCGGTCGCCGAGGGGGTCCTGCTCGGCGCGTACTCCTTCGACGCCTACAAGGACAACGGCGACTCCGCGAAGAACGGCAAGAAGGGCAAGGGCCCGCTCGCCGAGGCCGCGCTGCTCGGCGGCAAGCCCCGCGACAAGGCGTACAAGGCCGCCGTCGAGCGCGCCACCGCCGTCGCCGAGGAGCTCAACCGTGCCCGCGACCTCATCAACACCCCGCCGAACGACCTCGACCCCGAGGCGTTCGCCGCCGTCGCCCAGGTGGCGGCCAAGGAGCACGGCATCAAGGTGCAGGTGCTCGACGAGAAGGCCCTCACCAAGGGCGGCTACGGCGGCATCCTCGGCGTCGGCGCCGGTTCGGCGTCCGGTCCGCGCCTGGTGAAGCTGTCGTACACCTCGTCCAAGGCGAAGAAGCACCTCGCCCTGGTCGGCAAGGGCATCACCTACGACTCGGGCGGCATCTCGCTGAAGCCGGCCGGTCACAACGAGACGATGAAGTGCGACATGAGCGGAGCCGCCGCGGTGTTCGCCGCGGTCGTCGCCGCCGCCCGCCTCGGCCTGGAGGTCAACGTCACCGGCTGGCTGGCGCTGGCCGAGAACATGCCGTCCGGCTCGGCGACGCGCCCGGGCGACGTGCTGCGCATGTTCAGCGGCAAGACCGTGGAGGTGCTCAACACCGACGCCGAGGGCCGGCTCGTCCTCGCGGACGCGCTGTGGGCAGCCTCCCAGGAGAAGCCGGACGCCATCGTGGACGTCGCGACCCTCACCGGCGCGATGATGCTGGCGCTCGGCAACCGCACGTTCGGCATCATGGCGAACGACGACGCGTTCCGCTCCGCGGTGCACGAGGCCGCCGAGGAGGCCGGCGAGCCGTCCTGGCCGATGCCGCTGCCGGAGCACCTGCGCAAGGGCATGGACTCGGCCACCGCCGACATCGCCAACATGGGTGAGCGGATGGGCGGCGGTCTGGTCGCGGGTCTGTTCCTTCGCGAGTTCGTCGGCGAGGGCATCACCTGGGCCCACCTCGACATCGCCGGCCCGGCCTTCAATGAGGGCGGCCCGTTCGGGTACACGCCGAAGGGCGGTACGGGCTCGGCGGTGCGCACGCTGGTCCGCCTGGCGGAGCGGGCCGCCTCCGGCGACCTGAGCTGACCCTTCGTCCGGTGACGGGGCCTCGCACGCGGGTAGGGCGAGGCCCCGGCAGCGGGAGTGGGACGTCTCACACCACGGCCCCGCGTCTCGTACCGCCCCGACAAGTGCGAGGATAGGGCTCGGCAGGACAGGGCCCCACCCAAGGGCCGAGAACAATGAGCGGCCGGACACCAGCCGCCGACCGGTCACTGGAGACCGGCGTGGCGCACATGCATGGAGGACGTGACGTGGCGAACGACGCCAGCACCGTTTTCGACCTAGTGATCCTCGGCGGTGGCAGCGGTGGTTACGCCGCGGCGCTGCGCGGGGCGCAGCTGGGCCTGGACGTCGCCCTGATCGAGAAGGGCAAGGTCGGCGGTACCTGCCTGCACAACGGCTGCATCCCCACGAAGGCCCTGCTGCACGCGGGCGAGATCGCCGACCAGGCGCGCGAGAGCGAGCAGTTCGGTGTGAAGGCCACCTTCGAGGGCATCGACATGGCGGCCGTCCACAAGTACAAGGACGACGTGATCGCCGGCCTGTACAAGGGCCTGCAGGGGCTGATCGCCTCCCGCAAGGTCACCTACATCGAGGGCGAGGGCCGGCTGTCCTCGCCCACTTCCGTCGACGTGAACGGTCAGCGGGTCCAGGGCCGCCACGTGCTGCTGGCGACCGGCTCCGTGCCGAAGTCGCTGCCGGGCCTGGAGATCGACGGCAACCGCATCATCTCCTCCGACCACGCCCTGGTCCTGGACCGCGTGCCGAAGTCCGCGATCGTCCTGGGCGGCGGCGTCATCGGCGTCGAGTTCGCGTCCGCGTGGAAGTCGTTCGGCACCGAGGTCACGATCGTCGAGGGCCTCAAGCACCTCGTCCCGGTCGAGGACGAGAACAGCTCCAAGCTGTTGGAGCGCGCCTTCCGCAAGCGCGGCATCAAGTTCAACCTGGGCACCTTCTTCCAGAAGGCCGAGTACACCCAGGACGGCGTCAAGGTCACCCTGGCGGACGGCAAGGAGTTCGAGGCCGAGGTCCTGCTCGTCGCCATCGGCCGCGGCCCGGTCTCGCAGGGGCTGGGCTACGAGGAGTCCGGGGTCGCCATGGACCGCGGCTACGTCCTGGTCGACGAGTACATGCGCACCAACGTCCCGACCGTCTCCGCCGTCGGTGACCTCGTCCCGACGCTCCAGCTCGCGCACGTCGGCTTCGCCGAGGGCATCCTGGTGGCGGAGCGGCTGGCCGGTCTCAAGACCGTCCCGATCGACTACGACGGTGTCCCGCGGGTGACGTACTGCCACCCGGAGGTCGCCTCCGTCGGCATCACCGAGGCCAAGGCCAAGGAGATCTACGGAGCGGACAAGGTCGTCGCCCTGAAGTACAACCTGGCGGGCAACGGCAAGAGCAAGATCCTCAAGACCGCGGGCGAGATCAAGCTCGTCCAGGTCAAGGACGGTGCGGTGGTCGGCGTCCACATGGTCGGTGACCGCATGGGCGAGCAGGTCGGCGAAGCGCAGCTGATCTACAACTGGGAGGCGCTGCCGGCCGAGGTGGCCCAGCTCATCCACGCCCACCCGACGCAGAACGAGGCGATGGGCGAGGCTCACCTGGCGCTGGCCGGAAAGCCCCTTCACTCCCACGACTGACGCTCTCGGTCATCGGGCGCTACGACACAGACTTCCGCACTTTTAAAGGAGCAACCGAAACCATGGCGGTTTCCGTAACCCTTCCGGCGCTCGGCGAGAGCGTCACCGAGGGCACTGTCACCCGGTGGCTGAAGGCCGAGGGTGAGCGCGTCGAGGCCGACGAGCCGCTGCTCGAGGTCTCCACCGACAAGGTCGACACCGAGATCCCCTCTCCCGCTTCCGGCGTGCTGTCCTCCATCAAGGTCGCCGAGGACGAGACGGTCGAGGTCGGCGCCGAACTTGCCCTGATCGACGACGGCAGCGGCGCCCCCGCGGCCGCTCCGGCAGCCGAGCAGGCCCCGGCCGCCGAGCAGGCCGCACCGCCGGCTCCCGAGCCGCAGCCGCAGGCCCAGCCGTCCACCGAGCAGCCCGCCCCGGCTCCGGCGCCCAGCGCCGAGGCCGCGGCCGGCGGCGGTTCCGCCGAGGGCACGGACGTGGTCCTGCCCGCGCTCGGCGAGTCCGTCACCGAGGGCACCGTCACCCGCTGGCTGAAGTCGGTCGGTGACACCGTCGAGGCCGACGAGCCGCTGCTGGAGGTGTCGACGGACAAGGTCGACACCGAGATTCCCGCGCCCGCCTCCGGCACGCTGCTGGAGATCGTGGTCGGCGAGGACGAGACGGCCGAGGTCGGCGCCAAGCTCGCCGTCATCGGCGAGGCCGGTGCCGCGCCGGCCGCCGCCCCCGCCCCGGCCGCTCCCGAGGCCCCGGCGCAGCCCGCCCCGGCCCCGGCCGCTCCGGCTCCCGCCCCCGCCGCTCCGGCCCCGGCCCCGGCCCCGGCCGCTCCGGCTCCCGCCCCCGCCGCTCCGGCCCCGGCCCCGGCTCCGGCTCCGGCTCCGCAGCAGGCCGCTCCGGCTCCGGCCGCCCCGGCTCCGGCTCCGCAGCAGGCCGCCCCGGCCCCGGCTCCCGCCGCCCCGGCTCCGGCCCCGCAGGCGCCCGCGGCCGCCGCCCAGGCCACGGACGAGGGCGCCTACGTGACCCCGCTGGTGCGCAAGCTCGCCGCCGAGAACGGCGTCGACCTGTCCACCGTCAAGGGCACCGGCGTCGGCGGCCGTATCCGTAAGCAGGACGTGGTCGCCGCCGCCGAGGCGGCCAAGGCCGCCGCTCCGGCTCCGGCCGCCGCTGCCGCCGCGCCCGCCGCGAGGAAGGCCCCCGCCCTGGAGGCCTCCCCGCTGCGCGGCCAGACCGTGAAGATGCCGCGGATCCGCAAGGTCATCGGCGACAACATGGTCAAGGCCCTGCACGAGCAGGCCCAGCTGTCCTCGGTGGTCGAGGTCGACGTCACCCGTCTGATGAAGCTGCGCGCCCGTGCCAAGGACGCGTTCGCGGCGCGCGAGGGCGTCAAGCTCTCCCCGATGCCGTTCTTCGTCAAGGCGGCGGCCCAGGCGCTGAAGGCCCACGCACCGGTCAACGCCAAGATCAACGAGGCCGACGGGACCATCACCTACTTCGACACCGAGAACATCGGTATCGCGGTGGACTCCGAGAAGGGCCTGATGACCCCGGTCATCAAGAACGCCGGTGACCTCAACATCGCCGGTATCGCCAAGGCCACGGCGGAGCTGGCGGGCAAGGTCCGCGGCAACAAGATCACCCCGGACGAGCTGTCCGGCGCGACCTTCACCATCAGCAACACCGGTTCGCGCGGCGCGCTGTTCGACACGATCATCGTGCCCCCGGGCCAGGTCGCGATCCTCGGCATCGGTGCCACGGTCAAGCGTCCGGCCGTCATCGAGACCGAGGAGGGCACGGTCATCGGCGTCCGCGACATGACCTACCTGACCCTCTCCTACGACCACCGTCTGGTGGACGGGGCCGACGCGGCCCGTTACCTGACGGCGGTGAAGGCGATCCTGGAGGCCGGCGAGTTCGAGGTCGAGCTCGGCCTGTGATCCCGTGATCTCCGGCCGCTGACACGGTCGTACGGTGCCCCCGTCCGGAAGCCCCTGGTGGCTCCCGGGCGGGGGCACCGGCGTATGGGGTGTGTAAGTCTCGTCTCACCTGGGCGAAAGCGCCCCCGTGCACCCCTGCGGGGCGGGCGCACGGCCGTATTGTCTAATCGTCAAAGCCCCCCGGGGGCCCCTGGGCCCCGCTAAGGAGCCCCTCATGACCGCGCCCGTCGTCCACTCGCTGCGCGAACAGATCCGCGAGCACATCCTGGAAGGGATCATCAGCGGACGCTGGAAGCCGGGCGAGCGGATCGTGGAGCGGCGGATCGCGACGGAGCTGGAGGTCAGCCAGACGCCCGTACGCGAAGCCCTGCGGGAGCTGGAGTCGCTGCGGCTGATCGAGTCGGCGCCGAACAAGGGCGTACGGGTACGGAATCTGACGGCCGCCGATCTGGAGGAGAGTTACCCCGTCCGGGCCGGTCTGGAGGCGATCGCGGCGGAGCTGGCGGCGGAGCGGCTGGCGGAGGACTGCTCGGCGCTGGAGCCGCATGTCGCCGCGCTGTACGAGGCGGACCGGCTGTCGGACGGGACGGGGCAGGTGCGGCACACGGTGGCGTTCCACCGGGAGCTGGTGCGGGCCGCCGGGAACTCGGTGCTGCTGCACACGTGGGAAGGGCTGGGGATCGAGGTGTTCACCGCGCTGTCGATACGGTGGCTGGGGACGGTGCAGCAGTCGTACGCGGAGGAGCACGAGGAACTGGTGGCGGCGTTCCGGAGGCGGGATCCGTTGATCGCCGACCTGGTCAAGTCGCATGTACTGGGGTGCGCACCGCGGGCGTAGGGTTTCGCCCCGCCGCCCCTTCCCGCCCCTTCCCGCCCCTGGGGCCTCTCCGCCCCATACCCGTTCGCGCACGCGGCGGAGCCGCGCGTCGGCAGTGCCCCGCGTCCCTACAGGGCGCGGGGCACTGCGCGATCGGCCCACGGCGGCCCGCAGTCACCATCAGCCGAAACCACCCGTGCTCTTCCGCGCACACGCCCCGTCACCTGCGCAAACACCCCGACTGGACAGTCACCGCGTGCCACCGCCGGAGGCACCCCGTGCCGACTTTCTCGAGATCGAGAGATTTTCCCCCTCACCCCTTTGATCGATCATCGATCAGGGAGTTATGGTCGCCGTTGGGCTCTCACCCGAGCCCTCCGCCCTGTCCTGCCAAAGACCAAGGGCACCACCTGAACCCTTACCGATGAGGGAACCCCCTTCGACTGAGGAAGGCGGCGACATGACGACCGACCCCAACGCCATCCAGCCGAGCGAGCTGGACCAGCTCCCGGACCGTGACCCCGAGGAGACCGCCGAGTGGCAGGCCTCTCTGGACGCCGTCACCGAGGCGGCCGGGCCGCACCGTGCCGCGTACCTGATGCGCCGCACTCTGGAGCGCGCCGAGGGCGCCGGCATCGCGCTGCCAAAGCTCCTCGAGACCGATTACGTCAACACCATCCCCACCTCCGCCGAGCCCGCCGTGGACGGCGACGAGGCGATGGAACAGCGGATCACCGCCTGGAACCGCTGGAACGCGGCGGCCATGGTGACCCGGGGCAGCAAGTACGGCGTCGGCGGCCACATCGCCACCTTCGCCTCCGCCGCCTGGCTGTACGAGACCGGCTTCAACCACTTCTTCCACGGCAAGGAGGGCGACGGCTCGGGCGACCAGCTCTACATCCAGGGCCACGCCTCCCCGGGCATCTACGCCCGTGCCTTCCTCGACGGCCGGATCGGCGAGGAGCAGCTCGACAACTTCCGCCGTGAGGCGGGCGGCAACGGCCTGCCCTCGTACCCGCACCCGCGCCGTCTGCCCTGGCTGTGGGAGTTCCCGACGGTCTCCATGGGTCTCGGCCCGATCTCCGCGATCTACCAGGCGCGCTTCAACCGCTACCTGACCAGCCGCGGCATCAAGGACGTCTCCGACTCCCACGTGTGGGCGTTCCTCGGCGACGGCGAGATGGACGAGCCGGAGTCAACGACCGCGCTCACCCTCGCCTCCCGCGAGCAGCTGGACAACCTGACCTTCGTCATCAACTGCAACCTGCAGCGCCTCGACGGGCCGGTCCGCGCCAACTTCAAGATCGTGCAGGAGCTGGAGGCCCAGTTCCGCGGCGCCGGCTGGAACGTCATCAAGACGCTGTGGGGCACGGCGTGGGACGAGCTGTTCCGGCTCGACACCACCGGCGCCCTCGTACGCCGGCTGCGCGAGGTACCGGACGCGCAGGTGCAGACGTACCAGACACGTGGCGCCGCCTACATCCGCGAGGACTTCTTCGGCAAGGACCCGGCGCTCGCCGAGATGGCGAAGCTGCTGAGCGACGACAAGATCCTCGAGTGCTTCCACCTCTCGCGCGGCGGCCACGAGTCCCGCAAGGTCTACGCCGCGTACAGGGCCGCGCTCGCCCACAAGGGCGCGCCGACCGTGATCCTGGCGCAGACGGTCAAGGGCCACACCCTCGGCGACGGCTTCGCGTCGAAGAACGCCAACCACCAGATGAAAAAGCTTACGGTGGAGCAGTTCAAGGAGATGCGGGACCGGCTGGAACTTCCGGTCTCCGACGCGCAGTTCGTCGACGGCGTGGTGCCCTACATCCACCCGGGCACCGACTCCCCCGAGGTCCGTTACCTCCAGGAGCGCCGCGCCGCCCTCGGCGGTCCGGCCCCGGCCCGCCGCGTGCACCCGGTCGCGCCGCTGCCCCAGCCGGCCGACAAGGCGTTCGCCGCCTTCGACAAGGGCTCCGGCTCGCAGAACGTGGCCACCACCATGGCGTTCGTCCGCCTGGTCAAGGACCTGGTCCGCGACAAGGAGACCGGAAGGCGCTGGGTGCCGATCGTCCCCGACGAGGCGCGCACCTTCGGCATGGAGAGCCTCTTCCCGTCCCTCGGCATCTACTCGCCGATGGGCCAGACGTACGAGCCGGTCGACCGCGACCAGCTGATGTACTACAAGGAAGCGAAGAACGGCCAGATCTTCAACGAGGGGATCACCGAGGCCGGCGCCATGGCCGAGTTCGTCGCCGCCTCGACGTCGTACTCGACGCACGGCGAGACGATGATTCCGTTCTACATCTACTACTCGATGTTCGGCTGGCAGCGCACCGGCGACCAGATGTGGCAGCTCGGCGACCAGATGGGCCGCGGTTTCCTGGTCGGCGCCACGGCGGGCCGTACGACGCTGACGGGCGAGGGCCTCCAGCACGCCGACGGCCACTCCCCGGTCATCGCGGCGACCAACCCGGCGGCGCTGACCTACGACCCGGCGTTCGCGTACGAGATCGGTGTCATCGTCAAGGAGGGTCTGCGCCGGATGTTCGGCGAGGGCAGGCCCGGCGAGGACCAGGACGTCTTCTACTACCTGACGGTCTACAACGAGCCGCTTCAGCAGCCCGCCAAGCCGTCGGCCGCCGGTGTCGACGAGGGCATCGTCAAGGGTCTGTACCGCTTCAACACGGCGGAGTCCGCGGGACTGTCCCCGGCCGCGAACGCGCCGCGCGTCCAGTTGCTCGGCTCGGGTACGGCGATCCACTGGGCGCTGAAGGCGCAGCAGCTGCTCGCCGAGGAGTGGGGTGTGGCCGCCGACGTGTGGTCCGCCACCTCCTGGACCGAGCTGCGCCGCGACGCCATGGAGGCCGACGAGGCGCTGCTCCGCGGCGAGGAACGGCTGCCGTTCGTCCGGCAGGCGCTTCAGGGGGCCGAGGGCCCGGTGCTGGCGGTGTCCGACTACATGCGCCAGGTCCCGGACCAGATCGCGCAGTGGGTGGAGCAGGACTACTCGTCGCTGGGCGCCGACGGCTTCGGCCTGTCGGACACCCGTGACGCGGCCCGCCGCCACTTCGGTGTCGACGCCGAGTCCATCGTCGTCGCGGCCCTGGCCCAGCTGGCCCGGCGCGGCGAGGTCAAGGCGACGGCCGTGAAGGAAGCGCGCGGGAAGTACGGCCTGTAGGGGCTTGGCCGTGCAGGAGGTCCCCGCCGTGACCCGTCACGGCGGGGACCTCCTGCATGATGTGCCCCATGCGCGCTGCCCGATTGATCAAGATGGTGCTGCTGCTCCAGTCCCGCCCCTCCATGACCGCCGCCGAGCTGGCGCGGGAGCTGGAGGTGTCGGAGCGGACGGTCACCCGGGACGCACAGGCGTTGTCGGAGGCCGGGGTGCCGGTGTACGCGGACCGGGGGCGGATCGGCGGCTACCGGCTGGTCGGCGGGTACCGGACGCGGCTGACCGGGCTGGCACGCGGTGAGGCTGAGGCGCTGTTCCTGTCCGGGGTGCCGGGGGCGCTGCGCGAGATGGGGCTGGAGGACGCGGCCTCGGCGGCCCGCCTGAAGGTGTCGGCCGCCCTGCTGCCGTCCCTCCGGGACGCCTCCCGCACGGCGGCGCAGCGCTTCCACCTGGATGCCCCCAACTGGTTCAGCGAGCCGACGACACCCGAGCTGCTCCCGGCCGTGGCGGACGCCGTGTGGGACGACCGGCGCATCACCGCCCGCTACCGGCGCGGCACGGACGAAGTGGAGCGGGAGCTGGAGCCGTACGGGCTCGTACTCAAGGCCGGCGTCTGGTACCTGTGCGCGCGGGTGGCGGGGCGGGAGTCCTTGCCGGTGTACCGGGTCTACCGGATCGACCGCTTCACCGCGGCGGACGCGGGCGGGGAGCGGTTCGAACGCGCGGAGGAGTTCGACCTGCCGGCGTTCTGGGAGGAGCGGGCGGAGCAGTTCGCCCGCTCGATCCTGCGGGCGGAGGTGGTGGTGCGGCTCTCGGCGGAGGGCACGCGCCGGCTCCCGCATGCCGTGGATCCGCTGTCCGCGCGGGAGGCGCTGGCCCGGGCGGGCGAGCCGGACGAGGACGGACGGGTGACGGTGACCCTGCCGGTGGAGTCCGAGGACGTCGCCCATACGCAGCTGACGGCGCTCGGGGCGGAGGTCGAGGTCCTGGCACCGGCGGGCCTGCGGGACCGGTTCGCGGCGCAGGCAGCGCGGCTGACGGAGCTGTACCGGCCACGCTAGTGCGGGACGCCCGCCCCGGGAGGCACGCGGGCTGCGTCCCGTCCGCCCTCACCGGCACCGGGCCCCGTTCACCGCCGCCGGACCATCGGCCGCCGGACACCGTCGTCACCCGACGCGGGCGGTACGCCGGTGACACGACCGGCCGCGAGGCCCCGGCCCCTGCCCCGCGCTTCGCGCGACGCCGCGAGCGAGGGTCCCGAGGGCGGAACGCCCGGGGGGACGGGGGCGCGGGGCCAGCGCGAACAGGGGTCGGGAGGCGGAGCCCTCCGGGACGGGACCCGAAGGGGGCGGCGGGGACCGAAGAAGCCCAGGGGCGACGGAGCCGGCCGGAGGCGACGGTATGGCGCGCTGCGGGTGCGTCTGCGGTCCGCAGGGACGATGCTTGACGCGTGATGGACGAGACGGAGTTCTGGGAGCTGGTGGACGCGGCCCGGGAGGACGCCGAGGGCGACCCGGAGGAGCAGGCCGATCTGCTGGTGGAACGACTCCTGCGGCTGGACCCGGAAGCGGTCCTGGACTTCGCCCGTCACTTCGAGTCCCGCTACCACCGCGCCTACCACTGGGACCTGTGGGGCGCCGCGTGGGTGCTCCTCGACGGCGCGAGCGACGACGTCTTCGACTACTTCCGGTGCTGGCTGATCGGCCAGGGCCGCGAGGTCTTCGAGGGCGCGCTGCACGACCCGGACGCGCTGGCCGATCTCCTCGGCGACGACTTCGACGAGGAGATCGACGGTGACGGCGAGGACCTCGGCTACGCGGCGGACGAGGCGTACGAGCAGCTCACCGGGACGGTGGCACCCGACCTCGAGCTGCCCCCGGCCCCCACGGAGCCGGAGGGAACCCCGCTCGACTTCGAGAACGAGACGCTGCTCGCCGAACGCTATCCACGCCTCTGGGAGCGGTTCCGGGACTAGCGCGTTCCGGGCCGTCCCTCCGCGGCCTCTCCGGCGGCCTCTCCGGACGCATCTCCGGACGCATCTCCTGCGGATCGAGCCGGGCGGGGCAGCCGGCGGGCCCTTGAGGCATGCTGCAGGGTGGCCGCCGAGGCCGAGCCAGGAGGCAGCAGCCGGGGCCGGGGTGCCGCCCCCGCCTTCCGCACCGTGGAGGAGGATCTGGGCAGCACCGCTTCTCCGGTGTGATCCGCATGGTGTCCCTCACTCATGTGACCCGTGGCCCCCGTGATGCACGTGATCCGCCGGACGGATCCCCGGCCGCGCACGGCACGCGTCCCCGGGCGGTCACAGACGCCGGCGCGGGCTCGGCGTGTGGCGCAGGGGTGCGGCGTTGGCCTGCATGAGGGCGGACGCGGTGTGGGCCGCCGGGCCCAGCACGACGGCCGCCGCGGCGCACAGTGCCGTCCAGGGGCGGCGCAGGGTGTCCGCCCAGGTGGTACTTCGGGCCCAGGTGGTACTTCGGTCAGGGGTGTCGCTCATGGGTCTGCTCTTCGTTCTGTGTGACGTTCTGCTTCAGGGCGTCGCGTAGGTCGTCGGGGTGTCCTTCCAGGTGGCCTGCCGTGCGGTGTCGCGGCCCTGGATGCGGGCCGCGAGGGTCCTGATGTCGGGGAGGCGGGCCTGCAGGGCCGCGCCCGGGCAGCTGGTCATGTAACCGTCGCTGTGCCCCGCGACCGCGTGCAGCGTGGCGGTGGTGCCGGCCTCGTAGCGGCTGCCGCCGTTGCTGGAGACCAGCCGCACCTCGGCGCGCGGGTCGGTGCCGGACGTGCCGAGCTTCCAGGCGGACAGTGCGGCGATCGCGTCCAGCATCCCGGTCGGTACGTCCGCGCCGTCCGTGAAGGTGCCGAGGGCCGCGATACCGGTGGTGCGGTGGTTGAAGCCCTGGGTGTGGGCGCCGGTGACGGGACGGTCGGTGCCGCCCGCGCGGCCCTCGTAGATGGTGCCGCAGCGGTCGACGACGAAGTTGTAGCCGAGGTCGTCCCAGTCACGGCCGAGGGTCTGGCCCTCGTACAGGCCCTTGATGATGCCGGGAGCGTCCGCGCAGTCGTAGCCGTTGGGCGAGTCGGTGTGATGGACGAAGACGGCGACGACCTCGTCGTCGTAGCGCGGTGGCGGCTGTTCGCGGGCGCCGTCGCCCAGCCAGACCGAGCGCGGCACGATGGGCGGCCGGGGCGCCTGGAAGGCGGGCACGGTCCGTGCGGCGGCGGCGGCGGAGGCGGCGTCCGCGGACCCTGCGGCCCGCTCGACGCCGTAGGCGCTCAGCACCAGGGCGACAGCGGCGGCCAGGCCGGGCAGACAGCCGAGGGCCACCCTGGCGGCTCCGGGCAGCCGGGGGGAGCCGGGCCCGCCGGGTATCCGGGGGGAGCGGGGCTTCCGCGCTCCGCGCGAACGTCTCGGGACACGCATGGTCTCACTGTGGGTCCGTTCGGCGGGGTCCGCGATATGTGGTGTGCCACCCGGTGGAACCATCGCCTCGGTCCGTGACGTTTTCCCCGGTACACGCGCGTGTGGCCGCATTCCGGCGGCCGTCCCGGCGCGAGGCTGATCACCGGGCCCCTCCGCCCCGTATTGATGGGTCGGTGGCTCCGAGAAGAAGGCGGTGCGCGTGGACCTGCTCGACATCCTGCTGTTGCTGGTCGTCCTGGGCTACGCGGCGTCCGGATACCGGCGCGGGCTGCTGGCCGGCTGTGTCTCGCTGGCCGGTTTCGTGGGCGGTGCGGTGATCGGCGTGTGGATCCTGCCGTGGGTCATGGACCTGGTGACGGCGGGGACGACACGGGCGACGGTGACGGCCGTGTTCACGGTGCTGCTGCCCGCCGTGGTGGGCCATGAGCTGGCGGGGCGGCTGGCGCTCAGGCTGCGGCGGGAGCTGGACCGCGGTCCGCTGCGGGTGGCGGACGGGATCGGCGGCGCCATGGCCAACTCGGTGGCCGTGCTGATCGTGGCGTGGGTGGTGGCGAGCGTGCTGGGCGCGTCCTCCTCCCCGCTGGTGACGTCGGCGATCCGGGATTCCCGGCTGCTGGGCACGGTGCAGGACGTCATGCCGGACACCACGCCGGGCTGGTTCTCCGGAGCCACCTCCGCGCTGACCGAGGCGGGTTTCCCGCAGGTGTTCAACCCGTTCGAGAACGAGTCGACCGCCGAGGTCGCCGAGCCCTCCGGCGACAGCGTCACCGCGGCCGCGACCCGCGCCGCGCAGCGCAGCACGGTGAAGGTCGAGGGCGTCACGGGCACGCAGGGCCGCGAGGGCAGCGGGTTCGTGTACGCGCGGGAGCATGTGATGACCAACGCCCATGTGGTGGCGGGCATCGACGAGCCGACCGTGCGCGTGGGCGGGGTCGGACGGACGTACGAGGCACGCGTGGTGCTCTTCGACCCGCAGACGGACGTGGCCGTCCTGTACGTGCCGGATCTTCGGGCGCCGGTGCTGCGGTTCGACGACGACGCCGGGCGCGGCGATTCGGCGGTCGTCGCCGGATATCCGCAGGACGGCGCCCTGAACCTGCAGGCGGCGACGGTGGCGGGCCGGCTCCAGGCCAGGGGCCAGAACATCTACAACGACGCGACGGTCACCCGCGAGATCTACTCGGTCCGCTCCACCGTCCGTCCCGGCAACTCCGGCGGCCCGCTGCTGACCACCGACGGGCGGGTGTTCGGCGTGGTGTTCGCGCGCTCCACCACGGACGCGGAGACCGGCTACGTCCTGACGGCGGGCGAAGTCGCGGACGACGCCGAGCGCGCGGCGGACGCGACGGCACCGGTGGACACGGGTGATCCGGTGACCTCGTAGGACACCACCGGATCGGACGCGGCCCAGCCGTGATGTCGGTGCCGGGAGGGCAGGATGGACGCCATGGAGCGTTCACGCATCGCGGTGGCCGGGGCGTCCGGACTGATCGGTAGTGCCCTGGTGCGGTCCCTGACGGCGGACGGGCACACGGTGGTCCGGATGGTACGGGGTGCGCCCCGGGCGGCGGACGAGGTCGGGTGGGACGCGGAGCGGGGGACCGTGGACGCGGCCGGGCTCGCCGGGTGCGACGCGGTGGTGAATCTGGCGGGGGCGGGGGTCGGCAGCCGGCGCTGGACGGACGCCTACAAGGCGCGGATCCGGGCCAGCCGGGTGCGGGGCACGACCGCGCTCGCCGAGGCCGTCGCCGGGCTGCCCGAGGACGTACGGCCCCGGGTGTTCCTGAACGGCAGCGCGATCGGCTACTACGGCGAGACCGGTGACCGGACGGTGGACGAGAGCGCGCCCCCGGGCGAGGGCTTCCTGCCGCGCCTGTGCGTGGAATGGGAGGCGTCGGCGGCGCCCGCGCGGGACGCGGGCGTGCGGACGGTGTTCGCACGCACCGGTCTGGTGGTGGCGCGCGGGGGCGGGGCATGGGGCAGGCTGTTCCCTCTCTTCCGGGCCGGTCTGGGCGGACGGATGGGCGACGGGCGCCAGTACTGGTCGTTCATCGCGCTGCACGACGAGGTGTCGGCGCTGCGCCATCTCCTGGACACCGACGGGCTGTCCGGCCCGTTCAATCTGACCGCTCCCCATCCGGTGACCAACCGTGAGATCACCGAGGCGATGGCCCATGTGCTGCACCGGCCGGCGGTGTTCGCGGTTCCGGCGCCGGTGCTGCGGAAGGTACTGGGCGAGATGGCCGGGGATGTGCTGGGCAGCGCCCGGGTGGTGCCGGCGCGACTGCTGGAGTCGGGCTTCCGGTTCGCGTTCCCCCGGATCGAGGGGGCGGTGAGGGCGGCGCTGTGAACGTACGCGACCGCATCCAGACCGAACCGTTCCGGCACTGACCTCCCTACGACCACATTGTGCCCGTACGACGTACGTATGCGACCGCCGTGCGCCCGTGCACTGCCCGTGCGCGACTGACCCGGTGACCGATCGCCGCCCTAACCTCGTCCAGAACTCGGGTATTCCTGGCGCCTGTTGGGGGCATGACGTCTCCAGCGCCCGCGCAACCTCGAGGAGGGGCACGTGCTTGAGCCCACGTACCAGGCGGACGTCGTCGTCGTGGGAGCCGGGATCGCCGGGCTCTCCGCGGCGCGACGACTGACCAGCGCAGGAGTCAGCACCGTCGTCCTGGAGGCAGCCCATGAGGTGGGCGGTCGCATGGCGACGGAGAAGGTCGACGGCTTCCGGCTCGACAGGATCGGACGGTTGCTGTCCACGGCGTATCCCGAACTACGGCTGACGCCGGGTCTCGACGGGCTGGCCCTGCGGTCCTTCGACCCCGGCGTCCTGCTGCACAGCGACGGACGGCACCATCGCGCGGGCGTACAGCCCGGCGCACGGGGGGCGCGCGGCGCACGGGGCGCGCTCCATGCGGTCCGTGTCCTCGCGAGCGCCCCCCGGCCGGGGTCGGGCCCCAGAAGGCCGGTGGCCGTGCCCGGACGGCAGGTGTCCGTGCCCCGCAGCCGCAGCGGCGCTCCGCTGGGCACGGCGGTGGACCAGGCCCGGCTGGGGGCCGCGCTGACCAGGCTCGCGGGCACGCCCGTCGAACGGCTGCTGGCCCGGCCCGAACTGCCCGCCGCCGAGGCGCTGGTGGCCCGGGGCCTGCCCGCCCGCACCATCGACGGATTCCTGCGTCCCCTGCTCGCCGCCCTGTTGTGCGACCCGGACCTGACCACCTCCAGCCGGTGCGCGGACCTCGCGCTGCACGCGTTCGCGAGCGGGCGGCTGTGTCTGCCGGAGGGCGGCGCGGAGGCGCTGCCTCAGCAGTTGGCGCGGACGCTGCCGCCGGGCACGGTGCGCACGGGCGTGCGGGTCACGTCCGTGTCGACGACCTCGGTGACCACCGCGGAGCACGGCGAGTTCCGTTGCGGCGCGGTGCTGGTCGCGACCGGCGCGCGGGCCGCCGCCGAGCTGCTGCCGGGGTTGCGGGTGCCGGGCTTCCACCCGGTGACGGTGGTGCACCACACGACCGACGAGCCGCCTGCCACCGGCGCCTCGCTGCTGCTGGACGCGGACCGGGGCGGGCCGGTCGCCCACACGGCGGTCGTCAGCCGGGTCGACCCCTCCCGTGCGCCGGCCGGCCGCACCCTGGTGACCTCGACGGTCCTGGGGCCGGCGACGCCGGGGGTCGACACCGCCGTACGCATGCACCTGGCGCGGCTGTACGGGGTGTCCACGGCACGGTGGGAGACGCTGGCGGTGCGCCATACCGCGGACGCGGTGCCGGCGATGCGGCCGCCGCACGACCTGCGGCGGCCGGTGCGGTTGCTGGCGGGTCTGTACGTCTGCGGTGACCACCGGGACACCGGGTCGGTACAGGGGGCGCTGCACTCGGCGCGCCGGGCCGCGGCCGCGCTGGTCGCGGACCTGGGCATGAACCGTTCGCTGCATACGGCGGATCCGGTGCCGACGGCTCACGCGGCATGACCCTGCCGGGTGGCGGTGGTGGCCTTGCTCGGCCCCCGCGCTCGGGGGTGCGTTGCTGATTGGAGACGGGTCACGCACCCCCGGCACCGCATGGGGTGCCCCGCGTGCGGCGGGGAGGGGACGGGGCGGCTGTGGCCGCCCGCAGCGGCTGGCGCGTCCGCGCCCTTGGCCCCTCCGGGCGACACCATCGCGCCGGTCCGAGGACGGTCACCCCCGACGCGGCCCCGGCCCCACCCACCGGCATGGGGCGCACCCAGGCCCTCGTCCCGCCCGCAGCCGCGTCGCAGGCCTCAAACCCGCGCCCCACCCCACCGGCAGGTGTCAGCCGTGGGCCGCGACCCTGTTGCGGTAGGTGCGTACGGGTGCCGCGTCGCGGTAGGGCTCCAGTTTGCGTTCAAAGTCGCGGACGTACTCCAGCGCGCGGACCGAGCGCATCTCGGCTGCCTGCCCGGCGGCCTCCGCGGCCAGCTGACACGCCTGGTCGAGTTCGCCGAGGCCCAGACGCGCCGTGGCCAGGACCATCCGGCAGAACAGCCGGCTTCGGGCGTACCCCGGCGCCCGCAGGTGCAGCGAGCGCTCCGCGTGCTGGGCGGCCGCGCGGAACTGCTGAAGGTCCCGGTGACAGTGCCCGAACTCGTCTGCGAGCTGGGCCTCGTCGAAGAGGCGCGCCCAGTGCGGCACCTCGTCACCGGGCCGGACGCCCTCCAGCGCGCGCTCGGCGCGCACCAGCGCGGCCGTGCAGGCCCGCACCTCCCCCAGCACCCCGTGCCCGCGCGCCTCTGCCGCGTGCAGCAGCGACTGCACGGCGGGCGGCGCGGAGCCCCCCGCGCCCTGCTGGGCCACCCGTGCGAGCTGCACCGCCTCCCGCCCGTGGCCGAGGTAGACGGCCTGCCGGCTCATGGTGACCAGGACGTAAGCGCCGTACGGCCGGTCCCCCGCCGCCTGCGCGAGCCGCAGCGCCTGCACGAAGTAGCGCTGGGCGAGCCCGTGCGCGGCGATGTCGTACGACGTCCACCCGGCCAGCCGGGTCAGATCCGCAGCGGCCGCGAACAGCCGGCGCCCGGTCTGCTCACCGTAGGTGCCGCGCAGCATCGGCTCGCACTCGTGCTCCAGGTAGCGCACGAGCGCCTGGCGGGCGTGCCCGCCCCCGTACGCGTCGTCCAGGGTCCGGAACAGCTCGCCGACCGACCGCAGCGCGGCGATGTCGCCGCCGGTCACCCGCTGCCCGGGCCCGCGTTCTGCCGTACCGCCGCGCCTGCGGGCGAGGAGTTCGGCCGGCGTCACGGCCCGGGCCGGGAGGCGGTTCTGGGCGGGCACCCGCACCGGCGGCTCCGCCCGTGCCACCTTGTCGTCGGCCCGCCCGATGAGCCAGTCCCGGCTGGGCACCACCAGACCCGCCGAGGTGAAGGCGATCTTGCGCAGCTCGGCATGGCTGCCGGAGTCCTTGCGCCACAGCCCGCTGACGATGTCGACCGCTTCCTCGGGGGTGGCGGCGAACTCCAGCCCCGCGTAGACGGGCGCACAGGCGTCCAGGCCCAGGTCCTGGGCGCTCAGGCGACGCCCCAGGCGCCGGGTGAAGACCTCGGCGATCAGCGCCGGCGTCGTACCGCGCGGCTGCTGCCCGCGCAGCCAGCGCGTGACGGAGGTCTTGTCGTATCTCAGGTCGAGCCCGTGTTCGAGACCGAGCTGGTCCACGCGACGGGCGAGTCCCGCGTTGGAGAACCCCGCTTCTGCGATGAGCGCGGCGAGCTGTCGGTTGGGGGTGCGCTGCGCGGGTCGTTCCGTCATCTGCGGTGCGGTCTCCTGCCTTCCGGCTACGGATGTGCCCGGATTGCCTGTGAGCTGCCCTTATGGCCTCATGAACGGCGTGAATGTAGCGGAGAGTGAGCACCCGATAGCGGACTTCGACCGGCATTCATCCGATCGTGTGAGGATTGACCCGGAAGCTGACGCAAGCGCCACGCGACAGCTGCTTCACCGACCGGACCGACTGCCAGACCGACTGCCGGACCGACTGCCGGTCGAGGGTCCGCCGAACGGTCGTACAGTGGCGTGGGCGCGTTTCGCGCCTGACGACCTTCTAGGGAGGCGCTTCGCCGTGAGTGAGTTGCGGTTCGTCCGGATGGGCTTCGGGGCCGGGGCCGTCGACTATCAGCAGGCCTGGGACGAGCAGCGCCGGGTGCACGCGGCCCGGTTCGCCGACGAGGTGCCCGACACCGTCCTCCTCCTGGAGCACCCTCCGGTCTACACGGCCGGCCGCCGCACCGAGGCGAGTGAGCGCCCCCTCGACGGCACCCCGGTCGTCGACGTGGACCGCGGCGGCAAGATCACCTGGCACGGCCCCGGCCAGCTGGTCGGCTACCCCATCCAGAAGCTGCCCCGCCCGGTGGACGTGGTCGCCCACGTCCGGCGCCTGGAGGAGGCCCTGATCCGCACCTGCGCGGAATTCGGCCTGGAGACCACCCGGATCGAGGGCCGCAGCGGGGTGTGGGTGCTGGGCGACCCGGTGGAGCGGCGCCCGGCGCTCGGCGGGCTCTCCCTGGACTTCGACCCCCGGCTGCACGACGAGGAGTTCGACCCCCGCCTCAACGGCCCGGAGTACGCGCCCTCCAACGCCGGCCAGCGCCGTGAGGACCGCAAGATCGCCGCGATCGGCATCCGCGTGGCCAAGGGCGTCACGATGCACGGCTTCGCGCTCAACGTGAACCCCGACAACAAGTGGTTCGACAAGATCATCCCGTGCGGGATCCGCGACGCGGGCGTCGCTTCCCTGGCGAACGAGCTGGGCCGCGACGTGACGATCGACGAGGTGCTGCCGGTCGTGGAGCGCCACCTCCGGGACATCCTCCAGAACGCCGATCTCAAACCGCGGGAGATCGAGAGAACGCCGGCATAAAGGCCACCTGCCGGGCGTTGGACGTCACGGGCGGGCAGGCCGTGGCGAGGACCGGAGGCGGCCGCCGTCGGAAGGCCGACACCCTCGCCGGGCATTCAAAACCACGGGCGTACGCTTGAGGACGCCGAAGAATCAATCGCTAGGGAGCCGGTCGTGTCCGCAGTCGCACCCGACGGACGCAAGATGCTGCGCCTGGAGGTCCGCAACAGCCAGACCCCCATCGAGCGCAAGCCCGAGTGGATCAAGACCCGGGCGAAAATGGGCCCCGAGTACTCCAAGATGCAGAACCTGGTCAAGAGCGAGGGACTGCACACGGTCTGCCAGGAAGCCGGCTGTCCCAACATCTACGAGTGCTGGGAGGACCGCGAGGCCACCTTCCTCATCGGTGGCGACCAGTGCACCCGGCGCTGCGACTTCTGCCAGATCGACACCGGCAGGCCCGAGGCGCTCGACCGTGACGAGCCGCGCCGTGTGGGTGAGTCCGTGGTCACCATGGACCTGAACTACGCCACCATCACCGGCGTCGCCCGCGACGACCTGGAGGACGGCGGCGCCTGGCTGTACGCCGAGACCGTGCGCCAGATCCACGCGCAGACGGCGGACCGCGCGGACGGCCGCACCAAGGTCGAGCTGCTCGCCCCCGACTTCAACGCGGTACCGGAGCAGCTGGCGGAGGTCTTCTCCTCCCGGCCCGAGGTCTTCGCGCACAACGTCGAGACGGTCCCCCGGATCTTCAAGCGGATCCGCCCCGGCTTCCGCTACGACCGCTCCCTGAAGGTCATCACCGAGGCCCGCGACCACGGCCTGATCACCAAGTCCAACCTGATCCTCGGCATGGGCGAGACCCGCGAGGAGGTCGGCGAGGCGCTGAAGCAACTGCACGACGCCGGGTGCGAACTGGTCACCATCACCCAGTACCTGCGGCCCTCCGTGCGCCACCACCCCGTGGAGCGCTGGGTGAAGCCGCACGAGTTCGTGGAGCTGAAGGAGGAGGCCGAGCAGATCGGCTTCTCCGGTGTGATGTCCGGGCCGCTGGTCCGCTCCTCGTACCGGGCCGGCCGGCTTTACCGGATGGCCATCGAGAAGCGTGGCGCCTACGTGGCCTCCCAGGCCGTCTGAGGCGGACCCCAAGCGGCCCGGCAGGGCATCGTCCGGAGCGGCGCCGACAACGTGTGAATTCACGCACAAGGCCCTACCAGTCAGTAATGGCTCAGAGAACGCGGTCCCGACCGTCCTCGCAGATGAGGGCACAGGTCGGGACCGCGTCGGCTTTCCAGGGCGGGCCTCCGGGCTTCACGCCTGTTTGACCGGCCGGTCACGTCCTGGTAACACCAGTCAGTGAGCCTGGAATCACAGCACGTACACCCCTACCCGCCCGCACTGAGGGAGACCTCCACCATGCAGGCCGCGCCCGTCCGCGCCACCGCCATCCCGTCCTTCTCCACCGCACTGCGCGCCGTGGAGTCGCTGCTGATGAGCGGTGGTCAGCGCACCGCCCGCCGCAACGCCTGGACCTCCGTCCTGGAGGACCGCCGTCGCGCCAAGGACCGGGTCGAGACCCAACTCGTCCTCGACCGGACCGTGACCACCCGCCCCTGAACCCCGTCCGGACCCGTCCACCCCGGCACTGCCGTCGAAGGCGCTCCGGGGGGCACGTAGACTTCATGGCATGGCGAGGAAGGAAACCGCAGCGGACGCTGCGAACCCCGGGCGACTGAAGCAGATCGCCCTGACCTACAAGATGACCCGCAGGGCCGACAAGAAGATCGGTCTTGTACTCGCGGCTGTCGGAATCGTCACCTTCGGTGTCTTCCTCGCGATCGGTTTCTTGATCGGGCACCCCATCTATCTCGGCATCCTGGGCTTCCTGCTCGCCTTCCTCGCGACGGCGATCGTGTTCGGGCGCCGGGCCGAGCGAGCCGCCTTCGGGCAGATGGAGGGCCAGCCGGGCGCCGCCGCGGCCGTGCTCGACAACATCGGCCGGGGCTGGACGACGACCCCCGCGGTGGCGATGAACCGCAGCCAGGACGTGGTGCACCGCGCGGTCGGCAAGGCCGGCATCGTGCTGATCGCCGAGGGCAACCCGAACCGGGTGAAGAGCCTGCTGGCCGCCGAGAAGAAGAAGATGAACCGCATCGTCGCGGACGTCCCGGTGCACGATCTGATCGTGGGCAGGGGCGAGGGCCAGGTCGAGCTGAAGAAGCTGCGCACGACCATGCTCAAGCTCCCCCGCGTGCTCTCCGGACCGCAGGTCACCGCGACCAACGACCGGCTGCGCGCCCTGGGTGACCTGATGAGCAACATGCCGCTCCCCAAGGGCCCGATGCCCAAGGGCATGAAGCTCCCCAAGGGCAGCGGCCCGCGCGGCCGCTGAACACTCCCACCTCTTCGCGGATACGACGACGGGGGCGCCGGAATCACTTCCGGCGCCCCCGTCGTCGTATCCCGTCAGCAGCGGATGTCAGCCGGGCCGTGCGGGCCGGACCGCACCCCGACCGACCGGCTCAGATCCGCACCTCGACCGTGCGGGCCAGCCGGTCGTGCAGACCGCGCCCGTCGCGGTCCCAGATGAGGGCGGGCACGGCGAGGCACAGCAGGGCCGAGCGCACCAGCCCGCGCAGCGGCTGGACCCGGCCGGAGTCGAGGCCGACGACCCGCAGCCCGAACAGACGCTTTCCCGGGGTGAAGCCCACCGTGCCGACGGTGAGGACGCCCAGCACGAGGAACACCAGCAACGCCCAGTTGCCGGTCGTCCGCGCGTCGTAGCCGTCGGTGATCAGACCGTATGCGATCAGCATGCACAGACCCCAGTCCACGGCGAGGGCGCCGAGCCTGCGGCCGGGACGTGCGATCGAGCCCGGTCCGTCCTCCGGCAGCCCCAGTTGCTCGCCCCGGTACCCGAAGTCGGCCCCGGCGTCCTCCATGGCCGCGCGCGGCCCGGAGAGCCATGATCCGATTACTTGCCTGTTGTCCACCCGTCCACGGTACTGCGCACGGATATGACCACAGGACGGCGGGGTGCGTCAGGGCTACCGTGGGAGAGGGGCCGGTTAACTTGTGCGAAACAAATGGGTCACGCACGAGAAATGACCCGTCCCTAGGGTCGAGTGCAGCGTGTGCCACCCGCACTGGCCGCACGAACGATCTACCACCCCGGCGGGACGGTCGGGAGTAGGAGGAGCTGGATGTTCCAGAACGCCGACGAGGCCAAGAAGTTCATCGGGGACGAGGACGTCAAGTTCATCGACGTCCGGTTCTGCGACCTCCCGGGTGTGATGCAGCACGTCACCGTGCCGGCGGAGGCGTTCGACCCGGACGAGGAGCTGGCGTTCGACGGCTCGTCGATCCGTGGTTTCCAGGCCATCCACGAGTCCGACATGTCGCTGCGCGCGGACCTGTCGACCGCCCGGGTGGACCCGTTCCGCCGCGACAAGACGCTGAACATCAACTTCTTCATCCACGACCCGATCACGGGCGAGCAGTACTCCCGCGACCCGCGCAACGTGGCCAAGAAGGCCGAGGCCTACCTGGCCTCCACCGGTATCGCCGACACCGCGTACTTCGGCCCGGAGGCCGAGTTCTACGTCTTCGACAGCGTGCGCTTCAAGACGTCCGAGAACGAGTCCTTCTACCACATCGACTCCGAGGCGGGCGCCTGGAACACCGGTGCGCTGGAGGACAACCGCGGCTACAAGGTCCGCTACAAGGGCGGCTACTTCCCGGTCCCGCCGGTCGACCACTTCGCCGACCTGCGTGCCGAGATCTCCCTGGAGCTGGCCCGGTCCGGCCTGAAGGTCGAGCGCCAGCACCACGAGGTGGGCACCGCCGGCCAGGCGGAGATCAACTACAAGTTCAACACCCTCCTCGCCGCCGCGGACGACCTGCAGCTCTTCAAGTACATCGTGAAGAACGTCGCCTGGCGCAACGGCAAGACCGCGACCTTCATGCCGAAGCCGATCTTCGGTGACAACGGTTCGGGCATGCACGTCCACCAGTCGCTGTGGGCGGGCGGCGAGCCGCTCTTCTACGACGAGCAGGGCTACGCCGGCCTGTCGGACATGGCCCGCTACTACATCGGCGGCATCCTCAAGCACGCCCCGTCGCTGCTGGCCTTCACCAACCCGACGGTGAACTCCTACCACCGTCTGGTGCCGGGCTTCGAGGCCCCGGTGAACCTGGTGTACTCGCAGCGCAACCGCTCCGCCGCGATGCGTATCCCGATCACCGGCTCCAACCCGAAGGCCAAGCGCGTCGAGTTCCGCGCCCCGGACGCCTCCGGCAACCCCTACCTGGCCTTCTCGGCCCTGCTCCTCGCGGGCCTGGACGGCATCAAGAACAAGATCGAGCCGGCTGAGCCGATCGACAAGGACCTCTACGAGCTGGCTCCCGAGGAGCACGCGAACGTGGCCCAGGTCCCGACCTCCCTCGGCGCCGTCCTCGACCGCCTCGAGGCCGACCACGAGTTCCTCCTCCAGGGCGACGTCTTCACGCCGGACCTGATCGAGACGTGGATCGACTTCAAGCGCCAGAACGAGATCGCCCCGCTCCAGCTCCGCCCGCACCCGCACGAGTTCGAGATGTACTTCGACGTGTGATCCCGCCCCGGGTCGGAGCGGGTGAGCGCTCTCCCGGTCCGTTGTCGGCGGCCGGCTTCTCCCCCGGGAGGAGCCGGCCGCCGACTTCTCCCCCGGGACGATCCTCAGTCGAGACAGAACTCGTTGCCCTCGATGTCCCGCATCACGATGCACGACTCGTAGTCGGCGTCGGCGACCATCACCCGCTCGCACACCGCGCCGAGCCCGACCAGCCGTGCGCACTCGGCCCGGAGCGCGGCAAGCCGCTCCTCCCCCTCGAGTCCGGTACCGACCCGCACATCGAGGTGCACCCGGTTCTTGACGGCCTTCCCCTCCGGCACACGCTGGAAGAACAGCCGCGGACCCGCTCCCGACGGATCGACGCAGGCGAAGCCCTGCCCCTGGTGCTCGGGCAGCAGCGACCGGTCGTACTCGTCCCACGTGGCGAAACCCTGCGGCGGCGGCGGCACGACGTACCCGAGCACCTCGCACCAGAAGCGGGCGAGGCGCTCGGGTTCCGCACAGTCGAAGGTGACCTGGAACTCCCTGATCGATGACATCGGCGCACCATAACAGCGGGACCCCGGAAGGCTCCGATGCTTTTCGGCTGTCCGGAAAACTTCCCTCCGCTCGGGCGGGGAGGGATCCTTGATCCGACACTGCTGTTCGAGAGAAGGTCACGGGGATGTCCGAAAGACACGAAGAGGAGCGGGAGTTCGACATCAAGTGGGCGGACGGCGCCGTGCACAAGGAGCCGTCGGCGCGGGCCCGGATGCTCGCTGCCCGCTGGAAGGACAACCCGCCCGGACCGGTCCCCTTCCGCGCCGACCCGGAGCACCGGGGATCGTCCGGCCGGTCGTCGTGGGTGTCGACGGCCGTGGTCCTCGGCTGCGTCGCCGCGGTGATCGTGCTGCTCGGCTACGTCAACTTCCGCCCGTACTGACGCACGCGGCGCCGGCCCCGGGCCCCTCTCCGGCTACTCGGCCCGGGCGACGGCGACCGTCGGCGAGGTCCGGGAGGCCCGGAGGGCGGGCACCATGCCCGCGGCGGCGGTCACCAGGACGAGAGCGGTGAAGACCGCCGCGAGTTCCCCGGCCGGCACGCTGAACGGGGCGCTCGTCTCGGCGACACGGACCACCAGCCAGGAGTACGGCAGGGCGAGGGCCAGACCGAGAACTCCGCCCAGTACGCCGTAGAGCGCGCACTCCACCGTGACCATGCGGTGCACGGCCGCTCCACCGAGGCCCAGGGCCCGCAGCAGCCCGAACTCGCGCTTGCGTTCGACGACGGTGAGGCTCGCCGTGGTCGCGACTCCGGCGACCGCCACCAGGACCGTCAGCCCCAGCACCATGATCACTGTCGTGGCCATCGTCCGCAGGTCGTCCGACTCACCGGCCTGTCCCGCCGAGTCCTCGGCGACGATCCGGCCGTCGCCGCGCCGCGGACCGGTCAGCGTGTCGGTGATGGCCCGCTGCGCGCGTATCCGCCCCTGGGCGCCGTCCCCGGAGGCGTTGGCGGTGACCGCGGTGGGCGCGGCGTCCGCTCCCATACGGGTGAGGTCCGCGGCGGGGACGAAGAAGTCGCCGCCGTAGGGACCGGCTCCGGGCAGTGTCGCCGCCACGGTGAGCTGGACGGGGCGTCCTTCGAACGTCAGCGTCACACGGTCGCCGGCCCGGACGCCCAGCCGGTGGGCGTGGTCGGCGTCCACGACGACGTGGGCGGGTGCGAGGTGGTCGAGGGAGCCGGTGCGGGCGGTCAGGCTCACGCCGGAGCGGACGGTGCCGAGGTCGAGGTCGGAGACCGTCGCGCTGTGGGTGCTCTCGACGACCTCCGCCGTGCGGAACGCGGTCACGCCGGCGAGTTCGGGGTGGGAGGTCAGATCGGCGGCCAGCGACCGGTCCAGGGTCCCGCTGTCTCTCGCGTACAGGCGGAAGTCGGCGGGGGCCTCCACCGCCTGCCGGTACCGCTCGTAGGCGTTCAGGGAGGCGAGGCAGGTCAGGGTCGAGCCGACCAGGCAGACACCGAGGGCGACGACGACCGAGACTGACGCCGCCCGGCCCGGCGCACCCCCGACTCCCGCGACCGCGAGGCGGCCGGCCGCACCTGTGCGGCGCAGGGGCACGGCGACGGCCGACAGCACCGGCCGGACCAGAAGGGGGCCGAGGGCGATCAGGGCCAGGAACGCCAGCCCGCCCGAGAGCACCACGACGGTCAGCGCCGCGAACCGGTCGTACTCCGTGTCGCCCGGCTGGGGCAGTCCGGCGTACTGCTGCCGGGCGAGGAGCGCGGCTCCCGCCGCACACAGCAGGCCCAGCAGGGTCCGGCCGATGCCGTGCGCCGTGCCCTCCCCGGACGCCGCGCTGCGCAGGGCCTGCAGCGGGGAGACCCGGGAGGCGGTCAGGGACGGGGCCAGGACCGCGAGGACCGCCAGGAGGCCGGTGCCGAGCACGGTGAGCACGGCCTCCGCCGGCGGGAGGTGGGACGGGACGGACAGGTCGTGCCCGAACCGTCCGGCGACCGCGGGGACGAGCAGCCCGCAGCCCCAGGCCGCCAGCACCCCGGTCGCGCCGGCCAGCAGTCCGACCACCGCTCCTTCGGCGACGAGCGCGGCGGCGAGCCGGCGCGGGGTCGCCCCGATGGCGCGCAGCAGCGCCAGCTGGCGTACGCGCCGTGCGAAGACGATGCGGAAGGTGGAGGTCGCGACGAGCACGGCCGCACCGACGGCGACGGCGAGGAACACGGTGACCAGTTCAAGGGTGTCCTTCGCCTCCGTCACCGCCTGGCGCGCCTCCTCCTCCCGCACCTCGTCCCCGGACCGCACCTGTGCTCCGGGCACCGCCTGCCGGATCCGCTCCGCCGGCTGCGCCGGGTCCACCGACGCGGAGGACGCGGTGTCGGTGCGGATGTCGACGCGGGAGTAGCCCGACGCGCCGAGCAGGTCCCCGATGCGGGGGCCGGGGGCGTACCCCGTGGGCTCCGCGTCATTCGTGGCGGTGCTGCGGACGATGCCGCTGACCTCGACCGTGACGCGTCGGGTGGTGTCGCCGTCCGGTTCGGGCTGCAGCAGGATGAGCGACGAGCCCGGGGCGAGATCGTATTCGCGCGCGGCCCGCGTGTTGACGGCGAGCCGGCCCGGCCCGGAGGGGTACGTGCCTTTGATCAGGCGGACTTCCGTCAGGGGCCCGGTGCCGGGGTCCGCGGACAGGGCGAGGTAGCGTTCGACGGCGCTGCCGTCCAGCGGGGTGCCTCCGTCGAGCCGGCCGACGGCCTCGGTGACTCCGGGCGTCCCGCGGATCTCGCGGAGGCGGTCCTCGCCGATGTCCTCCCCGCCACCGGGCTCGACCACCAGCGACACCGCTTCGGGTGTTCCGCGGAACTTCTCGACGACGGTCGCGGTGATGATCTGCTGGGCCATGACGGTCCCGAAGACGACGAACGCGGCGATCAGCAGCGACAGTCCGGTCGCCGCGAACCGTCCGGGACGCCGCAGGAGTTCCGCCACCTGGGAGCCCAGGACGGTCGCGCGCCAGGGGTTCCTCATCGCCGCCTCGCCCCGATGCCGGTGACGAGTGCGGCGGCCCGCCCGAAGGGGGCGGTGTCCTCGTCCTGGACGACGCGTCCGTCCGCGAGGGTCAGCACCCGGTCCGCGTAGCGCGCGGCCGCGGGGTCGTGGGTGACCATCACGACCGTCTGGCCGAGCTCGTCGACGGACCGGCGCAGCATGGTGAGGACTTCCGTGCCGGCCCGGGAGTCGAGGTTGCCGGTGGGTTCGTCGGCGAAGACCACGGCCGGCCGGGCCACCAGTGCCCGGGCCACGGCGACCCGTTGCTGCTGGCCCCCGGACAGCTCCGCGGGGCGGTGCGACATCCGGTGGGCGATGCCGAGGACCTCGCAGAGGTGGTCCACCAGGTCGCGGTCCGGGCGGCCGCCGGACATGGTGACGGGCAGCACGATGTTCTCGTAGGCCGTCAGCTGCGGCAGCAGGTTGAAGGATTGGAAGACGAACCCGATCCGCTTCCGGCGCACCCGGGTCAACTGCCGGTCGGACAGCCCGGTGATCTCCGTTCCGTCCAGGACGATGCTGCCGGAGGTGACGGTGTCGAGTCCGGCGACGCAGTGCATCAGGGTCGACTTGCCCGACCCGGAGGGGCCGACGACGGCGGTGAAGCGGGCGCGCCGGACGCCGACGGACACCCCGTCGAGGGCCCGCACCTCGGCGGTGCCCTGACGGTAGGTCTTCACCAGGGCGGTGGCGGTGATGACGTCGTCGTCCGGTGTGTGGCCGCGGGCGGCGGTGTGGACGGCCATGGGGGCGGTTCTCCCGATCCGGGTCAGGCGCCGAGCGGCGGCATGGACAGGGTGACGCCGGAGTCCGAGCAGTGTCCCCGCGCCTCTTCCTGGAGGTTCTTCACGTCCTTCGGGGACGGCGCTTCGGGGGACTTCTGAGCCGTCGCGAGCGCCCAGCCCTCGTACTGGGAGATCTTCGCTCCGAGGTAACCGTCCTTCATCTGCGCGCGGCGCTCGTCGCCGGTCTTCTTCCACCACTTCTCCGCGTCCGGCGCGGGGCCGGTGGAGATCTCCTCGGCCTCGGTGATGATGCGCTGCGCCAGCCGGCAGTCGTCGGCGGACGCCTGGCTGAGCTCGTCGCGGTCCAGCCACCAGTAGCCCGCCCCGGCGACCAGGGCCCCGGCGATCACGGCCGTGGCCGCGCCGACGACGAGACGGTTCCGCTTACGGTTCGGCGCGGTGGTGGTGGGGGTGGTGTTCATCGGGTCCTCCAGTGTCTTCTCGGCCGCGTTCGGCGACAGTGAGAAGTCTGGATTCCGGCGGCCCGCCGGACATCGGCCACGGATCCGAGATCGGCCGCGGCTGATCTGGCACACCGGACGGGGTGGTTCCTGCACTCCCGGGGGCAGAACCCGGGGGCGCTTGTGCCCCCTCAGGGGGAGGGACGGACCAGCCCGGACTCATAGGCGAACACGACGGCCTGGGCACGGTCCCGCAGGTGCAGTTTGGCCATGAGGTTGCCCAGGTGTGTCTTCACCGTGGCCTCCGCGACGTACAGGTCCGCCGCGATCTCGGCATTGGACAGCCCCCGGGCGACCAGGGCGAGCACGTCCCGCTCGCGCGCGGTGAGGACGTCCAGCCGTTCGGCCTGTCCGTTCGCCGGCGCCAGCCGGTCCGAGACCCGGTCGAGGAGCAGCCGGGTGATGCGCGGCGCCACCACCGACTCCCCCGCGGCCAGGACCCGGATGGCGTTCACGACCTCCGTGGCCGGGGCGTTCTTCAGCAGGAAGCCGCCGGCTCCGGCGCGCAGGGCGGCGAAGGCGTCGTCGTCGTTGTCGAAGGTGGTCAGCACCAGCACGCCGGGCGGATCATCCCACCGCATCAGCTGCTCCGTGGCCTGGATGCCGTCCATGACGGGCATGCGGATGTCCATGATGACGACGTCCGCCTCGACCTTGCGCAGCAGGTCGAGGGCGTCCGCCCCGTTCTCCGCCTCACCGACGACGTCGATGTCGTCCTGACCGGCCAGCACCATGGAGAAACCGGCCCGGATCAGGGGCTGGTCGTCCACCACGACCACCCGGATCGGTCCGCCTGCCTGTGTCATCACTTCGTCCTTGTCGGAATCGAGGCACGTACGTGCCATCCGCTGCCGAGCCGGGGGCCGGCCTCGAAGGTGCCGCCGGCGAGCTCCGCCCGCTCCCGCATCCCCACGAGTCCGTTCCCTCCGGAGCGACCGCCGACGCCGCTGCCCGCGAGGGTGCCCGCTCCGTCGTCGGTCACGTCGATCAGCAGTGTGCCCTGCTCCTCGTGGAGCCGGATGTCGACCCCGGCCCCGGCTCCGGCGTGGCGGAGCACGTTGGTGAGGCACTCCTGGACGATGCGGAAGGCCGTCATCTCCTCCGCCGGCGACAGCCGTCCCTCACCGACCTCGACCGACACGTCCACCGTCAGTCCGGCGGCCCGTGCGCGGTCGGCGACGACCTCGACCTCGTCGAGGGTGACCAGGCGCCGTGGCGGGCCGCCGTCAGTGGAATCCGGGGTGCCGGAGTCCGGGTTTCCCTCGCGCAGCACCCGGACGATGCGGTGCATGTCGTCGATGGCGTCCCGCCCCGTGGCGGCGATCGTCTTCAGCGCGGACTCCGCCATGTCCGGCGACTTGCGCAGCACGGACCCGGCGCCGTCGGCCTGCAGGATCATCACGGCCAGGCTGTGCGCCACCACGTCGTGCAGTTCACGGGCGATCTCGGCCCGCTCCCGGGTCGCGGCCAGCCGGACCCGCTGTTCCTGTTCCCGCTCGGCGTGCCAGGCACGGGCCGCCTGGCTCTCGGCGTAGAGGCGCCGTGTGTGCAGGGCGAAGGCCGTCAGCCAGACCGTCAGCGTCAGTCCCCAGAAGATCAGGAGCATGTCGGGATCGACGAACGGCTCGATGCCCAGAGCGGGCATCCCCACCGTCCCGGCCGCCGTGGCCAGCAGCACCGCGGCGCCCGCGAGATACGGCATCCAGGTGGTCCGGGAGTGGTGGACGACCGACATCATGGCGAACAGCACGGCCACGTTGTACGAGGCGGGCGCCGAGGCCAGCTCGAAGTCGGGCAGATCGGACAGGGCGAACTGGACGGCGCTCAGCGCCAGCACGACCGCCATCACCGTGCCGGGGAACCGCCTGCGGGCCAGCAGGCTCAGTGCCATCAGTCCGCCCAGGAGCAGGTCGTAGTCGGCGCTGTAGTACTCCGCCGCCGCCAGGACCACCAGGGCGATACCGATGTCGCAGGTCCGGGCGACGGCGCGTCCGTACCGGCCGGACAACGTCATCCAGGACGACGGGAACTGGACCGTCCTCTGCTCAGCCAACCGTCGTGCCTTTCGTCTCCGGCAGGGGCGCGGCCGCGCGGCCCACCAGTACAAGTAGGGGCGGCGCACGGCGACTTCGGGGGTGGGGGTGGTGTGCCCGCACCCGCCCATAGTGCCTCAGCGCGCGGCAGGCGTGCGGCACCGGTCCCGCTCTCAGCGGTTGTAGCGCATGAAGGCGCGCACCATGTGGCACGTGGTGTCCGACGGCGGGTGGACGCCGATCAGCGCCGCCGTGGTGCGGATCTTCTCGTTGCGGGCCTGGCCCGGCAGGTAGACGCCGGAGTCGAGCAGGGCGATGGCGAGCCGCATCGCCTTGAGCCGGCGGTTGTGCGTGACGTACCAGTCCCGCGGGCGGCCCGGGGGCAGCGGGCGCTTCTCCATCGGGGCGCACGGCGTTTCGAGTCGTACGGGACGCTTCGCGGTGGACTGGGTGGGCAGGGGCTTCGACTTCAGTGCGGCAGCGGGCACGGGCATCCTCCTGTCGCGGTCGGGGCGGCCCGCCGAGGTCCACGACGACCCCGGCGATTCCCTCGAACACTGCTTCCAGTCTACTGCCCGCCACTGACATTCAGCAGACCTTCCCAGGCCAATAAATGCGCTGGTGGGCAAGGGTTTTGTCGTTGCGTCACAGCACTCCCGCACGACTCGCGCGACATGCGTTTAATTCGAACATCGAGGTGACGGCGTACGGTGTCCGGCATGGAGATCTGGATCAACCCGGCCTGTTCCAAGTGCCGTAGCGCCATCAGCCTGCTGGATGCCGAGGGGGCCGAGTACACCGTCCGCCGGTATCTGGAGGAGGTGCCGAGCGAGGACGAGATCCGTGCGGTGCTGGAGCGGCTCGGGCTGGAGCCGTGGGACATCACGCGGACCCAGGAGGCCGAGGCGAAGGAACTGGGGCTCGGGGAGTGGGCGCGGGACGCCGGCGCGCGGGACCGCTGGATCGCGGCGCTCGCCGCCCGTCCCCGGCTGATCCAGCGGCCGATCATCACGGCCGACGACGGAACGGCGGTCGTGGCACGCACCGAGGACGCCGTTCGGGACGCCCTCTCCCGCTGAACAATCCTGTGACGCAGGCCACTTCGGCGACTTGGCCGGGCGGCTGAGCAACTCCGTTCGGTATCTCGTACATAGCGGCGTACGCCCCCCTACCGCTTCAGGAGGCGCGCATGTCGCGCAGGAGAACCCTCGGTCCGAAGAAGAAGCTCGCGCTGCTGCTGAGCGCCGCCACGGTGGCGGGAGGCGGCGCCTTCGTCATGGCGACCACGTCGAATGCCAGCCCGCCCTCGGCCACCACCAAGTCGGCGGCGGACTCGACCGTCTGTCAGGGGCTGGCCACCGCGCTCGGCAACAACGAGAAGTTCATCGAGGGCCAGCGGGCGGCGCCCGACGCGCAGTCGGAGGCGCGGATCGCCAACCGCGAGGCGGTCATCGCCCAGATCCAGCGCCAGCAGGAGGCGTCCGGGTGCACGGTTGGGGAGTCGGCTCAGGACTCCCGGACCGCGCAGCCGGAGCAGCCCGCCCCCTCGCAGCCCGCCCGGAACGACCAGGGCGAACAGGCCGCCGGCGAGGGCGCGGCGGCCTCCGGTGAGCAGGTGTGCAACGGGTCGACCGTCACCCTCTCCGGTGAGGACGGCGCCCCGGCGGCGTCCAGCGACCGGTTCCCGGCCGGGACGAAGCTGAAGGTCACCAACCTGGACAACAACAAGTCCACGACGGTGGAGGTCACCTCGGTGTCCGGCAGCTGTGTGCTGCTCAACAACGCGGCCTTCGAGCAGGTCCGTGAGGCCGGCAAATTCCTGATCCGCCGCGCGGTGATCGAGAAGGTGGGGTGAGGTCCGGATTCCCTCCGGAGGGGCCCGCTGCTCACGGTCCTCGCAACTCCCACGGATCGCGGGTGTCGCGAGGACCGTCAGAGCCCAAGGAGCGGCGGGCCTCGTCACGTCCACTCGCATACGGTGGGTCTTCTTCGCGTCCCCTCACCTCACCGTGCCCTTCCCGCGCAGGCTCACAGAGCGGGCAGGGGCACACCGGTGTCCGGTAACACGGGGTTCACATGCGGGCAATGGCCGGGAAATCGCCTGTTGACAGGCTGCGTGACATCGACGGCGGCGCCCCAGTGCCGCAGCGCCGCAGCACCCGCACAAGCGCCAGACCCACCCCCGAAGGATGTGGACCGTGAGCTTCAAGGCCGAGTACATCTGGATCGACGGCACCGAACCGACCGCCAAGCTGCGTTCCAAGACGAAGATCCTGGACGACGACGCCAAGGGCGCGGACCTGCCGATCTGGGGCTTCGACGGGTCCTCCACCAACCAGGCCAAGGGCCACGCCTCCGACTGCGTGCTCAGCCCGGTCTTCGTCTGCCCGGACCCCATCCGCGGCGGTGACGACGTGCTGGTGCTGTGCGAGGTCCTGAACACGGACATGACGCCGCACGAGTCCAACACCCGTGCCGCGCTGTCCGAGGTCGCCGAGAAGTTCGCCGCCCAGGAGCCCGTCTTCGGCATCGAGCAGGAGTACACCTTCTTCAAGGGCGCCCGCCCGCTCGGATTCCCCGAGGGCGGCTTCCCGGCCGCGCAGGGCGGCTACTACTGCGGTGTCGGCTCGGACGAGATCTTCGGCCGGGACATCGTCGAGAAGCACCTCGAGAACTGCCTGAAGGCGGGTCTCGGCATCTCCGGCATCAACGCCGAGGTCATGCCGGGCCAGTGGGAGTTCCAGGTCGGTCCGCTGGCCCCCCTGGCGGTCTCCGACCAGCTGTGGGTGGCCCGCTGGCTGCTCTACCGCACCGCCGAGGACTTCGAGGTCTCCGCGACCCTGGACCCGAAGCCGGTCAAGGGGGACTGGAACGGCGCCGGCGCGCACACCAACTTCTCCACCAGGGCGATGCGCGAGGACTATGCCGCGATCATCACCGCGTGCGAGTCGCTCGGTGAGGGCTCCAAGCCGCTCGACCACGTCAAGAACTACGGCGCCGGCATCGACGACCGCCTCACCGGTCTGCACGAGACCGCCCCGTGGAACGAGTACTCCTACGGCGTCTCCGACCGCGGCGCCTCGGTGCGCATCCCGTGGCAGGTCGAGAAGGACGGCAAGGGCTACATCGAGGACCGCCGCCCGAACGCCAACGTGGACCCGTACGTGGTGACCCGGCTGATGGTCGACACGTGCTGCACCGCGCTGGAGAAGGCCGGCCAGATCTGATCCGCACCGCACACGACGCGAGGGGCGCCCGCCAAGGAAGGTGGGCGTCCCTTGCGTCGTCTGCTTCAATGGGGGCATGGTCGGCTACCGGAAGTGCGACGCGACGGGTCGCGGTGACCTCGAGCCGTTCTGGCCTTCCCGTCAGCACCACGATTTCGACCGGGTCTGTTGTCGCGCGACGAACGCGCCGGCCCTGTAACGCCCGGAACCCTTCCCGGCCTTCGGCCGCCGCGCACCGCGTACGTCCTCGACGAACCCCTCGCGCGAAAGAGCTGACGTCTCATGGCGACCACCCGTTCCCTGCCCTCCACCGCTCCTGCCACCCCTGCCGCTTCCGCCCCTCCCCGCCTGCGTGCCGTCGACCGGGACGAGACGGTGACGGTTGCGGATCTGCTGCCGCCCGGTGCCACCTGGCTGCCCGCGCCGCCGAACGCCGTGCCCGTACTGCCCGGGCAGCCCCCGATGATCGGCTACCTGGTGCTGGTCCCCGCCGACCGGCAGCCGCCGATCCCGGTGGCGGTACCGCGGCCGGCCGGGACCCCCGACGACGACCCGCTGATACGGGTCGATCCCGTCCGGCGCACCGCCGAGGTGGACGGGCGCCCGCTCGCCCTGACCTACCTCGAGTTCGAACTGCTGGCCCATCTCGTGGCCCACCCGCACCGGGTGCACACCCGGGACCGGCTGGTCGGCACGGTGTGGGGCCACGGCCATGTCGGCGACGGCCGCACCGTCGACGTCCACATCGCCCGGCTGCGCCGCAAGCTGGGCCCCGGGCACCGGGACACGATCCGCACGGTGCGCCGGGTCGGCTACACGTACGTTCCGCCCGCCGGACGCTGAGCGCCCACGGCCCGGTCTGCCGACAGCAGATTCCCGTTCCCTCACGCCGCCCGGCCGGGCAGAGTCGCCCGTATGAGACTTCTGTTGCTGGGTGGTACGGAGTTCGTGGGCCGGGCCGTCGCCGAGGCGGCCGTGGGACGGGGCTGGGAGGTGACCGTCTTCCACCGCGGACGGCACGAGGCACCCCCGGGGGTACGGACGCTGCTGGGCGACCGCACCGCGCTCGACGGTCTGGCAACGCTCGACGGGGACCCCGGCCAGTGGGACGTCGTCGTCGACACGTGGTCGGCCGGGCCGCGCGCGGTGCGGGACTCGGCGCGGCTGCTGCGGGGCCGCGCCGGGCGGTACGTGTATGTGTCGAGCTGCTCGGTGTACGAGTGGGCCCCGCCCGCCGGGTACACCGAGGCGGCTCCCGTGGTGGAGGGCGCCTCCGCCGACGCGGACCACGCGGACTACGCGCGGGACAAGCGGGGCGGCGAACTGGCCGCCGTGGACGCCTTCGGTCCGGGCCGGTCGGTGCTGGTGCGGTCCGGGCTGATCCTCGGGCCGTACGAGAACGTGGGGCGGCTGCCCTGGTGGCTGGACCGGATGGCACGCGGCGGTCCGGTCCTCGCACCGGGTCCGCGTGAGCTGCCGCTGCAGTACGTCGATGTGCGCGACCTCGCACAGTGGATCCTCGGTGCGGCCGAGCAGGGGCTGAGCGGGCCGTACAACCTCGTGTCCCCGCAGGGGCACACCACGACGGGTGAGCTGTTGGAGGCGTGTGCGGCCGTGACCGGGAGCACGGCCGAACTGCGGTGGACCGCGCCGGAGGTGATCCTCGAAGCGGGCGTCGAGCCGTGGACGCACCTGCCGGTGTGGGTGCCGCCCGGCAGCGATCTGCACGACGCGCTGCACTCGGCGGACGTCTCGCGGGCGGTCGCGGCCGGGCTGAGCTGCCGTCCCGTCGCCGAGACCGTGGCCGACACCTGGGCCTGGCTGCGGGACATCGGCGGCACCGCGCCCCAGCGCCCGGACCGGACCGCCAAGGGGCTCGATCCGGAGGTGGAGGCGAAAGTGCTGGGGATCGCCGGAGGGGTGTAGGCAGCACCACCGCCGGACAGGGGGTCCGGCCCAGTGTCCCGGCCGTCCGGCTCGGCCAGACTGAGGCCCATGGCCATCAACACGAAGAGCGGGAACGGGTGGAACGGGGTGCAGGGCCTGGCGCTCACCGCGGTACGGGGGCTGGTGCTGTCGCTGGTGTCGTTGCCGGGAGCGGTGCTGTGCTTCGTCCTGTCCATCGTGTCCCTCGCGTTGGTCCCGGCCGGAATCGGCATCGTCACCACCCCGTACGTGCTCAAGGGCGTACGGATGTTCGCGAACTGGCGGCGAGTACTGGCGGGTGAGTGGGGTGGGGTGTGGATCCCGGCGTCGTACAGGCCCCTGCCGAAGGAGGAGAATCCGTGGGGGCGGACGTTCGGGATGCTGGGCGACCCGGCGACCTGGCGGGACCTGCGGTGGCTGCCGGTCGACATGACTGCGGGTTTCGTCACCGCGCTGCTGCCGTTCGTGCTGCTGGTCTACCCGCTGGAGGGGTTCGCGCTGGCGATGGGGCTGTGGCGGGCCATGCCCGACGGGTACTGGTACGGCTTCGTGCCGGTCTCCGGCCAGGCGTCCGCGCTCGGCGCCGGCGTCCTCGCCCTCGTACTGCTGTTCTTCGCGCACTTCTTCGCCGTGCGCCTGCTACGGGTCCACTTCCTGCTCACCCGGGCCGTCCTCGGGTCCCACCGGACGGAACTGGCCGAGCGGGTGCGGGTGCTGACCGAGACCCGCAGGGACGCCGTGGACACCTCCGCCGCCGAACTGCGCCGCATCGAGCGGGACCTGCACGACGGGGCGCAGGCGCGGCTGGTCGCCATGGGCCTGGACCTGGGGACGATCGAGGCGCTGATCGAGAAGGACCCGGCGAAGGCGCGTGAGCTGCTGGCGCACGCCCGGCAGTCCTCGGCCGAGGCGCTGACCGAGCTGCGGGAGCTGGTGCGCGGCATCCATCCTCCGGTGCTGGCCGAGCGCGGACTCGGTGACGCGGTGCGGGCACTGGCGCTGCGGCTGCCGGTGACCACGGAGGTGAACGTGGAGCTGCCCGGGCGGGCGGAGGCGCCCGTGGAGTCGGCCGCGTACTTCGCGGTGAGCGAGGTGCTCACCAACGCCGTGAAGCACTCCGGCGCGGACCGGATCTGGGTCGACGTGCACCATGCCGAGGGCCACCTGCGGGTGACGGTCACCGACAACGGCCGGGGCGGCGCGGTCATCGGCGCCGGTTCGGGCCTGCCCGGAGTCGAGCGGCGGCTGGGTACATTCGACGGCGTCCTCGCCGTCGGCAGCCCCGCGGGCGGCCCCACCATGGTCACCATGGAGATCCCTTGCGCGTTGTCCTAGCCGAAGACCTGTTCCTGCTGCGCGACGGACTCGTCCGGCTGCTCGAAGCACACGACTTCGAGATCGTGGCGGCAGTGGAGTCCGGGCCCGAGCTGTCCCGGGCGCTGGCCGAGCGGGAGCCCGACGTCGCCGTGGTCGACGTACGTCTGCCGCCGACGCACACCGACGAGGGACTGCAGTGCGCGCTGGAGGCGCGACGCAGGCGGCCGGGGCTGCCGGTGCTGGTGCTCTCCCAGCATGTGGAGCAGCTGTACGCGCGGGAGTTGCTGGCGGACGGCAGTGGCGGGGTGGGCTACCTGCTGAAGGACCGGGTGTTCGACGCGGAGCAGTTCGTGGACGCCGTCCGGCGGGTGGCGGCCGGCGGTACGGCGATGGATCCGCAGGTGATCCAGCAGTTGCTGGCGCGGCAGTCGGGCGGCGACCGGCCGCTGGCACGGCTGACGCCCCGGGAGCTGGAGGTCATGGAGCTGATGGCGCAGGGGCGGACCAACGCGGCGATCGCGGCCAGGCTGGTGGTGACGGAACGGGCGATCGCGAAGCACACCGCGAACATCTTCGCCAAACTGGGACTCGAGGTCTCGGACGACGACAACCGGCGTGTGCTGGCGGTCCTCGCGTATCTCGACCACGGCCGGTGAAACCGTCCACCCGCTCCTTCACTCCGGGTGGCGATCAGCAACTGCCGGTATTGCAGGTGCTGTTGAAACCCGTGCGTCCGTACTGACTTCTCATCGATTTCCGAGGCGGGTGAACACCCGTGGGGCGCCTCCCGTACTCAAGGGAGCCGCTTCACTCCTGTCGGGCCGCTCAATGCCCCGCAACGGTGCCCCCGCAAGGAAGGTCAAGAGGAGTTCCATGGGACGCAACACAAGGAAACGCCGCACGCCACTGGCCACCAAGGTGATAGCCGGGGCGGCGACCCTGGCGCTCGGTGGGGGCGGGCTGGTCTGGGCCAACTTCTACGCCTCGGCGCACGAGGACGACGGAGGTCACCACAACCGGACGAAGTCGAGGAACGCGCAGGTCGCGACGATCAACTGCCCGGACGTCGGCCAGAAGCTGACGAACGTGCCGCGCAGCGCCCGCAGGGGTGTCGCGAGGGAGCTGGCGCGGCTCGACCGGCAGATCACGGAGGCCTACACGCGTCTCGCGGAGACCCGGCAGGCCCAGGCCGGCGACGAGGGCTACGTCGACAACGCCATCCTCGGACCGCTGAAGTCCAAGCGGACGGCCACCCTGGACCGCATCGGTACCGACATCAACAGGGCGGGCGGCAAGGCACCGCGCGACTTCGGCCGGTTCGCCCCGTGCCAGGGTGTTCCCGTCGAACAGCCGGGGAACGACGGCGGCAACGGTCAGGACCAGGGCGACGGCGGCCAGGACCAGGGTGACGGCGGTCAGGACAACGGCGGTCAGGACAACGGTCAGGACCAGGGCAACGGCGGCCAGGCCGAGAACGGTCCCGTGGCGGACGACTTCATCAACATCGAGGACGTCCAGCCGAACTCCCGCAACCTGCCCAACGGTCTGGCCGCGAACGGCGACGGCGGTTCGACGGGCACCTTCACCACCGACTGCGGCACCAACGAGAACGCGCTGCGCAACTCGGACAACGTGATCGCCGCTCCCGGCGTCAGCAACGGCGCGCAGCACCAGCACGACTACGTCGGCAACCAGGCCAACACCGCCTTCGCCAGCGACGAGGACCTGGCCAACGGTGAGACCACCTGTCAGAACCAGGGCGACAGGTCGACGTACTTCTGGCCGGTCCTGCGGATCCAGGACGGTACGCCGGACATCGACCAGGACCAGCCGGGTGGTGGTCAGGACGGCAACGTCGGCAAGATCGTCGCACCCACCGAGGCGGAGCTGAAGTTCGTCGGCAACCGGACGAGCGACGTCGTCGCGATGCCGAGGGCCCTGCGCATCATCACCGGTGACGCCAAGTCCTTCACCAACGGGCTGAACAACGCCAACACCTCCTGGAGCTGCACCGGCTTCGAGGACCGGCAGGTGACGGACAAGTACCCGATCTGCCCCGAGGGCAGCGGCGTGGTCCGGACGACCGCCTTCCAGAGCTGCTGGGACGGCCAGAACACCGACAGTGCCAACCACCGCACGCACATGGACTTCGTCGAGGCGGACGGCACCTGCTCGAACGGCTTCCAGGCCATCCCCCAGCTCCAGGTCCGCCTGGTGTACGACAACATCCCGGCCCCGCAGATCGACAACGGGCAGGTCGTGAACCCGTTCGCGCTGGACTCCTTCCCGGAGCAGTTGCACAAGCCGATCACGGACCACAACGACTTCATCAACTTCTTCGACGAGGACCTGATGAACGAGATGGTCAACTGCATCAACAGCGGCCAGGACTGCCAGTAGTCCGGTAGCGGAAGGGGCCGGCGGTGGGATCTCCCACCGCCGGCCCCTTCGTCCGTCCGTTTCGGCCCTCGGGCCGCGGCGGGTCAGCCGTGGTGGCCGCCCTGGTTGTGACTGCCACCGGGGTTCATGTGCTCGGAGCCCTCCTCCATGGTCCCGCCGAGGGTGCTCCGCAGGGCCGTCACGGTCCCCTCCTCGCCGACGGCCACCCACTTGCGGCCCACGAGGTAGTAACCGCCGTAGTCCTTCGCCGTGTTGAGCCACTCGCGCTGGCCGCGGTCGGTGGCGAAGGTGGCGAGGACGTACTTCTCGTCGCCCTTCTCGCACAGGGCCTGCCGGATGGTGTCGGCATCGGTCTGCATGTTCGGCTCGCACTTCGCCTCGGCGGCCAGATGCTCCAGACTGCCGGTCGCGGTCGGCGGCACCTGGTCCTCGCCGTCACCGCCGGATCCGCAGCCCGCCAACGCCAGGGCCGCCACCGCGCCGGTCAGCGCGAGCATCGGTCGGGTCACCCTCATGTGTTCCTCCGGTCCTTGACGGCGACATCGTGACGGCGACACGCCGCACGGAGCCCCGGCGGGGGGCTCTCCGCCTTCGATACGGCTGTGACACCCGCAGCGCTCAAAACTCCGGTGCGATCGCGGGGACGCGCGTGCGACGGTGGCGCGGTGAACACCGACTGGGAAGACCGCGTGACCGCCGCCTGGGCCGGCTTCGACGACTACGCCGAGGAGGACGCGCCGGCCTTCCGGGCCGTGATCGACGCGCTCGTCGCCGAGCTGCCCGAGGGCAGCCCGCTGGGCGCCTTCGAGCAGGCCTGCGCCTGGGACTCGACAGGGCATCCGGACCGGGCGGTGCCGCTCTACCGGCAGGCACTGGACGGCGGGCTCACGGCCCTCAGCGGCTACAAGGCGCGGCGGGCGAAGATCCAGCTGGCCAGTTCGCTGCGGAACACCGGCCGGGCGGAGGAGGGCGTGCGCCTGCTGGCACCCGAACTCGTGGCCGCGACCGACGAGCTGGACGACGCCGTACGGGCCTGTCTCGCCCTGTGTCTGTCGAGCCTCGGGCGGGACCGCGAAGGGCTGTCGCTGGTGCTCGGCGCGCTCGCCGCACATCTGCCCCGGTACCAGCGTTCGATGGCGAACTACGCGCGTCTGCTCGTGGAGCCCGACGACGGGTGACGCCCCGGCCGGGCGGGTCAGGTGACCATCCACCGGTTCGCTCGTTCTGCTGAACGTGCAGTCACAGGATGCCGCCCAGCCCGCCGCGCCCTCCTCCCCGGCCGGTCCGGTCGTCGCCGTCGAGCAGGCCGAGGCCGCGCTCGTCGAGCACTATCCACGGCTCGTCCGGCTCGCGTACCTGGTGCTGCCCTCCCGGAAGGGCCGGGGCAGGCGGGTGCTCACCGCGCACGGTCTGGTCCAGCGGGCACTGCCCCGCGGCCGCACCCCCGCGCCGCTGATCCCCGCCCAGTCGGCCGGCCGTGACGGCGATCCGGGGTACGCGCTGGTCCGGCTCCGGGTGGTGCGTGCGGCGCTGGAGGCGGGCCGGCCGCCGCGGCGCGGGGCCTGGCCGAAGCGGGCGCAGCTGCCGCCGCCGCTGCCGCAGGTGTGGGGTCTGAAGCTGTTCCCGCGCCCGGGCGGAGCGGACGAACTCGCGCTGGACCAGCGGCTGTCCGCCCTGTCCGGCCCGGCCCGCGCCGCCCACGCGCTGCGCGGCCTGGAGCGGCTCCCGGACGGGGACGTACGCAGGGTGCTGACGGCCGCGGGAGTCACCGACGTGGAGAGCGCGCTGACGGAGGCCGACCGGATGCCCGACCCGTACCGGCTGCTCGGCTCCCCCGAGTTCGACCCCTGCTCACTCACGGCCCGGCCGACCGATCTGCTGCGCCGCCGCCGGCATCTGAAGGCCGCGCTGGTCGGCGGGGCCGCGCTGGTGGTGTGCGGGACGCTGCTCGGGCTGCCGGGCGACGGCTGGGGCGCGGACGGCGCCGCCGCTCCGCCGTATGCGCGCAACCCGGCCGCTCAGGCCGCGCTGGACCCGGGGCAGCTGACCCGGGTCTCCCCCGCCGCGTGGAAGACCTCCGCGCGTACCGACTTCTCCGTGTGGCCGGCGCGCGGTGACCGCACCCGCGACCGGGCGCTGCTGCGGCGTGCGCTCGCCGTCTGGGCGCGGCCCGGGAGGAGCGTGCTGGTGTCCGCGACCCCGGGCACCCCTTCCGGCGGCCCCGCGGGACCGCCCCAGCTGCTGTACGCGGGGGAGGTCGACACCTCCCGGGTGGTGATCCTCTACGACGGTCTGCGCGTCGTCCGGTACGCCGAGCCGGAGGAGGGCACCGGGGGCGCCGCCCTGGACTTCGCCCGGGTCGACGGTGCGGGCCGGGCCGGGTCGGGTGCGGTGGTGCTGAGCCGGGCCGACGGCAACGTGCGCTATCTGACCGCCCCCTGGGTGCGCGAGGCCGGCGAGCGGGATCTGCGCGAACCCGGCTCCGGCGCGATGTCCCTGGCCCTCGTCGACGGGGTGACCTCGCCCCTGGCGAGTCCCGCGTCGAAGGAGGGCCCGTGCACCTCCTGGAACGTACTGCGGCTGACCGACGGCACCGGCACCCGGCTGCTCACCGACCTGGGCGAGCTGGTCCCGGCCCGGCTGACCGCCGGGCCCCCCGGGTCGCCGAAGGACGTTTCCGGAGCGAAGGCGCTGCGCACGTGGGCGCCGTACGCCTGCTCGCTGAGCGCGGTGCGCTCGGCGGGCGTCCGGAGCGTGAACGCCTGGGCGTTCGCCGCGCAGCCGCTGCCGGGGGCGAACGGTGCCGCGCAGTGGGTGTGCACGCGGGCCGAGACCTGGCGGGGCGGCGGGGCGAGGGTGCTGGCGCAGTTCCACACGCCCGGCGCGCGGTCCGGGGCCGTGGCGGCGAGGGCCGAGGACGTGCCGGCGTGCGGGGAGCGGGAGCCGCGGGTACTCGCCGGGGTGTTGTGGAAGTCCGGGGCGGGCAGCTGGTACCTGCTGGCCGCCGGCAGCCGCGACACCGCGTCGGTCAGGGCGACGGGCGGGGTCGAGGGGACGGCGCGGGGCAACCTGCTGACCGTCCGCGCCGAGAAGGGTGCCCGTGCGGACCTGGAGGGCAGACTGAGGAACGGGCGGTCGGTCAGCGGGTTGCGATGACCGACCGAACACCTCCGGCTGGCCCGGACCGTTCGAGGCCGGAATCGATCGGTAAGGTGTTCGCATGACTACCGGGTTGCGGCGCAGAATGGGAGTCGAGGAGCGGCGGCAGCAGTTGATCGGCGTGGCCCTCGAACTGTTCAGCCGGCGTTCCCCCGACGAGGTCTCCATCGACGAGATAGCGTCGCGGGCGGGCATCTCGCGTCCGCTGGTCTATCACTACTTCCCCGGCAAACTCAGCCTGTACGAGGCGGCGTTGAGGCGCGCCTCGGAGGACCTGGCGTCCCGGTTCGCCGAACCGCACGAGGGCCCTCTGGGGTCGCGTCTGCGGCGGGTGATGGCCCGTTTCTTCGACTTCGTCGACGAGCACGGGCCCGGATTCGCCGCCCTGATGCGCGGCGGCCCGGCGGTCGGCTCGTCGGCCACGAACGCGCTGATCGATTCCGTACGGCAGGCCGCGTATGACCAGATGCTGTCGCACATGGGCGTGGAGGGCACGGCACCGGCCCGGCTGGAACTCGTCGTACGGTCCTGGATCTCGCTTGTCGAGTCGACGGCGCTGATCTGGCTGGACGGGCGGCGGGTGCCGCGCGAGGAGCTGGAGGTGCAGCTGGTGCAGGACTTCGCCGCGCTCGCCGCCGTCGCCGCCTCCCGCGACGAGGAGCTGGCCGCGCTGCTGCGCGGACTGCTCGGGAACGAGCCGGGCGACGGGCCGTTCACCGACCTGGCCACCCGGCTGATCGCGCTGGCGAGTCCGTGAGCGCCACGACGACGTGGGCCCTGGTCGTCGAGACGACCCAGGGGATCGGGCAGCGCAAGCACACGGTGGCCCAGGTGCTGGCGCATGTCGGCGGGGCCCGGGAGGCGGCGCTCGCGGAGCTGGAACGGCAGGCGCGCGGCTACGTACCGGAGCACCCGGCGAGCCCTCGACGCCGCCGGCTGCTGCGGACCGCTGACGGGTTCCTGCTCGTCGTCGAGGGGTCGTGGCAGACGTTCGCCAGCCGGTTCACCGTGGGAGAACTGCTGGCGGACTCCGACGCACCCCCCGTCCCGGCACCGGTGGCCGGGGAACCCGCTCCGCCACCCGCCCCGGCCGCCGGCCCGGACGGGCCTCCGGCCGAACGGGCCGAACCGGCCACTGGTCCGGACGGGCTGGACGAGGACGGAGTTCCGGTGCGGCCGGGCTGGCTGGGCCGCCGCGACCTGCGGTGAACCCTTCCACCGGCCGGTGTGGCCCTACTCGCCCTCGAACTTCCGGTACGACGCGTCCAGGTCCCGCACTTCGGCCGACGCGTGCAGCGTCGCTCCCTCGGCCGGCTTCGCGTACTGCCGCAGCAGTTCCAGCACGGCCTCGGTGAGCCGGGCCTTGGTCTCGTCACTGCGGCCGGCCAGCAGAGCGATGTGGACATGCACCAGGGCGTGCCCGTCGAGGTCGGGGCCGACCACGACGTCCTCGGTCCGCCGGAACCGCGTCTTGCACGCCGGTGGCTTGGCGGCCGCGATCTCCACGACGGCGGTGTGCAGGTCCCGCGCGAACGCGGGCCGGTCGAAGCCGTCCGCCAGGTGTTCCGAGTAGTCGACGGTGATCTGCGGCATGAGCCCTCCTGTTCCAGGTCAGGAGGGCTCACACTAGCCGCAGTGCCGTACGGGGATCAGCCGGCCGTGGTGAACACGGCGACCGTGCGCGCCGGGACGGTGAACGTGCCGGTGCCGCCGGCGTAGGACGAGGTCTTCACGACCGCGTCCCCGCCCGCCGCCTGTACCGGGTGCAGCCGGTGGGCCGTCCCGGCGAGCGCGCCGACACGCTGTTCCTGCCGCTCGGGCGTGGCGTTGAAGACCACGACCAGGTCGCCGAGCCGCATGGTGATGACACCCGGCGTCTCGTCCTTCCCGGACAGCGGGAAGGAGAGCCGGGACTGCACCTGATCCGCGGTGTCGAGGGAGAAGACCCGCTCCGTCGTACGGATCCGCAGCAGGTCCTGGTACGCGGCCGAGGTGCCCTGGATCTGGGGGCAGCCGACCTGTACCGCGCCCAGCAGGGGCGCCGCGTAGGGCCACTTGTCCGCGTTGTCGGCGGCCGGTGGCAGACCCCGCCCGAAGCCGTTGCCGGCCGCGCAGTTCCAGTGGATGGCGTTGAACCAGTCGCCGCTGTCGTAGGAGTTGCGGTCCAGGGACTTCGAGCGCAGCAGGTCGGTGCCCGCCTGGGAGAGGGCCGGGCCCTGCGAGAGGGTGGCCGTCGCCATGGCGAGGACCTGCATACGGGCCCGGTCGTCCGCCGGCGTGTCCTTCGGCAGCTTGAAGGCGAGCGCGTCGAACAGCGACTCGTTGTCGTGCGCGTCGGCGTAGGCGAGGGCGTCGCCGGGGGCGTCGGCGTAGCCGGCGGGGGCGCCGTTGTAGTCGACCTGGGAGCCCTTGACCTCCTTGCCGCTGGTGTCGGTGAACGTGTAGTCGGCGAGGTTGCCGCTCAGCCCCACCTTGATCAGGTCCTGGTAGTGCAGGAGGCGGGCCTTCTGCTCGGCCTCGGTGCCGTTGTTCTCGGAGGAGTTGGGGTCGGTGTACAGGCCGGAGGCGAAGCCCTGCACGCCCGGGTCCTCGTCGAAGGGGCCGCCGCCGCGCACGGCGTCACGGGCCCGGTCGGAGAAGGTGGCGATGCCGGTGCCGGCCATGTTCTTCTGCGTGGCCTGCTCGAAGCGGGCGTCGTCGGCGATCTCGCCGAAGTTCCAGCCCTCGCCGTACAGGATGATCTTCTTGCCGTCGACGCCGTCCCGCTGCAGGGTCAGTTCGTCCAGGGCCTCGCGCACGGCGAGGATGTTGGCCTTCGGGTGGTGGCCCATGAGGTCGAAGCGGAAGCCGTCGACCTTGTATTCCTTGGCCCATGTGACGACCGAGTCGACGACGAGTTTGCCCATCATGGCGTTCTCGGTGGCCGTGTTGGCACAGCAGGTGCTGTTGGCGACCGAGCCGTCGGCCAGAAGCCGCTGGTAGTAGCCGGGCACGATCCGGTCCAGGACGGAGGTCCTGGCCTGGCCGCTCGCGGCCGTGTGGTTGTAGACCACGTCCATCACGACCCTGAGGCCGTCCTCGTTGAGCGCCTTGACCATCTCGCGGAACTCGACCGTACGGGCGGTGCCGTCCGGGTCGGTGGCGTAGGAGCCCTCGGGGACCGTGTAGTGGTACGGGTCGTAGCCCCAGTTGTAGGCGTCCTTGGCGGCGGCCTTCGCCACGCACTCCTGCTGCTTGTCGGAGTCGGCCGGGTAGGAGGCGAGGTCGCAGTCGACTCGCGCCTGGTCGGACTTCTTCTCGGGGATGGTGGCGATGTCGAACGCGGGCAGCAGGTGCACGTACGAGGTGCCGGACTTCGCCAGCTCGCGCAGGTGCCTGCTGCCGTCGCTGTCCTTGTCGGTGAAGGCCAGGTAGGTGCCCGGGTCCTTCGCCGTGCGGTCCTCGACGGAGAAGTCGCGGATGTGCAGTTCCTGGATCTGGGCGTCCTTGAGCGGCACGGCCTTCGGCTTGGCGAGGGACGTCCAGCCCCTGGGGGCGAGGCGCCGGTCGCCGAGGTCGACGAGGAGGCTGCGCTCGGAGTCGGTGGTCAGCGCGACCGAGTAGGGGTCGGTGACCGTGTTAGTGGCGATCCGCTGAGTGCTGGGCGCCCACACCCTGACCTTGTACCGGTACTCCTTGCCCTCCCAGGAGCGCGGGCCGGTGACGGACCAGACGCCCGTGTCGTCGTCGCGGCGCATGCGCACGGTGCGGTCGCCGATCTCGAGGGACACGTTCTGCGCGGTCGGCGCCCACAAGGAGAGCGTGGGCCGGCCGTGGCGGAAGACCGGGCCGAGGGCGGCCTTCGTGGCACCGGAGGCGTAGAGGTCGTCGAGGACGCCCGCGGTCTGCACACCGGTGGCGGCGAGCACGGCGCCGTTCGCGGCGCGCTGGGTGGCGACGACCTGGCCGCGCAGGGCCTCACGCACCCGGTCCCGGTCGCGCGGGTCGACGGACCAGGCGGTGCCGTTCCTCAGGTGCGGGAACCTCGCCTTCTGGGCGTCGGTGAGGGTCGCCTTCGTCAGGCGCAGCCAGCGTGCGTCACCGCTCTTCAGCGTTCCGTCCTGCACCGTGACGGAGCCGGTGCGGGAGGCGAGGAGCTGGGTGGAGGCGGCGGCCTCGGAGCCGTCCCAGACGAGGGTGTCCCGGTCGGCCCAGACGGCCTTGGAGGTGGTCAGGTCGAGGGCGGCCGCGGAGCCGGAGGGCTGCGGCAGGAGGTACTTCTCCTGGCCGTTCAACAGCCACACCTCGTGCCCGTTGGCCCTGAGGTCGAGCGACTGGTCGGAGGGGAGGTCCTTCTCGTCACCCTTGTGGATGATGTAGCCGAGGCTGGTCGCACCCTCGGTGAGCGGCACCTCGAAGACAGCGCCATACGTATCAGTCTTCACCGGCTTCAGGGGGTTCGACCAGTCGGTGGGGTCCGCGGCACCGGTCCAGGTGTGCAGACCCCAGCCGTCGTAGTTCCCGTCCGCGCGGTGGTAGTGCAGGACCGCCTTGGTGGTGTCCTGGGCCGGGTACTCGGGCCGTTCGGTGGCGACGGGTTCCTTGCCCTGTTCGATCCAGACCGCTCCGGTCCTGGTGAGGTCGATCGTGCGGTCGGTGGAGACGTCCTTGTCGCCTTCCTTGTCGATGACGAGCAAGCCTAGGTCGGACGCGCCGGGCTTGAGCTTGACGTGGGCGAAGGCACCGTAGGCGTCCCGGCCGGTGAAGGGGTGGCTGTCCGGCCATTCGGTGGCCTCGCCGTCCGCGAGGTCGCCCCAGGCGTACAGGCCCCAGTCGTCGTAGTCACCGTCGGGGCGCTGGTAGTGGACGATCGCGTAGTCGCGGGAGGCGGCGGACGGCTGCTCCTCCACGGGTGGGGTGCCGGTGGTGGAGGCGGCCAGGGCGCTCGCGGTGCGGCCTGCCGAGTCGATCACGACGGCCTTGTAGCGCAGGGCGGTGCCGGCGGGGACGTCCTCGCCGATGGTGTGGGTGACCTTGTGGGGGGCGTGGTCGGCGGAGCCGAGGGTCTGCCACGTCCCGTTGCCGGTCTGGGCGGCGAAGACCACCCGGTTGAGCTGTCCGCCCTCGGCCTCGGCGGTGAGTTCGACGGTACCGGTGGCGCCGGCGTCAGGGGCCTTGAGCGTGATCGTGGGCTTGGCGGCGGGCTCGGCGAGCGGGCCGGACGCCTTCAGGACGATCGCGGAGCCCGCCGGGACGGTGACGGTGATCTTTCTGTCGGCGTCGCTGGTGACGGTGGCGTCGGTGCCGTGGAGGCCCTGGAACGTCATCCGCGCGGAGCCGGTCGCGAAGGTGGCCTTCTTCGCCTCGGCGGCGTTGTTGAAGGCGACGACGTACTCGGTGGTGTCCTTGCCCGTGGCGGTGCGGGAGAAGGCGTAGACGCCCGCGCCCTCGGCGGCGTACCGCTCCTGCTGGATGCCGTCGGTCAGGGCCGGGTGGGCCTTGCGGAGCTTGGCGAGAGCACTGATCTGCTGGTAGAGCGGTGCTCTCGTGTCGTAGGTGTCCTCGGCGTGGGTGCGGTCGGAGCCGATCAGGTCGTCGTCGAGGTAGTCGGCGGTACGGGAGGCGAACAGGGTCTGGCGGGCGTCCTTGTCGCCGCCGGCGCCGGTGAAGCCCTGCTCGTCGCCGTAGTAGACGACCGGGTTGCCGCGGCTGAGGAACATCAGCTCGTTGGCGAGCATGTCCTTTTTCAGCAGCTCCGCGTCGGACGCCTCCGGGTTGTCCTGCTTGAGGAACGTCCCGATGCGGCCCATGTCGTGGTTGCCGAGGAAGGTGACCTGCTCGTAGGCGTTGGCCCTGTCGGTGGCGTACTTGTGGTCGTCGCCGAAGACGGAGGCCAGCTTCCGCGCGCTGCCGCCCTGGGAGGCGTACTGGCGGGCCGCCTCCTGGAACGGGAAGTCGAGGGTGGCGTCGAGGCGGCCCTCGGTGACGTACGGGGCGGTGACGTCCGTGTCGGCGGAGTAGACCTCGCCGAACATGAAGAAGTCGTCCCGGCCCTTCTTGGCCGCGTAGGCGTCCAGGGCGGTGGCCCACTGGGTCCAGAACTCCATGTTGACGTGCTTCACGGTGTCGATCCGGAAGCCGTCGATGTCGAAGTCCCTGACCCACCGCTGGTAGATCTTCTCCATGCCGTCGACGACCTCGGGACGCTCGGTCCACAGGTCGTCGAGGCCGGAGAAGTCGCCGTACTCGGCGGACTCACCGGCGAAGGTGGAGTCGCCCCGGTTGTGGTACATGTCCGGGTCGTTGAGCCAGGACGGGACCTTGAGGCGCTTCTTCGCGTCGGACACGACCGGGGTGCGCGGGAAGGACCCGCCGTCCGCGCGCGGGAACCGGCGGGAGCCGTCGGCGTAGTCGGCGTCGTCGAAGGGCCGGCCGTCCTTCGTCAGGTACGGAAAGGCGCCCTTGGAGAGGTAGCCGTAGGACTTCTCCTCGTAGTCGACGACATCGGCGGTGTGGTTGGTGATGACGTCGAAGAAGACCTTCATGCCCTTGGCGTGGGCCTTGTCGATGAGCTTCTCGAGGTCGTCGTTGGTGCCGAAGTGCGGATCGACCTGGGTGAAGTCGGTGATCCAGTACCCGTGGTAGCCGGCGGAGGCGTCCTTGCCGGTGCCCTGCACGGGCTGGTTCTTGAAGAGGGGCGCCATCCAGATGGCGGTGGTGCCGAGCCCCTTGATGTAGTCGAGCTTCTTCGTCAGCCCCTTGAGGTCACCGCCCTGGTAGAAGCCCTTGTCGGTGGGGTCGTACCCGGTGGTGAGACGTGAACCGGTCAGTCCACCGCGGTCGTTCTTGGTGTCGCCGTTCGCGAAACGGTCCGGCAGGACGAAGTAGAACTGCTCGCGGGTCAGGTCGTGTCGCGCGGGCGACGTGGCGAGCTTCGCGTCCGAGGGAGGCGCGGGTGGGGTGTCGGCACGGGCGGCGAGCGGCTGCACCAGGGCGGCGGCGAGCGCGGCCACGGCGACGGCGGCGACGCGTCGGCCCCGCGCGGTGCGGCGCCCCGGGGGCGCGGGCCATCTGGATATCAAGGCGTGAACTCCTTGCGCTTACGGCTCGATTCGGGTCCGACCCCGTACGCCGCGGCACGGCCTGTTTCGGCCACGTCACCGGGCGCCGGGCGTGACGCTATCGCCGTTGCAAGCTTTACAGCAAGGGTCCTGAAAGTAACGGTAAGGAATTGCATCGCCGACGCCGGCCGCGCCGCCGCCCGTGAACCGCGGCGCGGCCGGCGGGGTTTCAGCAGCTCGACTTGCCCGCGTACACCGCGAGGGCCGTGTTGCCGCCCAGCGTGGCGGTCAGCTGTCCCGAACCGTTCACCGTCACCGCGGTGTTGTTCTGGACGTTGCAGTACGTGCCCGCCGGGAGTGAGGTCTGGTAGGTGCGGGTCAGGGAGCCGGACTCGTGGTTGAGGGCCACGAAGCCCTTGCTGCCCCGCCCGAAGGCGATCGCGTCACCGCCGTTGTCCCACCAGTTGGTCACCGACTGGCCCCGGGTCGCGTTGCGGAAGGCGACCATGGACTTGATCTCCGGCCAGGCGTGCTGGCACTTCCAGCCGTTCTGCCAGCAGGCGTTCACCTGTCCGCCGTTCGGCGGCCCGGCGTCGTGGTCGGAGAACTCGTAGCCCGAGTTGATGTCCGGGGCGCCGTAGGGCCAGGCCAGCATGAAGACGTTGGCCAGCGTGTAGGTGGCGTTGTCCTTGTAGGACAGGGTGCTGCCGTTGCGCTCGGTGTCGTGGTTGTCGACGAAGACGCCGGAGACGGAGCTGTTCAGGTAGCCCCAGCCCTCGCCGTAGTTCTTCAGGTAGGCGAGGTTCTCGCTGTTGAAGACCCGCTTGAGGTCGTAGGCGTACCGGAACTCCTGCACGTCGCCGTTGCCCGTGTACTCGGCGGGCTGGACGGCCTCGCCCGCACCGTGGATGACCTCCTGCTTCCAGTACGCGTTCGGGTTGCTCAGCCGGGACTTGATGTTGGCCAGGTCGGCGGCCGGCATGTGCTTGGCGGCGTCGATGCGGAAGCCGTCCACACCCAGCGACAGCAGGTCGTTCATGTACCCGGCGATGGTCTTGCGGACGTATTCCTCGCCGGTGTCGAGGTCGGCGAGGCCGACCAGTTCGCAGTTCTGGACGTTCCAGCGGTCGCCGTAGTTGTTGATCTGCGAGGTGCAGTTGTCGAAGTCGTACGAGGAGTACAGGCCGGGATAGCCGTACTTCGTGTACGACGAGCCGCCGGTGCCGGTGCCGTTACCGGCGGACATGTGGTTGATGACCGTGTCGGCGACGACCTTCACGCCGGCCGCGTGACAGGTGTTCACCATGTTCCGGAAGGCCGTACGGTCACCGAGCCGGCCGGCGATCTTGTAGCTCACCGGCTGGTACGACGTCCACCACTGCGCGCCCTGTATGTGCTCGGCGGGCGGGGACACCTGGACGTATCCGTATCCCGCGGGGCCGAGGGTGCGGGTGCACTCGCGGGCGATCGAGTTGAAGTTCCATTCGAAGAGGACGGCGGTGACGTCCTTGCTGCCCGGCGGGGAGGCCTGCGCCCCGGTCGGGGTCATGACAACCGTGGCGGCCGCGAGCGCGGTGGCCACGGCGAGGGTTCTGCGTGCCATGTGGGGTTCCTTCTTCGTCGAAGGGTGTGGGGAAACCGCCGGAGTCGGCTGAAGCTTCTTGCAGAAAGGTTCAGCAACCTTGCGGCAACGCAGATGGTAGAGGCCCGCCACCCGAAAGGGCAGCGGGCCGTACCAACGTGAATGAAAAAGTTGCGGGACGGACGAACGTCAGCCCCTGGTCCACCACACGGTCGTGTCCGCCGGCACCTTCGCCTCGCCGCCGGATTCGGCGACCTCACCGTTGGACATCAGCACCCGGCCGTACGACGGCACGGTCACCGACTCCCCCGTGGTGTTCGCGACACACACGAAGTCACCGCGGCGGAAGGCGAGCACACCCTCCGGCGCCCGCAGCCACTCCACCGCGTCGCCCGCGCCCAGGTCGGCCTGGTCGCGGCGCACGGCGAGCGCGGACCGGTACAGCTCCAGGGTGGAGCCGGGGTCACCGGTCTGCGCCTCGATGCTCAGCTCACCCCAGACGTCCGGCTGCGGCAGCCAGCTTCCGCCGTCGCCGAAGCCGTACGACGAGCCCGCGCGCGTCCACGGGATCGGCACCCGGCAGCCGTCGCGGTAGCCGTCCTGGCCCGCGCCCCGGAAGTACGCCGGGTCCTGGCGCACCTCGTCGGGGAGGTCCACGACGTCGGGAAGGCCCAGTTCCTCACCCTGGTAGACATAGGCCGAACCGGGCAGCGCCAGCATCAGCAGGGTGGCGGCGCGCGCCCGGCGCAGGCCCAGTCCACGGTCGCCGGCCAGGCGGATCTGGGTGCCGAGGCCGGCCGGGTTGGCGAAGCGGGTGGCGTGCCGGGTGACGTCGTGGTTGGACAGCACCCAGGTGGCGGGGGCGCCGACCGGGCGCATGGCGTCCAGGGTGCGGTCGATGACCGTACGCAGCTCCTCGGCGTCCCAGTGGGTGCCCAGGTACTGGAAGTTGAACGCCTGGTGCAGCTCGTCGGGGCGCACGTAGTTCGCGGTGCGCTCCACGGTCGGGGTCCAGGCTTCCGCGACGAAGATCCGCTCGCCCGAGTACTCGTCGAGGATCAGCCGCCACTGCCGGTAGATGTCGTGCACACCGTCCTGGTCGAAGAACGGCATGACATCGTTGCCCAGCAGCTTCAGCTGCTCGTGGTTTCCGAGGTCGGGCAGTCCTTCGGCCTTCACCATGCCGTGCGCGACGTCGATACGGAAGCCGTCCACGCCCATGTCGAGCCAGAAGCGGAGAATGGAGCGGAACTCGTCGCCGACCGCCGGGTGCTCCCAGTTGAAGTCGGGCTGCTCGGGCGCGAAGAGGTGCAGGTACCACTCGCCCGGGGTGCCGTCGGGCTCGGTGACGCGGGTCCAGGCCGGGCCGCCGAAGATCGACTCCCAGTCGTTGGGCGGCAGTTCGCCGTTCGCGCCCTTGCCGGGGCGGAAGTGGTAGCGGTCGCGCGAGGGCGATCCGGGGCCCTCGGCGAGCGCGCGCTTGAACCACTCGTGCTGGTCGGAGGAGTGGTTGGGCACGAGGTCGACGATGATCCTGAGGCCCAGTCCGTGGGCGTCGCGGATCAGCGCGTCCGCGTCGAGCAGGGTGCCGAACATGGGGTCGACGGCGCGGTAGTCGGCGACGTCGTAGCCGGCGTCGGCCTGCGGCGAGGCGTAGAAGGGGCTGAGCCATACGGCGTCCACCCCGAGGTCGCGCAGGTACGGCAGGCGGGAGCGGATGCCTTCCAGGTCGCCCATGCCGTCGCCGTTGCTGTCGGCGAAGCTGCGCGGATACACCTGGTAGATCACCGCGTCCCGCCACCAGTCGCGGCGCCGGGAGACGGTGGCGACGGCCGCGTCGGTCGTGGGGGTCGGGGCCGGGGCGGCGGAGTGCTGCTGGCTCATGTCGTCCTTGATACGAGTGCGGTCGGGGAAAGCGAGTGGGGTGGCCGGCTGAACAAGGCGGCCGCGGTGACAGCGGGGTCGGATGGGCACCGCGGCCGCCTACCCGCGCGAGTCAGGCGCGCGGGAGTCGTGCCGTGAAGGGGATCAGCCCTTCGTGCCGCCGGCGGTGAGGCCGGTGACCAGGTTCTTCTGCACGAGGTAGAAGAACGCGGAGACCGGTATCGCGATCAGGACCGCGGTGGCGGCCATCAGGTTGCGCTGCGCGTCGTGCTCGCTGACGAAGCTCTGCAGACCGACGGCGAGGGTGTACTTCTCGTCGTCGAGCATGAACGTCGTGGCGAAGGCGACCTCGCCGAACGCGGTGATGAAACTGTAGAACGCGGCGACCGCGAGACCTGGCCTGGCGAGCGGCAGGATCAGCCGCACGAACGTGCCGATGGGGCTCAGCCCGTCGACACGGCCCGCCTCGTCGATCTCGAAGGGGATGGTGTCGAAGTAGCCCTTCATCAGCCAGGCGCAGTACGGCACCGCCGTGGAGCAGTAGACGAGGATCAGGCCGAGGTAGGTGTCGATGAGCCGCAGGTCCGAGAGGATCTGGTACATCGGGACCATCAGGACGGCCACCGGGAACATCTGCGTGAGCAGCAGCACCCACATGAACTTCTTGTAGCCCGGGAAGCGCATCCGGGACACCGCGTAGCCGGTGGTGGCGGCGACGAAGACACCGATGAGCGTCGTACCGAGCGAAACGATCAGCGAGCTCTTCAGCCAGTCGAAGAAGTTCGTGTTCTGCAGGACGTACGCGTAGTTGTCCAGCGTCATCTTGCCCCAGATGCCGCCGGGACGCAGATAGTCGTCCTTGTCGGGGCCGAGGGACAGGAAGACCAGCCAGGCGACCGGGAACAGCGCGATCAGACCGGCCACGGTCAGGACGCCGTGCGAGGTGAGGCGCGCCAGGGGGCCGCTCTCACCGCGCCGGCGGGACGGCCGGGCCGGGGTCCTGTCGTCGGCAGGCCGGTCCGCCGGAGCGGTGGTGGTGACGGTGGATGTACTCATGGGGACTCCTGCCTCAGATCGCGAGCTGCTGGTCATTGCGGTTCAGCCAGCGTCGGTAGAAGGAGGTGAAGACGACCAGGATGGCCAGCAGCAGCATGCCGTAGGCCGCGGACTCGGCGAACTCGCGCGGCTGCTGTCCGAAGCCGAGCTGGTAGGCCCAGGTCACGAGGATCTGCGCCTCCGGGGCGGTGTTGCCGAACAACAGGAAGATCACCGCGAACTGGTTGAAGGTCCAGATGACGCCGAGCAGGACCACGGTGGAGCTGACCGAGCGCAGGCCCGGCAGGGTGACGTGGCGGAAGCGCTGCCAGGCGCTCGCGCCGTCCATCTCGGCCGCCTCGTACAGCGTGGCGTCGATGGACTGGAGTCCGCCGAGCAGGGAGATCATCATGAACGGCACACCGCACCAGGTGTTGACCATGATGGCGGCGAACCGCTGCCAGAAGGTGTCCTCCAGCCACGCCGGTGTCGGCAGGCCGAGGAATTCCAGGCCGGAGTTGATGATGCCGGCGTCGGCGAGCATGAAACGCCAGCCGAAGACGGTGACGAACGTCGGCACGGCCCACGGCAGGATCAGGACCAGCCGGTAGAAGGTGCGGCCGCGCAGCTTCTGGTTGAGCAGCAGGGCCAGGCCCAGGCCGATGCCGTAGTGCAGGGCGACACAGACCGCCGTCCACACGATCGTCCAGATGAACTTGGACCAGAAGCGGTCGTAGGCCGTCTCGCCCCACAGGATGTCGGCGTAGTTGTCGATGCCGATGAACTTGTAGGTGGCCTCGATCTCGTTGACACCGATGGTGCGGGCCGAGTTGAGGCTGTCGGCGTCGGTGAGCGTGAGGTAGAAGCCGTATCCCAGGGGATACAGCACGATGACGCCGAGCACGAGCGCCACCGGCGCGATCATGGCGTAGGCGTACCAGTACTTCTGGTATCCGCGCTTCAGGCGGCTGACCGGCCCGGGGCGGGGCGCGCGGTCACCGCGGCGCTTGCCGGTCGCGCGGTCGATGGCGACTGTCATGGTTCGGCACCTTCTGGATGGTCAAGGGGGACGGCACACAGGCCGGTGGCCGCCGGATCCTCCCCTCCTGGAAGCGGATCCGGCGGCCACACGGGCATTACTTGCTGAAGTCCGGCACCAGCTTGGCGATCGCGGTCTCCGCGTCGCCGAGGCCCTTGTCCAGGGACTCCTTGCCGCCCGCGATCTGCGGCAGTTCGTCGTCCAGCGGACCCCACAGCGAGCTGTACTCGGGCAGGGCCGGGCGCGGCTGCGCGGCGGAGAGGACCGTCTGGTAGCCGGCGATGCCCGGGTCGGCCTTGACCTGGTCGGTGTAGGCGTCGTCACGCGTGGGCAGCGTGGAGTTCTTCAGCGCGATGGTCTCCTGCGCCTTGGCCGAGGTCATGAAGTTCACGAACTTCAGCGCGGCCTCCTGCTTGTCCTTGGTGGAGCCGGCGTAGACCGAGAGGTTGTGGCCACCGGTCGGGGCGCCCGCCTTGCCGGTGGAGCCGGCCGGGACGGTGGCGATGCCGAGGTTGTTCTTGTCCTTGAACGCGGAGCCCTTGTAGAAGTTGGTGATCTCCCACGGGCCCTGGATGATCGAGGCGACCTTGCCGTTGACGAACGCGTCCTGGATGTGGGCGTAGGCGTCGGCGGTGGTGTCGGCCTTGTGCAGGCCCTTGCCGTCGAAGAGGTCCAGCCAGGTGCCGTAGGCCTTCTTGGCCTCGGGCGACTTCACGGTGATCTTCTGGGCATCGGCGTCGACGGTGTCGGTGCCCTCGCCGTAGAGGAAGGACTGGGCGTAGTAGGCCTGGGTGGAGCCCCAGTAGCCGTCGACGCCGGTCTTGTCCTTGATGGTGGCGGCGGCCTTCTTCAGGTCGTCCCAGGTCTTGGGGGCCTCGACGCCGGCCTTCTCGAACAGTTCCTTGTTGTACACAAGGGCGAGGGTGTCGGTGACCAGCGGGACGCCGTACGTCTTGCCCTCGTACTTGGCCTGCTCGAGCAGGTTGGACTTGAACTTGTCCTGCTCGGCGAGGGCCTCGGTGCCGTCCAGCGGCAGGAAGAAGCCCTTCTTGGCGAAGGCGGGGGTCCAGCCGACCTCGGAGCGCAGCACGTCGGGCGCGCCCTTGGAACCGGCGGCGGTGTCGAACTTGTTCTGCGCCTGGTCGAAGGGGACGTTGACGAACTTGACCTTGATGTCCTTGTTCGCGGCCTCGAACTCCTTGACCAGGGCCTGGTAGGTCGGCGCCTCGTTGGTCGCGTTGGAGGTGTCCCACCAGGTGATGGTGACCGGTCCGTCGGCCTTGTCGCCGCTGTCGCTGTCTCCGCCGCAGGCCGTCGCCGCGAGGGCGAGGGACGCCACCAGCGCGGTGGCCGCTATGCCACGCCGCATGAGGTTCTCCTTGAGGGTTAAGCCCGTGTGGTGCAGGGTCGGCCCCGTCCGCCGTCCTGCGAGGTGCCGACTGCGCCGATGCGGCGGCCGGGCGACGTGAACGTAACAGCGATGGAACCGTTTCGAAAGACTTTGCAGAAAAGTTTTGCAAGCCAGGTCGGCAGTTATGGCGTCGTGACCTGTTCTCGACCCTCGCGCAACCCGGGTTTCCGCCCGTACGACAGGGGTTCGGGCAGTTGTGCAAGACTCTGCAAGCACTTGCCATCCGTTGCCGCCGGGGGAATCATCCGTTGCGGACCGGACGCCGACCACGACGTGAGGGATCGCGATGACCCAGCAGCCCGCAGCGGGCCGTCCGACGGCGCGCACCAGGCGTCCGATCGGTGTGCAAGGTGAGAACCGGCAGATACAGTCCGGTCCTGTGACCACTCGGCTTGCTGATATCGCTGCTCAGGCGGGGGTGAGCGAGGCGACCGTCAGCCGGGTCCTGAACGGCAAGCCGGGCGTCGCCGCCACCACCCGTCAGTCCGTGCTCGCCGCCCTCGACGTGCTGGGCTACGAGCGTCCGGTGCGGCTGCGGCAGCGCAGCGCGGGCCTGGTCGGTCTGATCACCCCCGAACTGGAGAACCCGATCTTCCCGGCGCTGGCCCAGGTGATCGGGCAGGCGCTGACCCGCCAGGGTTACACCCCGGTGCTCGCCACCCAGACCCCGGGCGGGTCGACGGAGGACGAGCTCACCGAGATGCTCGTGGACCGCGGGGTGGCCGGCATCATCTACGTCTCCGGGCTGCACGCGGACACCACCGCCGACACGCAGCGCTATGAGCGGCTGCGGGCGCAGGGCGTGCCGTTCGTGCTGGTGGACGGTTTCTCGCCCAAGGTGCAGGCGCCGTTCATCTCCCCCGACGACCGGGCCGCGATGGCGCTCGCCGTGACCCACCTCGCCTCCCTCGGCCACACCCGGATCGGGCTGGCACTCGGGCCGAAGCGGTTCGTGCCGGTGCAGCGCAAGATCGAGGGCTTCGTCCGCGCCGTGCAGGAGCAACTGGGTCTGAGTGCCGAGACGGTCGAGACGGAGCTGGTCCAGCACTCGCTGTACACGCTGGAGGGCGGCCAGGCCGCCGCCACCGCGCTCATGGACCGCGGCTGCACGGCGGTGGTGTGCGCGAGCGACATGATGGCGCTGGGCGCGATACGGGCGGCCCGGCAGCGCGGTCTGGACGTGCCGAAGGACATCTCGGTGGTCGGCTTCGACGATTCGCCGCTGATCGCCTTCACCGATCCGCCGCTGACCACGGTCCGCAAGCCGGTCCCGGCGATGGGCCAGGCCGCGGTGCGCACGCTCCTCGAGGAGATCGGCGGAACGCCCGCACCCCACAGCGAGTTCGTGTTCATGCCGGAACTGGTGGTGCGCGGTTCGACCGCTTCGGCCCCCGGGGACCGGCATCGTCCCTAGGTCGGAGAACGCGGGCTTTCGCGCACTACCGGGGTAGGAGGATGCCCGTCCGTCCGCGGGGGAGAACATTGCGGGTCCGGCCCGACCGAGGGATGATCCGAGGGGGACGTCTTTTCTGGCAGACTCTGTGCCCATGGGTGACCTGACCGTGACCACGCTGGAAGGCCGGGAAGAGGCCGCAGCGCACCCCGTCGCGGACGAGACGACGGGGCGGCGGTTGCTGCCGCGCCCGCGCACGCCCCGCCGGCCCCGGCTGTGGTTCGAGATCCTGCTGATCGCGGTGAGTTACTGGACGTACTCCCTCGTGCGCAACGCCGTGCCCGAACAGCGGGCCGAGGCGCTGCGCAACGCCGACTGGATCTGGCGGATGGAGCAGCAACTCGGGGCGGCCTTCGAGGAGTCCGTGAACCACACCGTGAACTCGGTGACTTGGCTCATCGTCGGGATGAACTACTACTACGCCACCCTGCACTTCGTGGTCACGCTGGGTGTCCTGGTGTGGCTCTACCGTAGTCATCCCGGCCGGTACGCGGCGACCCGGCTGGTCCTGTTCACCACGACGGGCTTCGCCCTGGTCGGCTACTACCTGTACCCGCTGGCCCCGCCCCGGCTGATGAACGGCCAGGACTTCGTGGACACCGTGCTGGTCCACCAGACCTGGGGGTCGATGGCTTCCGGGGACCTGAAGAACATGTCCAACCAGTACGCGGCGATGCCCTCGATGCACATCGGCTGGTCGGTCTGGGCCGGTCTGACGATCTTCGCGCTGGCCACCGTCCCGTGGGTGCGGGTGCTGGGCCTGGTGTACCCGGTGGCCACCCTGGTGGTGATCGTCGCCACCGCCAACCACTTCTGGCTGGACGCGGTGGGCGGCCTGATCTGCCTGTCCGTCGGCTACGGGATCGCGCTGCTCTGGTACGGCCGTCAGCCGTACGCCCTGCCGAGGCAGGTGTCCGAACGGAAGAAACGGGAGCCGGACCGGATCCCGCTGCCGAAGCAGGGGTGACCACGGGGTCGCACGGCCCCACGGGGCCCGGGCACCGCGAAGTCCCCGGGCCCACGGCGTCTCATGATCCGTAGAACAGCTCCTCCACCACGCCCCGCGCCCGCCGCGCCGTACGCCGGTAGGCGTCGAGCATGTCGCCCGCGTGGCCGGGACCGTAGCCCAGGTAGCGGCCGACGGCGCCCAGTTCCCGGGGCGCCGTCGGGAAGGTGTCCCCCGCGCGGCCCCGGACCAGCATCACCGCGTTGCGCACCCGGGTGGCCAGTACCCAGGCCTCGTCGAGGATGACCGCGTCCTCCTCGGAGATCATCCCGGCCGCGCGGGCCGCGGCCAGCGCCTCGCGCGTGCGCGTCGTGCGCAGGCCCGGCTCCCCCGCGCCGTGCAGCAGCTGGAGCAGCTGCACGGTCCACTCCACGTCGGACAGCCCGCCCGGGCCGAGCTTGGCGTGCAGCTTGGGATCGGCGCCGCGCGGCAGCCGCTCGGACTCCATACGGGCCTTCAGCCGCCGGATCTCCCGGACGGCCTCCTCCTCGAGCCCAGCAGCCGGATAGCGCAGCGGGTCGATCAGTTCGGTGAAGCGCCGTCCCAGCTCCTCGTCGCCCGCGACGGGCTCGGCGCGCAGCAGCGCGTGCCGCTCCCACCCCAGCGCCCAGCGCCGGTAGTACGCCTCGTACGACTTCAGGGTCCGTACCAGCGGGCCCGACTTGCCCTCCGGGCGCAGGTCGGCGTCGATCAGCAGCGGCGGGTCGGCGCTGGAGATCTGGAGCAGCCGGCGCATCTCGGAGACGACCTTGTTCGCGGCCTCGGCCGCCTCCCGCTCGTCCACGCCGTCGCGCGGTTCGTGCACGAACAGCACGTCCGCGTCGGAGCCGTAGCCCAGCTCGTGTCCGCCGAAGCGGCCCATGCCGATGATCGCGAAGCGGGTGGGAAGCATGTCGCCCCAGCCCTCCCGGACCACCGCGCGGAGCGTACCGGCGAGGGTGGCGGCCGTCAGGTCGGACACCGCGCCCCCCACCAGGTCCACCAGGGCGCCCTGATCGGCCTCGGCGGGCTGGGACTCGGTGCCGTAGGAGCCGACGATGTCGGCGGCGGACGTACGGAACAGCTCGCGGCGGCGCACCCCGCGGGCGGCGGTGACGCCCTGGACGGCGTTGTCGGCGCGGCGGACGGCTGCGAGGATCTCCTGTTCCAGGGCGGCTCGGGAGCGGGGGGTGAGTCCGCCGCCGTCCCCGTCGCCGAGCAGCGCCACCGCCTCGGGGGCGCGCATCAGCAGGTCGGGGGCGAGTCGTCCGGCGGAGAGCACGCGGGCGAGGTTCTCGGCGGCGGCGCCCTCGTCGCGCAGCAGCCGCAGATACCAGGGGGTCTTGCCCAGCGCGTCGGAGACCTTGCGGAAGGTCAGCAGACCGGCGTCCGGGTCGGCGGAGTCGGCGAACCAGCCGAGCAGCACGGGCAGCAGGGTGCGCTGGATGGCCGCCTTGCGGGTGACGCCGGACGCCAGCGCCTCCAGGTGGCGCAGCGCGGCGGCCGGGTCGGCGTACCCGAGGGCCACCATGCGCTCCCGTGCCGCCTCCGCGCTGAGCCGGGCCTCGCCGGGGGCCAGCGCGGCGACGGCGTCGAGCAGCGGCCGGTAGAACAGCTTCTCGTGCAGCCGCCGGACGACGGAGGCGTGCCGCCGCCACTCACGGTTCAGGGCGGCGACCGGGTCGGTGCGCAGGCCGAGGGAGCGGGCCAGACGGCGCAGATCGCGCTCGTCCTCCGGGACGAGGTGGGTGCGGCGCAGCCGGTGGAGCTGGATGCGGTGCTCCATGGAGCGCAGGAAGCGGTAGGCGTCGTCGAGCTGGGCGGCGTCCGTGCGGCCGACGTAGCCGCCGGCGGCGAGGGCCTTCAGCGCGTCGAGGGTGGTGCCGCTGCGCAGGGAGGCGTCGGCACGGCCGTGCACCAGCTGGAGCAGCTGCACGGCGAACTCGACGTCCCGCAGGCCTCCCGGCCCCAGCTTGAGCTGGCGGTCGATCTCGGCGGCGGGGATGTTCTCCACCACCCGGCGGCGCATCTTCTGCACGTCGGCGACGAAGTTCTCCCGCTCGGCGGCCCCCCACACCAGCGGCTGGAGCGCGGCGACGTACTCCTCGCCGAGCGCGAGGTCACCGGCGATCGGGCGGGCCTTGAGCAGTGCCTGGAACTCCCAGGTCTTGGCCCAGCGCTGGTAGTAGGCCAGGTGGGAGGCGAGGGTGCGGACCAGCGGCCCGTTGCGGCCCTCCGGGCGCAGATTGGCGTCGACGGGCCAGATGGAGCCCTCGACGGTGGTCTCGGAACAGATCCGCATCATGTGCGAGGCGAGCCGGGTGGCGGCACGCAGCGCCTTGTCCTCGTCGGCGCCGCCCACCGCCTCGCCCACGAAGATCACGTCGACATCGGAGACGTAGTTGAGCTCGTGTCCCCCGCACTTGCCCATCGCGATCACCGCGAGCCGGCACAGCGCGGCGTCCTGGGGCGCGTCGGCCTGCGCGAGGGCGAGGGCGGCGCGCAGGGTGGCGGTGGCGAGGTCGGCGAGCTCGGCGGCGGTCTGGGCGACCTCGATGGTGCCGCAGACGTCACGGGCGGCGATGGACAGCAGGCAGCGCCGGTAGGCGACGCGGAGTGAGACCGGGTCACCGGCGCCGGCGAGACCCCGCTCGAACTCCTGGACGCCGGGGTGGAGATCACGCGGCTCGTAGGTGACCAGGGCCTGCCAGTCGCTCGGGTGCCGGGCCAGATGATCGGCGAGCGCCTCGGACGCGCCGAGCACCCCGAGCAGCCGGTCCCGCAGCGGCTTGGCGGCTATCAGGGTGTCCAGCAGCTCCTGGCGGGCGGTGCCCCCGTCCTGCGCCTCCAGCAGCCGTACCAGGCCGAGCAGCGCGAGATCGGGGTCGGCGGCCTGGCCGAGGGCGTCCAGCAGGACCGGGTCGTCGCGCACGGGCGCCAGCTCGTCGCTGTCCAGCAGCCGCTCGGCGGCGGACGGATCGGTGAAGCCGTGCCGCAGCAGCCGCGTGAAGATACTGCTCCTGCGCCCCGGCGCCGACGTCATCCCGGCCTCCCTCGTGCCTCGTGCCTCGGATCTGGGTCGTACGGCGACGAGCCTATCCGGAGCGGGAACACACGGCTCCGGGGACGGCGCCCGCGATGAGTTCCGGGTGCGGGCGGGGTCTGATGGCGGAGCACGACCACGGCCCACCCCCGGAGGAGTTCCCATGAGCGACACCCCTGAGTCCCGCCTCGACCCGCGCTACAGCGATCCGGAAGCCGGTTCGCCGCCCTGGTCCGAGGTGGAGCGGCTGATCAGCGACGCGGAACTGTTCTGGATCTCCACGGTCCGCCCTGACGGCCGTCCCCATGTCACCCCGCTCCCCGCCGTGTGGTCGGCCGGCGCGCTGCACTTCTGCACCGGGCCGGACGAGCGCAAGGCCCGCAATCTGGCGGAGAACCCGCACGTCGTGCTGACCTGGGGAGCCAACACGTGGAACGAGGGATACGACGTGGTGGTGGAGGGCGAGGCCGTACGGGTCTTCGACGACGCGCGGCTGCGGGTACTGGCGGCCCGGTGGGAGGCGAAGTACGGCAGTTTCTGGCACTTCGAGGTCCGGGACGGTCACTTCCACCACGGTCCGGGACACGCGGTGGTGTTTTCGGTGGCGCCGCGGACCGTTTTCGGATTCGGTAAGGGAGAGCCGTTCAGCCAGACCAGGTGGCGGTTCGCCTGACCCGAAGCCGACGAAGGAGTCGCTGTTCCATGGACATGACCCTCGAAGTGATCCCGCTCCCGGTGAGCGACATCGACCGGGCCAGGGACTTCTACCGGGACAAGGTCGGCTTCCACGTCGACATCGACCAGGAGGTCGTGCCGGGCATGCGCATCGTCCAGCTGACCCCGCCCGGTTCCGGCTGTTCGATCGCCCTCGGCGACACCCTGTGGGAGTCGACCCCCGGGCCCACCCCGGCGCCCGGCACCTACCAGGGGCTCCAGCTCTGCGTCGCCGACATCGAGGCGGCCCGCGCGGAACTGGTCGAGCGGGGCCTGGACGTCTCCGAACCGGTGCAGTACGCCGAGTCCGACGGCGCCACCTTCATGTACTTCACGGACCCGGACGGCAACGGCTGGGCGGTCCAGGAGTACCGGCGGCGGGCGGAGGAGCCGCTGCACAAGATGCTGGGGGATCAGGCGGAGGGGTAGGTCCGCGGTCGCCGGTCACAGATCACCGGGAAGCCGTGCCGTACTCGGCGGCGAGAGCGACGTTGACCGCGTCCACAAGGTCCAGGGACCCGTAGCGGATTCGGACGGCCAGCGCGGCATCCATGATCTCCGGCGTCGGCGGGGCCAGGATCACCCGCATCTGTACCACGAACGGGGCCGCGCGCTCCCGGGTTCCGCCCGCAGCACAGGGAACCTCATAAGCCTCTTTGTCTATAGCGTGTCAAACCCTCACAAATGGCCACTCGTGTGGAGACGGACGGCCACGTGTGCGGCCCGGAGCGCGGGCTCCGGCCCACTCCGGGTCACGGGGGCCACGTGCCGTACGCACGCATCCGATGAGGGGAAGTCGCCGATGAGTGAGTCCGTACGAACCGGTGCCGGGAGCACCGGAGAGAAGGTCAGGGCAGAGACCTCCGCGACGGCGGGGCAGGCCAAGGAGGCCGCCGGCCAGGTCGCGGGGACCGCGGCGGAACAGGCCCGGACCGTCGCGGGTGAGGCGCGGCAGCAGGCCGGCACCGTCATCGAGGACCTGCGCGGCCGCGCCATCGACGAGGCGGACGGGCAGACCAGGCGGGCGGCCGGCACGCTGCGGCAGTGGGCGGACGATTTCTCCGGCCTGGCCGCACACGCCGACCACGACTCGCCCGCCCGGGGCCTCGCGGCCCGGGCGGGCGACAGGGGACAGCGGGCGGCCGACTATCTGGAGCGGCAGGGAGTCGAAGGGCTCGCCGCCGATATCCAGGGCTTCGCCCGGCGCCGCCCCGGCGCCTTCCTCGGCGGCGCGCTGCTGGCCGGACTGGCCGTCGGGCGCCTGGCGAAGGCGACGCAGTCGGCGTCCCGGACCGACGGGAACGGGCAGGGACGGCAGGTCCCCGCGGCCCCGGCCCCCGAGGCGCTGCCGGTCGCTCCCCCGCCGGGGACGTCGCCGCCCGCACCGTCCACCGCGCCGACCCTGGGCACACCGCCGGCCGGCACGCCGGGCCGTCCGTTCCCGGAGGCATGAGATGGCCACGATGTCACCGCTGTCCCGGGCCCGCTCGGTCGAGCCGCCGGCACCGGAGAGGTCCACGGGCGAGCTGCTGTCCAAGGTGACCTCGGACCTCCAGGTCCTCTTCCGTCAGGAGGTGGAGCTGGCCAAGGCCGAGATCAAGGTGGAGGGCACCAAGGCGGGCAAGGCGGCCGGGATGCTCGGCGGTGCCGGGTTCGCCGGCTACATGGTCCTGCTGTTCCTGTCACTGGCGGCCATGTTCGCCCTGGCCAGTGTGATGGACGAGGGCTGGGCCGCCCTGATCGTCACCGCGCTGTGGGCCGTTGCCGCAGCGGTTCTGTACCAGAAGGGCCGCGCGAAGATGCGCACCGTCTCCCCCAAGCCGGAGCACACCGTCCAGACCCTGAAGGAGGACGCGGAATGGGCACGTCACCCGACCACATGAGGGCCGAGATAGCGGCCACGCGCAACCAGCTGTCCGCGGACGTGGACCAGCTCGCCGACCGGGCCAGCCCGCGCCGCATGGCCCGCCGCCGCAAGGCGAGGATGCGCCGCACGGTGTCGGGCGTCCGTGACCGCGTCATGGGCACCGCGTCCCACACGGCGCACGGTGTGGCCGGCACCGCCCGGTCGGCGTCCGACTCGGTGCAGTCCGCGGCGGGTTCGGCGGCCGGTTCGGTGCAGGAAGGCACCGGGCGGGCGGCCGAGTCGGCGCGCGGGGCCGCCGAGCAGGCGGGACAGGCCGTCCAGCAGACACCCGAGATGGCCCGCCGCCAGACGCAGGGCAACCCGATGGCCGCCGGTCTGGTCGCCTTCGGCGTGGGTCTGCTGGCCGCCTCGATGGTGCCGTCCTCGGAGAAGGAGCAGCAGAAGGCCTCCGAGCTGATGGAGCGCGGCGCCGAGGTGCTGGAGCCGGTCAAGCAGGCCGCCACCGAGTCCGCGCAGCAACTGAAGGAGGACGCCAGGGAGGCCACGCAGGGCGCGGTCGCGGAGGTGAAGGACACCGCGCAGCAGGCGGCCCGCACCACCCAGGACGAGGCCCGCGGCCGGGCCGGCCAAGTCACCGACCAGGCCCGGGACTCCGGCCGCAGCCTCAAGGACGAGGCCGGGAACCGCTCCGGCCCGTCCGGCTGAGACCGCCGCCGCCTCGTCGCGCGTCTGCCCCCGGTTGTGACGGGCCGGGGGCAGACACCGGCGCGCTCGCCGCCGTGGCCGGGAAGGTACGCAGATCGGTGGAGCAGTGAAAGGGCGGTACCTCCGAGGGGCGGTCTCACGGGCAGGCCGCCCCGGTAGCAGCGATGCGGGCGGAGACGTCGTCATACGAACACGCGGTCGGCACGCCCGGCTCCGTCGCCGTCCGGGATTCCAGGCATTCCGGCGGGCCCCGCCTCACCCCCCACGTCGGCGGCGGGGGCCCGCCTCGTGGAACGTCCCGCCGACTGAAGCCGGGGGCCGCCCCGAGGACGACCCCCGGGGTGTCAGCTCGCGTACGTTTCGAACTCGGCGACCCTCGGGGTGCCGGACGAGCCGGTGATCTCGAAGGTGATCTTCTTCAGGGAGGTGGCGGAGAAGCCGATGACGCCCGCTCCGTTGCCGGAGGCCAGGACGGCTCCGGTGTCGTGGTTGATGACCCGGTAGGAGCCGATCGTGCCCGCGGAGCCCGACATCTCACGGACGTTGATCTTGGAGACCGTGGTGGCGGAGCTCCACTTGATCGAGACCGAGCCGGTCGAGCCGGACGGGGACCAGTACGAACTCATGTCGCCGTCCCGGACATTGCCGTAGCTGGTGCCATCGGCCTTGGAGGACCCGTCGGCGCCCGCGCCGAGGCTGAGGTTGGTGCCGGTGGGCGGGTCGGTGGGGTCAGGGTCGGTCGGGTCCGGGTCCGGATCGGTGGGGTCCGGGTCCGTCGGGCCCGGGTCGGTGGGGTCCGGGTTCTGCGGGGTGCAGCTGCCGTCCGAGACCTTGAGGCCCTTGTTGGCGCCGGCGGTCTGGCTGACCACGCTCGGTACGCAGTTGGCCGCGTCGAGGGTGTACGCGTACGGAATGCTCACCGACGTGTTCGACGTCGGGTTCGGACCGGCCGGGTTGGTGTCGCCCTCGCGCTCGGACCAGGTCACGTTGTCGAAGATGTTGCCACTGACCTGCCAGTAGCCGGCCTCGCTGGTGTAGAAGGTGCCGAGGACGTCCTTGGAGTCCTCGAAGTAGTTGCTGTCCACCTTCGCGCGGGCGCCGGCCCGGGAGTTGATCCCGGACTCGTTCAGGTTCTTGTAGTGGTTGTTGTAGGTGTGCGCGATGCCGCCGCGCAGCAGGGGCGTGCGGGAGTCGATGTTCTGGTACAGGTTGTGGTGGAACGTGATGTAGCCGTTGGAGCGGTCGCTCTCGCTGGAGCCGATGAGGCCGCCGCGGCCGGAGTTGCGCAGGGTGCTGTAGGACAGCGTCACGTACTGGGTGTTGTCCTTCATGTCGAAGAGGCCGTCGTAGCCCTCCGACTCCCCGCCGGAGGCCTCCAGCGTGGTGTGGTCGACCCAGACGTTGCGGACGTCGCTTTCCATGCCGATGGCGTCGCCGCCGTTCGACGTGGGCGAGCCGGACTTCTTGACGTTCCGGACGGTCACGTTCTGGATGATGATGTTGCTGGACTCCCGGATGTGGATGCCCAGTTGATCGAAGACGGCACCGCTCCCGACGCCGACGATCGTGACGTTGCTGATCTGCTTGAGCTCGATCTTGTCCGCGGCGGTGCTGCAACTGCTGCCCGACACCTTGGTGGTGTTGCCGTGGTTGATGGTGCCCTCGACCTGGATGACGATCGGGGTGGAACTGCTGGCCCGGCCGCACAGGGCCTGGTGGATCGCGGTACCCGTGGTGGCGCGGACCGTCTGGCCACCCGCGCCGCCGGTGGTCCCGCCGTTCTGCGTGGCGTAGCCGGTGACACCCCCCGTCGCGGCGGATGCCGTGGACGTGGACAGGGCCACGCCGGTCGCGGCCGCGAGGGCTCCCGTTGCCAGTAATGCGGAGAGCCGCACGGCGACTGATCGTCTCATTCTCGTCTCGCCTTTCGTCCTCTGAGTGGGGCTGTCATGGGCATGACAGTGAGACCGATGAGGGAGGGCTGGGTGAGCCGGACCCATCGGCGAGAAAGCGCTTTCTTTCTGTCGTCGCGACAGTAGGGCCACCCCCGTGGGGGTGGCAAGGTTCCGCGCAGTTACGGAAGGCAGGCTTCCGGTTCGCGAGGGGATGGAGGGAGCCTTTAGGACGGGATCTGACCTCAATCGCTTCTAGCGTGGTCCTCGAACGACGGAACTGGAACAACACAAGGCGGAGACCAATGACCGTGAACGAGACGACCACCCGCGACGCGGCCGAAGCACCGGCCGTCACCGGCGAGCGCGCCGACCTGCTGGAGGTGCTCGCCAAGCACCGGCACTTCCTGCGCTTCACCACCCGTGACCTCACCGACGAGCAGGCCGGGCTGCGGACCACCAGCAGCGAACTCTGCCTGGGCGGCCTGATCAAACACGTCACCTCGGCCGAGCGGAACTGGGTGGACTTCATCCTGAACGGCCCCTCGGCGATGGGGGACTTCACGGCCATGACCGAGGCGGACTGGGCCCGGCGGGCCGACGAGTTCCGGATGCTGCCCGGTGAGACGCTGGCCGGTGTGCTGGCCGACTACGCCGAGGTGGCCCGCCGCACCGACGACCTCGTCGCCACACTCCCCGACCTGGACGCCGCATGGCCGCTGCCGAAAGCCCCGTGGTTCGAGTCCGACGCACGGTGGACGGCCCGCAGGGCCCTGATGCACATCATCGCCGAGACCGCCCAGCACGCCGGCCACGCCGACATCGTCCGCGAGTCCCTGGACGGCGCGAAGAGCATGGGCTGACCACCGGGGCAGCCCTGAACGGGCCCCGGGGTCGACGGCCATCGGCCCCGGGGCCCGTGCGTCCGGCCTCGTAGCCGGGGACAGCCCGGCCACGCCCGGAAGGACTCCCCACACACGCAGATCAAGCCCGCCCCCGTGCCCCCGCCCTCTGCCAGGGATCACCCTCCAGTCCCCCGACGGCCTGGTACGCGAACGTGGTGACGTCGTGGCCGAGGTGCGCGAGGTGGCCGAACGGACCCAGGACCGGGCCCGGCCCTGGTCGGCAGCCCGGGTGCCCGGCAGGACGCACTCCACGCTGCCGGCCGTACGACCGTGACCGGACGTCCGGCCGGCCGGAAACCGCCCCCACCCCGACCCGCGCCTACAGCACCGGCAGGTTCTTCCGCAGTTCGAACGCCGTGACCTCGCTGCGGTACTCCTCCCACTCCTGGCGCTTGTTGCGCAGGAAGAAGTCGAAGACGTGCTCGCCGAGGGTTTCGGCGGCCAGGTCGCTGCGCTGCATCAGGACCAGGGCCTCGCCCAGGTTCTGCGGCAGCGGCTCGATACCGAGTGCGCGGCGCTCCGCGTCGGAGAGGGCCCAGACGTCGTCCTCGGCACCCGGCGGGAGCTCGTAGCCCTCCTCGATGCCCTTGAGGCCGGCCGCGAGAAGCAGGGCGTAGGCCAGGTAGGGGTTGACGCCGGCGTCGAGAGAGCGGACCTCCACGCGCGCCGAGCCCGTCTTGCCCGGCTTGTACATCGGCACCCGGACCAGGGCCGAGCGGTTGTTGTGGCCCCAGCAGATGTACGACGGGGCCTCGCCGCCGGCGCCGGCCGTGCGCTCCGAACCGCCCCAGATGCGCTTGTAGGAGTTGACCCACTGGTTGGTGACCGCCGAGATCTCCGCCGAGTGCCTCAGCAGACCCGCGATGAAGGAGCGGCCGACCTTGGAGAGCTGGTACTCCGCGCCGGACTCGTAGAACGCGTTGCGGTCACCCTCGAAGAGGGAGAGGTGGGTGTGCATGCCGGAGCCGGGATACTCGGAGAACGGCTTGGGCATGAAGGTCGCCTGGACACCCTGCTCCAGCGCCACCTGCTTCATGACCAGGCGGAACGTCATGATGTTGTCCGCCGTGGAGAGCGCGTCCGCATAGCGCAGGTCGATCTCCTGCTGGCCGGGGGCGCCCTCGTGGTGGGAGAACTCCACCGAGATGCCCATCGACTCCAGCATGGTGATCGCCTGCCGGCGGAAGTCCATGCCGACGTTCTGCGGGGTGTGGTCGAAGTAGCCGGAGTTGTCCGCGGGGGTCGGGCGGCTGCCGTCCAGCGGCTTGTCCTTCAGCAGGAAGAACTCGATCTCCGGGTGGGTGTAGAAGGTGAAGCCCAGGTCGGAGGTGCGGGCGAGGGCGCGCTTGAGGACGTAGCGCGGATCGGCGAAGGACGGGGAGCCGTCCGGCATCAGGATGTCGCAGAACATCCGGGCCGTGCCGGGGGCCTCGGCGCGCCAGGGGAGGACCTGGAACGTCGACGGGTCCGGCTTGGCGATCATGTCCGACTCGTACACCCGGGCGAAGCCCTCGATGGCGGAACCGTCGAAACCGATCCCTTCATCGAACGCCTGTTCGAGTTCGGCGGGGGCGACGGCCACGGACTTGAGGAAGCCCAGCACGTCGGTGAACCACAGGCGCACGAACCGGATGTCGCGCTCCTCCAACGTCCGGAGCACGAACTCCTGCTGCTTGTCCATCTTCCGCTTCCTCATCCTTGCCGGTCAGGCCGCCTGTTCGCGCTCGCGCCACGGGAGGCGGGCGGGCACCCGAGCGGGCACACGGGCATCCCACCACACCAGCGTTACATACGCGTTGCCGACCTTGATCGGCCGACTGGCGGTGACTCGAATGCCTCGCACACGACAGGTGTACCGCTCCGGGGTCCATCTTGCCTGTTCGGGCCCGTATCCGTAACGGTCGTCCGGCATGGGACGCTCATGACCTCGGGGAGATGCCCCGCAGAAGGGTGTCCGTCGGGCCGGCGGCGATGTCCGCCACCGTGATCGGGTCCAGCGTGGCGTAGAACGCCTCCTGGGCCCGGCGCAAAGCCCCGCGCAACCGGCAGGCGGAGCTCAGCGGGCAGGGGGCGAAGGTGGCCGCGCCTTCGCAGTCCACGACGTCACCCTCCCCCTCGAAGGCCCGGACCAGGGCGCCCACCGAGGCGGTACGGCCCTCCTCCGTGAGCGCCAGACCACCCCCCCTGCCGCGCCGGGCCGTGAGCATACCCATGTGCTGGAGCTCGGCGACGATCTTCGCGGCATGGGTGTACGGCACGTCCATGGCCGTCGCGACGTCCCGAGTCGTGGGGTTGGATTCGTCGGTCACGGCGAGGCGCATGAGGACCCGGAGAGCCAGGTCGGTGGAGCGCAGGAGCCGCATACCATGCAGCGTAAGTAATACGCATCCGGGGTTCAAATTATTCGGGGTGGAGGATGTGTGCGGGTGCTGTGGCCGTGCGTCCGGCCTGTTTTCCGGGCACTCTACGACTCGCCCCGCCTTCCCATTACGATCAGCTGATCCGTTCGTCCCACGCCTCCCCGAAGGGCTTCCCCCATGGGCTCCGCCAAGAAGAGCAGTGCGTCCCGCACGGCGCGCATAGAGGAGATGCGGCGCGCCGAGCAGGCCCGCGAGCGTCGCAACCGGATCCTCGCCATCGCGGCCGGTGCGGTGGTCGTCGGCGGACTCGTCGTCGGGGGTGTGGTGCTCGTCCAGTCGCAGTCGGACGACGGCGGCGGCAGCGACGCGAAGAACACGGGCAAGTTCGTCACGGGCAAGGACGGCGTGCGGGCCTGGGAAGGTGAGCTGGGGCGCAACCATGTGACCAAGGCCGTGGACTATCCCGTCTCGCCCCCGGTGGGCGGTGACCACCACCCCGCGTGGATGAACTGCAACGGGGACGTCTACCCCGACGAGATCAACAACACCAACGCCGTGCACTCGCTGGAGCACGGAGCCGTGTGGGTGACGTACAACGCCGATGCGGAGAAGGCCGACGTCGACGCGCTCGCCGCGAAGGTGAAGAAGACGCCGTACACGCTGATGAGCCCGGTCGACGGGCAGAAGGAACCGCTCCTGCTGACCGCCTGGGGGCACCAGCGCGCGGTGACGGGCGCGGAGGATCCGGACGTGGACGCGTTCCTCGAGAAGTTCGTCCAGGGGCAGCAGACGCCGGAACCGGGGGCCGCCTGCACCAACGGGCTGTCCAAGTGAGGCAGATGGGGCTGATCGCGGGGGCCGCGGCGACGGTGCTCGTCGCGGCCGGAGCGATCACCTTCGCGGTGGCCGGGGACGAGGGGTCCTCGGATGCCGTTCCGGCCGCGGACTCCGCGGATGCCGGGTTCGCCCGGGACATGGCCGTGCACCATCAGCAGGCCGTGGAGATGTCGTACATCGTGCGGGACCGGACGGACGACGAGGAGGTCCGGCGGCTCGCCTACGACATCGCCCAGACGCAGGCCAACCAGCGGGGCATGCTGCTGGGCTGGCTCGACCTGTGGGAGCTGCCCAAGGTGTCCTCGGATCCGCCCATGACCTGGATGGGGATGGGTGACACGGCCTCCGCCAAGGACGGGGCGCTGATGCCGGGGATGGCGACGAACGCCGAGATGAAGCGGCTGGGGACACTGGACGGGAAGCGGGCCGAGGTCTTCTTCCTGCAGCTCATGACGGACCATCACCAGGGTGGGGTCCATATGGCTCAGGGGTGTGTGAGCGCCTGCGAGGTGGGGGTCGAGAAGCGGCTCGCGCGGGGGATGGTCGAGGCGCAGGAGTCGGAGATCGAGCTGATGGCGGGGATGCTCGAGGAGCGCGGGGCGGCGGCTCGGCCCTAGGGGGCTCCGAGACATCGCGTCGCTTTGACGATTACACTGGGTCGCGTGCCTCAACTACGTCTCGCCCTGAATCAGATCGACTCCCGCGTCGGTGATCTCACCGGCAACGCCGAAACGATTGTCCGCTGGACCCGGCACTCCGCCGAGCAGGGAGCGCACCTCGTGGCGTTCCCGGAGATGGTGCTGACCGGGTACCCCGTCGAGGACCTCGCCCTGCGGTCGTCCTTCGTGGAAGCCTCGCGCGCGGCGCTGCGCTCGCTCGCCGCGCGGCTCGCCGAGGAGGGCTTCGGGGACCTTCCGGTGATCGTCGGCTACCTCGACCGCAGCTCCGCCGCCCAGCCGAAGTACGGGCAGCCGGCCGGTGCGCCGCAGAACGCCGGCGCCGTGCTGCACGGGGGCGAGGTGGTGCTGACCTTCGCCAAGCACCACCTGCCGAACTACGGCGTCTTCGACGAGTTCCGGTACTTCGTGCCCGGCGACACCATGCCGGTGGTGCGGGTGCGGGGTGTGGACGTCGCCCTCGCCATCTGCGAGGACCTGTGGCAGGACGGGGGGCGGGTGCCGGCGGCGCGCTCGGCGCGGGCCGGGCTGCTGCTGTCGGTCAACGCCTCGCCGTACGAGCGCGACAAGGACGACACCCGGCTGGAACTGGTGCGCAAGCGGGCGCAGGAGGCCGGGTGCACGACCGCGTACCTCGCGATGATGGGCGGACAGGACGAGCTCGTCTTCGACGGGGACTCGATCGTCGTCGACCGTGCCGGTGAGGTGGTGGCGCGGGCGCCGCAGTTCTCCGAGGCGTGTGTGGTGGTCGATCTGGAGCTGCCCGCCGCGGCGGCCGACGCGCCGGTGGGAGTGGTGGACGACGGGCTGCGGATCGACCGGGTGGTCCTGTCCGAGACGCCTGTGCCCGCGTACGACGCCGAGTTGACCGGAGGGTACGCCGAGCGGCTCGACGACGACGAGGAGGTGTACTCCGCCCTGGTCGTGGGGTTGCGGGCCTATGTCGCGAAGAACGGGTTCCGGTCCGTGGTCATCGGGCTGTCCGGGGGGATCGACTCGGCGCTCGTCGCCGCGATCGCCTGTGACGCGGTGGGTGCGGAGAACGTGTACGGCGTGTCCATGCCGTCGAAGTACTCGTCGGAGCACTCGAAGGGCGACGCGGCGGAGCTGGCGCGGCGTACGGGGCTGAACTACCGGACGGTCGCCATCGAGCCGATGTTCGACGCGTATATGGACTCGCTGGGACTGACGGGGCTCGCGGAGGAGAACCTGCAGTCGCGGCTGCGGGGGACGCTGCTGATGGCGATCTCCAACCAGGAGGGGCACATCGTGCTGGCTCCGGGGAACAAGTCGGAGCTGGCGGTGGGGTACTCGACGCTGTACGGAGATTCCGTCGGCGCGTACGGCCCGATCAAGGATGTGTACAAGACGTCGGTGTTCCAGCTGGCCCAGTGGCGCAACCGGGCTGCGGTGGAGCGGGGACAGACGCCGCCGATTCCGGAGAACTCGATCTCCAAGCCGCCGAGCGCGGAGCTTCGGCCGGGGCAGGTGGACACGGACTCGCTGCCGGACTATCCGGTGCTGGACGGGATCCTGGCGCTGTACGTGGACCGGGACCGGGGGGCCGACGAGATCGTCGCGGCCGGGTTCGACGCGGAACTCGTGGCGAAGACGCTGCGGATGGTGGACCGGGCGGAGTACAAGCGCCGGCAGTACCCGCCGGGCACGAAGATCTCCCCCAAGGGCTTCGGCAAGGACCGCCGCCTGCCGATCACCAACGGCTGGCGTGAGGGCGCGCCCGCCTGACGCCCGAAAGCCGGGCGGGACGGACAGGTGACGCCTGCGGTGCCGGCCGGGAGCGACAGCCCGCCCCGGCCGGCGCCCCGACCGCGGAGGGCCGGCTTCAGTCGGACGGGGTGGCGACCGTCACCCGGGCCGCGACGGGGAGGTGGTCACTCGCCGTGGCCGGGAGGGTCCAGGAGCTTTCCGGTTCGGCGCCCCTGACCAGGATCTGGTCGATCCGCGCCATCGGGAACGACGCGGGCCAGCTGAAGCCGAAGCCGCTGCCCACGGCGCCCTGGGTGGAGCGCATCTGGGAGGTGACGGCGTTCAGGGCGCGGTCGTTCATCGTGCCGTTCAGGTCGCCGAGCAGGACGACGTTCTCCAGGGGTTCGTGGGTGATGGCCTCCCCCAGGGCGTCGGCGCTCTTGTCGCGCTGACGTGCCGTGAAGCCGGCCTCCATCTTCACGCGGACCGAGGGGAGGTGGGCGACGTAGACCGCGACCCGGCCGGCGGGGGCGGCGACGGTGGCGCGCATCGCGCGCTTCCAGCCGAGGCGGATGTCCACGGACTTCACGTCGCTCAGGGGGTACTTGCTCCACAGGCCCACGGTCCCCACCACCGCGTGGTGCTTGTACGCCGGTGCCAGCGCCGCTTCGTAGGCGGGAACCTTCGACGCCTTCAGTTCCTCCAGGGCCAGGATGTCCGCACCCGAGGCGGCCACGTCCCGGGCCGTGCGGGACGGGTCCGGGTTGTCGGCGTTGACGTTGTGCGTGACCACCGTCAGGTCACCACCGGGCTCGTTCTTGTCGCTGAGCAGGCCGCCGAAGAGGTCCAGCCAGACGACCGCGGGCAGAATCGTCGCGATCAGTGCCGTCGCCGACTTGCGGACCAGCGCCAGGACGAGCAGGAGCGGGATGAACAGCCCCAGCCAGGGCAGGAACGTCTCGATCAGGCTGCCCAGGTTGCCGATCGCGTTCGGGATGCGGGAGTGGGCCAGCATGACCAGGGCCAGCAGGGCCGCGCAGACCGCCAGGACCAGCCCGCGGCGCCAGATGCGACGATCGCCCCGCCAGCCTCTGCTCAGACTGTCCAGCAGGCGCCGAAGCCGGGAAGCCGGGCGCTCGGGCCCCGAGCCCTTGTTGTCCGTCTCCGTCATGTACGCCTGCTGCGCCATACCGTCGCCTCACAACCTGCCGTGCACGCCGTCCGCCCCGTGTCCGTAAGACCCTAGGGGATGATCGGTTCCGTTCCCGCCGCCCCTCGGCGGCCGTACGGGGGCGAGGACGTACGGGTGCGCCCGGGGGGTTCCGGGCGGGGTGGTGAAAGCGCGGTCTGTGACGAAACGCGCACAGTGCGGCTAGGTACTGACGGGGCGTAGGCCCTGGAGGAGGGTGTCCACGACTCGCTCGGCGAGGTCGTGCGGGAGGTCGGCGTCGGGGCGCATGACGGTGCGGACGAGGACGGGGCCCACGACGATGTCGTTGAGCAGATCTATGTCGACGTCGGCGCGCAGTTCGCCGTTCTCCCGGCCCCGGCGCAGCACTTCAAGACCGAGCCTGCGGCGCGGCACGATGACGGTGTCGTGGTAGGCGGCCCAGAGGTTCGGGCTGCTCTTCATCTGGGCGTGCACGTGGTGCAGGATCGCCGAGGTCCTGCCTGCCAGGCCGCGCAGCCGCACGGACTCCAGCAGGACGACCAGGTCATCGCGCATGGAGGTGCCGGGAAGTTCGGGGTCCGGGGGTTCGGCGGCCCGCAGGACGTCGACGAAGAGATCCTCCTTGCCGCTCCAGCGCCGGTAGATGGTGGCCTTGCCGACGCCCGCCGTGCGGGCGATGCGCTCGATGGAGAGCTCCGCCAGGGGCACGCCGTCCTCCAGGAGCCTCATCACCCCCTCGATGATGGCGCGTTCGACCGCCTCGCTGCGGGGGCGGCCCCGCGCGGGAACCTCCTGCCGGGGGTCGATGTCGGCCGGACTCACGTCGTCGGATCCTCTCGGTGGGTTGCGGTGATTCTCCCGGTGGGCTGCGGCGGCGGTCCACCGCCCAGGGGTTTCAGTCCGCCGCCGAGATGAGTTCCTGGTCCTGGTCGTCCCCCACGGGCTTCGTCGTACGGCCGGGCAGGTACACGGCGACGACGACGGCGCCCAGCACCGCGATGCCCGCTCCCCACAGCGCGGTGACGTGCATCGCGTGCAGGAACGCCTCGTCGGCCGCGCGGGCCAGCGCCTCGCCGCGCGGTCCCAGCCGGTCCGCCACGGCCAGGGTCGCCTCGATGGACTCCCCCGCGGCATGCCGGGCACCGGGCGGCAGCGGCAGCGGGCCGAGCTTGTCCTCGATGTCGCCGCGGTAGGCGGTGGACAGCGCCGAGCCGAGTACGGCGATGCCGAGGGCGCCGCCGACCTGGCGGAAGGTGTTGCTGAGCGCGGAGGCCGAGCCGGCCTTCTCACGCGGCATGGTCTGCATGATGACCACGCTGACCGGCGTCATGACGTGCGCCATGCCGGCCCCCATGAGGAAGAAGACGACCTCCAGGATCCAGATCGGTGTGTCCCCGTCCAGGACGGTGAACGCGGCCAGCGTCGCCGCGAGCAGGAGCAGTCCGGCCGTCGTGGTGGCCTTGTTGCCGAAGCGGTCCACGAGGAGGCGGGCCCGGGGCGCGAAGATCATTTGCGCGGCGGCCAGCGGCAGCATCAGCAGGCCCGTCTCCAGCGGTGAGTGGCCGCGCACGCTCTGGATGTAGAACACCGCGAAGAACGTCACGCCCATCAGCGCGAAGAAGACCAGCGCGATCGCGACGATCGCCGCGGAGAACACCCTGTTCCTGAAATAGGTGATGTCGATGGACGGGTGGTCGCTGCGCTTCTCGTACACCACGAAGGCGACGAGTACGGCGAGACCGGCGCCGGTGGTCGACAGCACGGTGACGTCGCCGAAGTCGGCGAGCTGGCCGCCCTTGATGATTCCGTAGACGAGCAGGACCAGGCCGGTGACGGACAGCAGGACGCCCACGGGGTCGATCCGGCCGGGCTGCGGATCACGGGAGTCGGGGACCAGCCACAGCATCAGGGCGACGGCGAGGACCACGATGGGCACGTTGACGAGGAAGACCGAGCCCCACCAGAAGTGGTCCAGAAGCAGTCCGCCGGTGATCGGGCCGATGGCGATGGCCAGTCCCACGCCGCCCGCCCAGATACCGATGGCCTTCGGCTGTTCGTCGCGCTCGAAGACGTTCATCAGGACCGCCAGCGTGGCCGGCATGACGAACGCGGCGCCCAGACCCATCACCGCGCGGAAGCCGATCAGCTCGGCCGGGGAGCCCGAGAACGCGGCGAGCGCCGAGCCGATGCCGAACGCGACGAGACCGCCGATCAGCACCTTCTTGCGGCCGAGCCGGTCCCCCAGCAGCCCCGCGGTGAAGAGCAGGCCGGCGAAGACGAGCGTGTAGGCGTTGATCGCCCACTCCAGCTCGCCCTGTGTCGCCCCCAGGCCGGTGGGTGCGGGGGTGGAGATCGTCTTGATGGCGACGTTCAGGATCGAGTTGTCCAGGACGACGATCAGCAGGCTCAGCATCAGCACGCCGAGGATCACCCAGCGGCGCCGGTGCACGGCTTCCGGGACCCGGCGGGCAGGGGCGGCAGGAGAAGTCATGCGGTCCAGCGTAGCGACTTTCGATACGGTACCGTCTCGTATCGAAGGCGTTTCTCCCACTTCCTGCCGGACATCGCGCCGGGGCGGACGGGGCACCGGCGCGGGGTGGGGCGGAGCTCACAGAGGGCCCGGAACGGGCTCGCGGGACTGCCTCTGGCCCTCGTCCGGTCGAGGTGCCACCATGGACGTGGTCCGGGGACGCCGTCAGGGCGCCTCGAGATGACGTGTTGGGAGACGGTTCCATGACGCAGCTTTCGGCTGCCCAGACCGGGATGACGCCCGGATCCTCCGCCGGCAAGACGCTGTACGGGGGCAAGGGCACGCGCCGCATCACTGTCCGGGACATCGCCGCCGCCAAGGAGCGCGGCGAGAAGTGGCCCATGCTCACCGCGTACGACGCGATGACCGCGTCCGTCTTCGACGAGGCCGGCATCCCGGTCATGCTCGTCGGTGACTCCGCGGGCAACTGCCACCTCGGGTACGAGACCACCGTGCCCGTCACCCTCGACGAGATGACCATGCTGTCCGCCGCGGTCGTACGGGGCACCTCGCGCGCCCTGATCGTGGGCGACCTGCCCTTCGGCTCCTACCAGGAGGGACCGGTGCAGGCGCTGCGCTCGGCGACCCGGCTGGTCAAGGAGGCCGGCGTGGGCGCCGTCAAGCTGGAGGGCGGCGAGCGGTCGCACCGGCAGATCGAGCTGCTGGTGGAGTCCGGGATCCCGGTGATGGCCCACATCGGGCTGACCCCGCAGTCGGTGAACGCGATGGGCTACCGGGTGCAGGGGCGCGGCGAGGAGGCGGCGCAGCAGCTGCTGCGGGACGCCAAGGCCGTGCAGGACGCGGGCGCGTTCGCGGTGGTGCTGGAGCTGGTGCCGGCGGAGCTGGCCGCCGAGGTGACCCGGGTGCTGCAGATTCCCACCGTCGGCATCGGGGCGGGGGCGGAGACCGACGCCCAGGTGCTGGTGTGGACCGACATGCTGGGGCTGACCGGGGGGCGGGTGCCGAAGTTCGTGAAGCAGTACGCGGATCTGCGTGAGGTCATGAGCGGGGCGGCGAAGGCGTTCGCCGAGGACGTGGTGGGCGGGACCTTCCCGCAGGAGGAGCACTCCGTGCACTGAGCAGCCTCGCGGCTGCCGCTGAGCCATTGCCGCACCATCCGCCGGCCCCGTCGATCTTCCCCCGTCGACGGGGCCGGCTCCTTTGTGGGCCTGAGGCGACGCCGCTCTCGCGGACGCGGTGCGCCGCTGGGGTGGCTCAACCGACGGTCGCGGTGGCCGGGCGGGAGGTGTCGGTGCCGTTGGCCGGCCCTGTCGGTGGGATGTCGGTGGTTTGTCGGTGGCTTGTCGGTGGGGGTTGAGAGCGTCATCGGCATGACGCGAAACGACAAGGAACCGGGGAGCGCCGCCGTTTCCGTGCGGGGGCTGGTCAAGCACTACGGGGAGACCAAGGCGCTGGACGGGGTCGATCTGGAGGTGCGGGAAGGCACCGTGATGGGGGTGCTCGGGCCGAACGGGGCCGGGAAGACCACGCTGGTACGGATTCTGTCCACCCTTCTCGCACCGACGGCGGGGCATGCCACGGTCGCCGGGTACGACGTGGTCCGCGAGCCCCGGCAGCTGCGCCGGGTGATCGGACTGACGGGGCAGTACGCCTCCGTGGACGAGAAGCTCCCGGGCTGGGAGAACCTGTATCTGATCGGGCGGCTGCTCGACCTGCCCCGCAGGGAGGCACGGGCCCGCGCCGACGAGCTGCTGGAGCGGTTCTCGCTCACCGAGGCGGCCCGGCGGCCGGCCGCCACGTACTCCGGCGGGATGCGGCGGCGGCTCGACCTGGCCGCCTCGATGATCGGCCGGCCGGCCGTGCTGTTCCTGGACGAGCCGACCACGGGACTGGACCCCCGGACCCGCAACGAGGTGTGGGACGAGGTCGAGCGGCTGGTCGGGGACGGGGTGACGGTGCTGCTGACCACGCAGTACATGGAGGAGGCCGAGCAGCTCGCCTCCATGCTGACCGTCGTGGACCGGGGCAAGGTCATCGCGAGCGGCGGCATCGAGCAGCTGAAGGCCAGGGTGGGCGGCCGCACGCTGCGGATCCGCCCGGCCGACCCGCTCCACTTGCGCCCGCTGGCCGAGGCCCTCGACGCACTCGGCATCACCGGGCTCGCCGGCACCACCGTGGACACCGAGCGGGCTTCCGTGCTCGTGCCCGTGCTCAGCGACGAGCAGTTGACCGCCGTCGTCGGCGCCGTCCACGCCCGCGGGATCACCCTCAGCGCCCTCACCACCGAACTGCCCAGCCTGGACGAGGTGTTCCTGTCCCTCACCGGCCACCGTGCCAGTGCCCCGCAGGACGCCGTGCCCGCCGACACCCACGAGGAGGTCGTCGCCGTATGAGTGCCGCCACCACCGTCACGACCGCCGCCACCGCCGACGTCACCGGTCTCCGCGCGGACGCGCGGATCCCGTTGCGCGCCCATCTGCGGCACACCGGGGCTCTCGTGCGCCGCAATCTGCTGTGGATCCGGCAGGACCCGGAGTCGATGTTCGACGCCGTGCTGTTCCCGGTCGTCTTCACCCTGCTCTTCGTGTACGTCTTCGGCGGCTCGATCGGGCAGTCGCTGGGCGGCGGACAGGAGGCGTACGTCCAGTACATCGTGCCCGGACTGATGGCCATGATGGGCATGAACATGGCCCAGGGGGTGGGCACGGGGTTCAACCAGGACTTCCACACCGGGGTCATGGACCGCTTCCGGTCGCTGCCGATCGGGCGCGGCTCGGTGCTGTTCGCGAAGATCTCGGTCGAGATGATGCGGATGCTGGTCGCCACCGCCATCCTGGTGATCGTCGGCGTGCTCGTCGGTTTCGACATCACCCACTGGCCGGGCCTGTTCGCCGCCGTGGGACTGTCCGCGGTGTTCGGCTCGGCGCTGATGTGGGTCTTCCTCACGCTGGGTGTGGTGATGAAGAACGCGCAGTCGGTGCAGGCGATGGGCTTCCTGGTGCTGATGCCGCTGCAGTTCGGCTCGTCGATCTTCGCGCCGCCGCAGTCGATGCCGGGCTGGCTTCAGAACTTCACCGAGTACAACCCGCTGTCCGCGCTGGCGGACGCCGCGCGCGGGCTGATGGTGGGCGGCCCGGTCGCGCACGACCTGTGGATGACGCTGGCCTGGTCGGTGGGGATCACCGCGGTGATGGCCCCGGTCGCGATCCACGCGTTCCGTACGAAGACCTGATCACGCCGGTTCGAGCAGGGCGACGGCCTCCTCCGGGGGGAGGCCGTCGCCTTCGGCGTACGCGGTCTCGTACGCCGTGCCGCCGAGTGCCGCCCGGGCACGTGCCTCGGCACGTTCACGCACCTGGCGTTCCAGCAGCGTGGCGTGGTGTCCGGGCGGCAGCCAGGAGTCGGCGGCGCCGATGCAGCGGGCCGCGTCCCGGGCGCGCCGCCCGCCGTCGAGCCCGGCGAGGGCGACGGCCCCCAGGGTGAGGTAGGCGGCGCGCATATGGGGTGCCATGGCGGCGGACAGCGGATCGCCCGCCTGCCGGATCGCCTCGCGGATGACGGCCAGGCCCTGCTCGTCGTTGCCCTCGGCCACCTCCAGCCAGCCCTCGGCACCGAGGATGAACGCGTCGAAGACGACGTAGTGCGCGATGCGGAACTCCTCACGCAGAGCCCGCAGATGCTCCCGGGCCTCCGCCGTACGCCCGGTCGTGCAGAGCCAGCCGGTGAGGAAGAGCCGGGCGGCTGGCAGGGCCTCGGTGTGCCGTCCTCGCGTGTCCTCGATGACCTCGCGCAGCAGCCGCTCACCGCGCTCCGGGTCACCCGCCTCCAGCAGCGCGCTGCCCAGCCGGGCGGTGAGCACGGCCGTATGGGCACGGGCACCCAGGCGGTCGGCGTACTCGATCGCCGCCTCGAAGTCGGCTGCGGCGTCCTCGTACGCGCCGGCCCGTTCACGGGCCTCGCCGCGCGCGGAGAGGGCCTCGGCGATGCCCCAGGTGTCGCCGAGCCTGCGGTGGATCTCCAGGGCCTCGTCGGCGGCGCGGCGGGCGTCACCGGCCCAGTCGCTCCGGTTGGCCAGGAAGTTGGCGCGCAGCTGGAGGTTGCAGGCCAGCTCCCATTCGAACCCGGGGTTCTCCCGGCAGGTGCGGATCGCCACGTCCACCACGTGGCGCAGCCGCTCCATGTCGCCGGTCAGCATCACGGCGAACACCCAGAGCAGACCGGGCGGCCGGCAGATCTGCGGCATGCCGGGCTCGTACGTCGCGCCGACCAGGCGCAGCTTGTGCTGCGCCTGGGGGGTCTGCCAGTCGTCCAGCTCGGTGTCCATGTGGGCGAGATGCGCCAGATGCACCCCCCGGCGGGCCTCGGCGAGGACCTCGCCGGTCATGGGCGGCGGGGCGTCGGTGCAGCGCTGCCACAGCGGGGCGGCGGGCCGCACCGGTTCGGTGAACGGGTCGGGGGCGAGGGCCATGGCCTCGGCGCACCAGTTGCGGGCCTCGATGCGCAGATCGCGCATCTGCCAGTACCAGGTCAGCGACAGGATGATGCAGAGCGCCTCCTGCTCGTCGCGCAGGACGAGGGCGTGGCGCAGGGCCGTGCGCACGTTCTCGTACTCCCGCTCCAGCCGGGCGATGGCGGCCGGCTGGTCCGGCCCGCGCAGCATCGGCTCGGTGGTGCGGGCGAGTTCGCGGTAGTACGTCAGATGCGCGCGCTCGGCCCGAGGGCGCCGGCCGGACTCGTCGAGCCGTTCACCCGCGTACTCCGCGACGGTCTCCAGGAGGCGGTAGCGCATCCCGTCGTCGCCCGAAGGGACCGCCACCACGAGGGACTTGTCGACGAGGGAGCCGAGCGCGTCGAGAGCGGCCGGTCCGCAGACGGCCTCGGCGGCGGCGAGATCGCTGCCGCCCGCGAAGACCGACAGGCGGCACAGTACGTCGCGTTCGTCCTCGTCGAGCAGGTCCCAGGACCAGTCGACGACGGCCCGCAGGGTCTGCTGCCTGGGCAGGACGGTGCGGCTGCCGGAGGTGAGCAGCCGGAAACGGTCGTCGAGCCGGTCGGCGATCTGGCGCGGGGTGAGCATCCGCAGCCGGGCGGCGGCGAGTTCGATGGCCAGCGGCAGTCCGTCGAGACGGCGGCAGATCTCCGCGCAGGCCGCCGCGGTGTCGTCGTCGGCGTCGGTTCGGAAACCGGGGCGGGCGGCAACGCCGCGGTCGGCGAGCAGCCGCAGGGCGACCGGCTCGGGCAGCGGCTCCACCGGGCGCAGCAACTCCCCGCGCACGCCGAGGGGTTCACGGCTGGTGGCGAGCACGGTGAGACCGGGGCAGCGTTCCAGCAGGGTCTCGACGAGGTGGGCGGCGGCCAGGGCGACGTGCTCGCAGTTGTCCAGGATCAGCAGCATGCGGCGTGGACCGCAGTGCTCGGCGAGGCGTTCCACCGGTTCGGCGTGCCGGTCGGTGACGGTCCGCATGCTCTCGGCGCCGGCGCCGTACAGCACGGTCTCGCGGGCCCCGACGGCGGTGAGTACGGCCTCGGGGACGGCGTCGGGATCGTCGACGGGGGCGAGTTCGGCGAGCCACACGCCGTCGGGGACGGTCTGCCGTACGGTTTCGGCGGCTTCCTGGGAGAGCCTCGTCTTGCCGGCCCCGCCCGGTCCGAGGAGGGTGACGAGGCGGGCGGCGGCGAGGTCGGCGCGGATGGTCTCGATGTCCCGCTCCCGGCCGACGAACGAGGTCAGCCGGGCCCGCAGGTTGCCGGGCGGCACGCCCTCCGGAGTCCTCGGTGCGGCGGGCTCCGGCTCGGGTTTCAGCAACTCGGCGTGCAGGGCGCGCAGTTCGGTCCCGGGGTCGGAGCCGAGACGGTCGGCGAGCAGGCGCCGTACGTCGTCGTAGGCGGCGAGGGCCTCGGCGGTGCGGCCCGTGTCGCGCAGGGCGCGCAGCCGCAGTGCCTGAAGGCGCTCGTCGAGGGGGTGGCTGTCGCACAGTGCGGTCAGCTCGGGCAGGGACTGCTCGGCGTCGCCGAGGGCGAGGGCCGCGATGTGCCGGGCGCGCAGCACGTCCACGTGCCGGGTCGCCAGGCGGGCCTCCTCCGCGGTGCGGTCGGGCAGGCCGGTGAGGGTGGGGCCGCGCCACAGGGCGAGGGCGTCGTCGAGGACGGCGGCCGCCTTCGCCGGGTCACCGTCGGCGAGGGCGCGCAGCCCCTCGCCGGCCAGCCGCTCGAAGCGGTGGAGGTCGATGTCGTCGGGCGCGGCGGTCAGCCGGTAGCCGCCGTCGACGGACGCGACGGCATCCGTGCCGAGGACCCGGCGCAGCCGCCCGATCAGGGCCTGCAGCGCCCCGGGGGCATCGGCCGGCGGATCGCCGTCCCAGACCTCGTCGACCAGCAGGCTCACGGGGACGGTACGACCGGGCCGCAGGGCGAGCACGGTCAGCAGCGCCCGCAGCCGCGCCCCGCCGACGGGGACGGCGCTGCCGTCGGGACGGAGTGCCTGGGTGGTACCGAGGATGCGATAGCGCACGGGGTCCATTCTGTCCGGCGGCGGCCGAAAGGGGCACCGGGGTCGGGGCGGTGAGCCCTGTCCGCGCTCGCGGCAGCGGGCGCCGGGCGGGCCGAGCACGTGCGGGGAGCCGGCAGGAGTCGGACGGACGGCGATGTGCGGGGGTGGGCCGCCGAGCCGACCGCCACCGGGGCCGACCGCCACCGGGGCCGCCCCGCGTACCGGGCGCGCCCGGGTAACCGAGCACGCCCGCCCCGGGCCGTACGGAACCCGCGGACGGGGCGGGACGTTCTCCCCGTGCGCCCGGTACCGTCGGGCAGTCCCCCGCGTGTCACCGCGTGCCCGACAGTCCAGGGAGCCCCATGACCACCGCCGCCGCCCGTCACAGCGACCGGAGGATCAGCCCGGTCTTCCTGGGGATCCTGGCCGTGACGGCGGTCACCGGGTGGGCCACCTGGACCGGGTTCGCGGAGCAGCCCGGGATCGCGGTGTTCCTGTTCGTGACGGCCGCCTGGATCGTCTCCCTGTGCCTGCACGAGTACGCGCACGCGCGCACCGCCCTGCACAGCGGCGACATATCGGTCGGCACCAAGGGCTATCTCACGCTGAACCCGATGAAGTACACCCATGCCCTGCTCAGCATCGTGCTCCCCGTGGTGTTCGTGATCATGGGCGGGATCGGTCTGCCGGGCGGTGCCGTGTTCATCGAGCGCGGCCGGATCCGGGGGCGGTGGCGGCACAGCCTGATCTCGGCGGCGGGACCGCTGACGAACGTGCTGTTCGCGATCGTGTGCACGGCCCCGTTCTGGCTGGACGCACTGGACGGCGTACCGGCCGACTTCCGCTTCGCGCTGGCCTTCCTGGCACTGCTCCAGGTGACGGCGGCGATCCTGAACTTCCTGCCGGTGCCCGGCCTGGACGGCTACGGGGTGATCGAGCCCTGGCTGTCGCACGGTGTCCGGCGGCAGGTGGAGCCGTTCGCGCCGTTCGGTCTGCTGTTCGTGTTCGCGCTGCTGTGGGTGCCCGAGGTGAACGGCGCGTTCTTCGGGGTCGTCGACTCGCTGCTGGGGACCCTGGGGATCCACGAGTTCGAGACGTACTGCGGTTACGAGCTGTTCCGCTTCTGGAGCGACACGAGCGGCGTCTGCTCGGTCAGCCCGTGACGGAGCCCTCGCCCCGCTCGGCACGCCCCCGCTTGACGTAGTACCACGTCATGTTGGACGACAGGCCCACCAGCAGGATCCAGACGACGCCGATGAACACGTCGCCCTGCACGAAGGAGACGACGGCCGCGGCGACGGCGAGGAGGCACACGACGAGGGCGTAGAGGGCGAGGCGGGGCATGGCCGGCGGCTTCCTGTCGGGGGACACTGCTACGGCGTCCAGTGTCCCCCATCGCCTCAGACGTCCGTGACGCGGAGCCCGGCGTGTGCCTTGTAGCGGCGGTTGACGGAGATCAGGTTGGCGACCAGCGACTCCACCTGGTGGGCGTTGCGCAGCCGCCCGGCGAAGATGCCCCGCATGCCCGGGATGCGGCCCGCCAGCGCCTGCACGATCTCGACATCGGCCCGGACCTCGCCGAGCACCATCACATCGGTGTCGATCTCGTCGATCTCCGGGTCCTGGAGCAGCACGGCCGACAGGTGGTGGAAGGCCGCGGTGACCCGGGAGTCCGGGAGCAGCGCGGCGGCCTGCTGGGCGGCGCTGCCCTCCTCCGGAGTGAGCGCGTAGGCGCCCTGCTTGTCGAAGCCGAGCGGGTTGACGCAGTCGACGACGAGCTTGCCGGCCAGTTCCTCGCGCAGGGACTCCAGGGTCTTGCCGTGGCCGTCCCAGGGCACGGCGACGATCACGATGTCGCTGCGGCGGGCGGTCTCGGCGTTGTCGGCGCCCTCGACGCCGTGCCCGAGCTCCTCGGCGGCGGCCCGGGCGCGCTCGGCGGCCCGCGAGCCGATGATCACCTTCTGGCCGGCCTTGGCGAGCCGGTAGGCCAGGCCCTTGCCCTGCGGTCCGGTGCCGCCGAGCACGCCGACGACGAGCCCGGACACGTCGGGCAGGTCCCAGGGGTCCTTGGCCGGTGCCTTCGCGGGGGCCTTGACGGGCTGCTGTGCGCTGTCGCTAGAGGTCATGGGCCCGACCCTACGTCCGTGACCCGGCCGTTTCCGGCGCGCGTGAGCGCCGTCACGGAGCGGCGGCGCCCTGTCCCCGGGACGGGTGAACCCGGGGCGAACGCCGGGCCGTGGCCGAGCGGTTGGAGCAGGATGCGACCTATGGATGCCGTACGGGTGGCGCTGCTGCGGGACGTGCTCGCCGGGACGGGGTGGCTGGGTGACACCCGGCACTTCGCGGGGACCCTGCGCGGGTCGGTGGTCTCGCACGGCGGCGGGCTGCTGCTCGTGGGCACGCCGGAGTACGAGCCGTGGCATCTGGCGGCGCATCTGGTGGACGAGGCCGCCTGGTCGGGCACGCCGGAGCTGGCCCCCACGCTCGTACGGCACGACCCGCGCCCTTCGGGCCCCGCGCATCTTGCGGTGGGCCCGGGGCGGCTGGAGGCGGCGCGGCGGGGCGAGACGCTGCTGGTGGTGGCGCCCGGGGAGCCGCCCGCACCACTGCTCGAACGGATCTCCGACGCCCGCCGGGCCGGGGCGACGCTGCTCTGCCTGGGCCCCGGCGAGGGCGAGCTCCCGGCGCTGGCCCACGAGGTCCTGCCGGTGCCCGAGGGGTCCGAGCTGGACCTGGACACCGTGCAGCACCTGGTGAGCGCGGCGGCCGGGGAGAACACCCTGCCGGCCCGCAGGGGGCCCCGCCGTTTCCGGGACCGCCTGTCGAGGCTGGCCGACCTGCTGACGGCTCCGCCGCCGACGCGCTGGTGACGGTCCCGGAGGGATGCTCCCAGGACGTCAGTCGTCGTCGCGTTCACCCGTGGGGGCGTCGTGCCATTTGGCGTCGTTCTCCCACTGGAGGTTGCGCTCGCGGGCCGTCTCCATGGCGTGTTCGGCCTCGGTGCGGCTCGCGTACGGGCCGAAGCGGTCCTTGGCCGGGCAGTCCGGGCCCTCCTCGACCTTCTTGTGCTCCAGGCAGTAGTACCACTCGCCCGGCTTTCCGACCGTCCGCTTCTTGAACAGGGGCATGACCGGCTCCTCTCGCCAGGGAGATGGTCCCCCATCGCCGCTGAATTAGACTCGCCGGCATGTCTGGCCAGTCGCTGCTCGTTCCGGGGGAACTGTCCCCCACCCGTTCCGTACCCGGGAACATCCGCCGTCCCGAGTACGTCGGAAAGCCCGCCCCCACGCCGTACACCGGGCCGGAGGTGCAGACGCCCGAGACGATCGAGGCGATGCGGACCGCCGGCCGGATCGCCGCGCGGGCGATGGAGGAGGCCGCGAAACTCATCGCTCCCGGCGTGACCACGGACGAACTGGACCGGGTGGCGCACGCGTACATGTGCGACCACGGCGCCTACCCCTCCACGCTCGGTTACCGCGGTTTCCCCAAGTCGCTGTGCACGTCGGTCAACGAGGTGATCTGCCACGGCATCCCGGACTCGACGGTGCTGCGCGACGGCGACATCGTCAACCTGGACGTCACCGCGTACATCGGCGGGGTGCACGGCGACAACAACGCGACGTACCTGGTCGGGGAGGTGGACGAGGAGAGCCGGCTGCTGGTGGAACGCACCCGTGAGTCCCTCGCCCGCGCGATCAAGGCGGTCAAGCCGGGCCGCCAGATCAACATCATCGGCCGCGTGATCGAGTCGTACGCGAAGCGGTTCGGCTACGGCGTGGTCCGTGACTTCACCGGCCACGGCATCAACTCGTCCTTCCACTCCGGCCTGATCATTCCGCACTACGACAGTCCGCACGCGACGACGGTGATCCAGCCGGGGATGACCTTCACCATCGAGCCGATGCTGACGCTGGGGACCCACGAGTACGACATGTGGGACGACGGCTGGACGGTCGTGACCAAGGACCGCAAGCGAACGGCCCAGTTCGAGCACACGCTGGTCGTGACGGACACGGGGGCGGACATTCTGACCCTGCCGTAGAGCCACCCCTCTCCCCCCCTCCCTCCTGGCCCGTCCTCTTCCTCGGGGGCGGGCTCATTGTTTGCCGTGGCGCGAGGGCGGGGAAGTTCCCGACAAGCCGTCGACAAGTCATTGACTTAGGTAAGCCTAACCATAGAAGATCGGGCCATGGACTCCTTCTCGACCCTCATCCGCACCGCCTCCCACGAGCAGCATGTGGAGGCGGAGACGTCGACGTTCATGAGCGATCTGCTCGGCGGCCGGCTGAGCGTTGACGCCTACGCGCGCTACACCGAGCAGCTGTGGTTCGTGTACGAGGCACTGGAGTCCGGTGTACGGGGGCTGGCACCGGACCCGGTGGCGGGCCCGTTCATCCAGCCGGAACTGTTCCGGCTGGCCGCGCTGGAGCGGGATCTGGCCCACCTGCGCGGCCCCGGCTGGCGCTCGACGCTGACCGCCCTCCCCGCCACCCGGACCTACGCGGCCCGGGTCGCCGAGTGCGCCCGCACCTGGCCGGCCGGCTACATCGCCCACCACTACACGCGCTACCTGGGCGACCTCTCCGGCGGCCAGATCATCCGCGACAAGGCGGAGAGGACCTGGGGCTTCGCGAGGAAGGGCGACGGCGTCCGCTTCTACGTCTTCGAGGAGATCTCCAACCCGGCCGCGTTCAAGCGCGGCTACCGTGAACTCCTGGACGCGGTCCCGGCGGACGACCTGGAGAAGCAGCGCATCGTAACGGAGTGCAAGAAGGCGTTCGCACTCAACACGGACGTCTTCCGGGCACTGGGCGAGGAGTTCCCGCTGTCGGCGTGACCCCGACCGGGCTCACAGGAACCGCAGTCGCTCCATGGCCCCGCGCAGCTCAGTGGTCCAGCGCCGGTACGCGGGCACCTTGCTCAGCGCGTCGAGCGCGACCGTCTGCCCCAGTCGGCCGAAGTCCCGCTCCGCGTCGCGCCGCCCGCCCAGTGCCGCCCTGAGCACGGCCTTCGGGTCGGCAACCTTCTCCACGTCGTGCGGCATCTCCCACGCGGCGTCACGCGTGGGTGCGGCCTCTCCGAGCGCTTCGGGGTCCGCCAGCATCCACGCCTCGGTCTCCCGTACGGGCACCAGGGCCACGATGCGGTGCGCATCGTCGGGGAACCGCTGACGGACGGCATCGACCTTGCCCCGCTCGTTGTGGTCGTGGTGGACCATCACGATGTCGAAGTAGCGCAGCAGATCGGTCACTTCACGCGCCACCAGGTCCCGATGCGCCACGGTGAAGCATTCGCCGGCCACCACTCCCGAGTAGTCGAAGCCGACCGGTGCCTCAAGGGCGAGCTCGGCGATCATCCGGTCGACGAGTGGAACGAGGAACCACTGGTCACTGGCTCCCTCCGTCAGGAGGGCGAGACTGAGATACCTACGCCCCACGCGCGTACCGTCCCAGGGGATCGAGGTACTTCCGCACTTCGAGGGGGGTGACGAACGTCCCGCGCTCGCCGCTCTCCGCCACCTTCCGCGCCCGGCTCAGCCGTCGGGGCGGATGACCGTCACCGAACCGGGTGACGGTGTCCAGGAACACCACCGAGTCCGGGGCGTCCTCCAGCGCGGCGGCGAGCGCGACCGGTGAGTGGGTGGTGATCAGGATCTGTCTTCCGTCACCGGCGGTGAGTGTCGCCGGGTCGCTGGTTCTGCCCTTCAGTCGGGACAGCAACTGCGGGACCCGAGTGGGGTGGAGGCCGTTCTCGGGTTCTTCGATCAGGAGGATCCCTTCATGTGCGGGGTCGTGAGCCGCGGCGAGCAGCGCCAGAACGCGCAGGGTGCCCGCCGACGCGGCACCGGGGGTCACACGGTGCTCGTGCCGGTGCTGGAGCCAGACGTCCCACTGCCCCCACTCGGCATTCGCCTCCACCGTGATGTCCACGAGGTCGGGCAGCAACGCCACCGCGTCGGCGCGGAAGTCGTACCAGCGCTCCGGGTCCCGGGCGATCCGCCCCAGGACGGCCCCGAGGTTCTTGCCGTCCTCCGCGAGGGGTGCGGTGTCGTACGTGGAGGAGACGACGCGCATCGCTTTCGGTGAGGGTTCGAGGATCCGCCAGTTCCTGGTGGCCTCGGCGAGCTCTCTGCCGTAGCCGGCGTCCTGCACGGGGACTTCCGTGCAATGCAGTTGACCGGTCTCACTGTGGTCGAGGTACGGAAAGGCCGGAAGAACGGGCGGAGTCCAGTCCGGGTTCCCCCCGCAGTGATCGTGCACGTTGAGCACCTCGGTGTCGATCCGCAGGGGGTCCGGCGGATCCGCGTACGTCACCCGCGCCTCGACCCTGATGTGGCAGTACCCTGCGTAACCGTGCACGAGGACGTGAGCGGCGATGCGCATGGCGCCGACCGGCGCTCCGTCCGGGTCCCGCCGGAACAGTTCCTTCGGGCCGCCTCGTCGGGCATGGTCGACCAGGGTCTGGCTCGTCGGCTCCCGGATCAGCTGCCCCAGCAGATCGACGGCCTCCAGCAGATTCGACTTGCCCGAGGCGTTGGCTCCCACCAGGACGGTGAACGGCGACAGGTCGAGGGCGAAGCCGTCGAACGACTTGTACCCGTCGATCTCGATGCGCGTGATCACCCTGCCACCTCCTCTCCACACTGCCACATGTGCACTGCGCCACATTATCCGCGGGGATCTCCCGCCCGTACGGCCAACGGCTCGGCCGCGTGCACCCGCAGTGCGGAACCGTCGTCGAACTCCAGCACCGCGGCGGGGCCGCCGGCCGCGTCCTGCTCGCTACGCACGCGCCGCACGGTGCGCCACTCGCCCCACACCCGTACCTTCTGCCCCACCCGGACCATGACCGCCGCCACCTCACGCACCTCGGGTCCGGCCACGATGTCGGGAGCCTTCAGCTCCGCGAACACCGTCTTCCCGATCCCAGCGGGGCGCGTCTCGTAGCCCCACCGATGGGCGAGCGCCGCGACGAGCAGGAGTCCCCGCCCGCCGGTCTCCTCCTCCCCGGGTTCCCGCACCTCGGGCCGTCCGCCTCCGGCGTCGCTCACCTCGATCCGCAGCAGCCCGTCCGCCACGGAACGGCTGATCCGCACGCCCACCTGCCGGTCACCCGGCGCCGGGACGCGCAACGCGTTGGTGACGAGTTCCGAGAGCACCAACTCGGCGTTGTCCAACGCCTCCTGGCCCACACCCCAGTCACCGAGCACGGCGTGCAGCAGTGCCCGGGCACGGGGGACGCTGCGGCGGCTGCGCGGAAGCCGGAAGGCGATGTCGTTCGATGAGGTCATGGGGTCTCCTCAGGATTCGGCGTCAGCGGCGAGATCCGCGTTGACGCGGGCCCCGTCGGGACCGCACACATCGACAGAGTGAAGGCACGCTATGCGTACTAGCAACGTTTCCAGTTGAGATGCGCTGGATATTCCATCGTTCGAGTTACGGCACGCACATCCCATCTATCCGACTGCTAGAGGTATTGCCATGTCTGCGAACGCCACTGCCTCAAGCCCGTCGACCGTCCTCGGGCGCCAACTGGGCGACGAACTGCGTCGGCTGCGTGAGGCCGCCGGGCTCACCACCGCGCAGGCAGCCGAAGCCCTCGACTGCACCAAGGGAAAGATCAGCCGCATCGAGAACGGCCGCGTGACCGTCCGCATCCCGGACCTGACCGCCATGCTGCTCGCGTACGGAGCCACGGACGTCGAACTCCACGGACGACTCGGCACGCTCGCCCGCAAGGCCAATCGCCGGCGCAGGCAAGGATGGTGGAACCAGTACGGATCGGTGCTGGCCGACACCTACCGCGACTACATCGCGCTCGAGACCATGGCGGGAGTCATCCGCACGTTCCAGGCGCAACTGGTGCCGGGCCTGCTGCAAACCCCGGAATACATCCGCGCCGTGACCGTCGCCTCACGTCAGTGGCAAACGGCAGACGAGATCGAGCAGTTCGTCCGGGTACGCCTTGCCCGTCAGGAACGTCTCGTCGGTGACTCCCCGCTCCAGCTCTGGGCCGTCCTGTCAGAAGCTGTGCTTCTTCAGCAGGTCGGAGGGCCGGAGGTGATGGCGGCACAGTTGGAACAACTCCTGACCGTGTCCGAGCAGCCCAATGTGACCATCCAGGTCCTACCGTTCTCCCGTGGCGCCCATGCGAGTATGTTCGGGCCGTACGTAGTACTGGGCTTCCCCGAGGAAGCGGCGCTCGACGTGGTGCTGGCAGACAACCCCACCGGCTCGATGTGGTTGGAGCGGGAGACCGAAGTCGCCCGCTATCAGGAGTTGTTCGACGCCGCCCGTACCTCTGCGCTCTCCCCCGTGGAATCCCGCACGGTCATCCGACGCAGGGCCGAGGAGCACAGAGCATGAACACCGCACGCCACGACATACGGGACCTGACGGACGCGGAGTGGCGTAGCAGTACTCACAGCGGCGGCAACAATGAGTGCCTGGAACTCGCCCACAACATCCCCGCCCTCGCCCCCGTCCGCGACAGCAAGAACCCGGCCGGACCGGTGATCCCCTTCGGGCGGGACGCCTGGGGCGTCTTCGTCACGCAGTGGAACTGTCAGCGTTCCAGGTAGACGCGGCCGCCGATCTCCGTCCAGCCCTCCGGCTGGGGGCGGTGAGGATCTGGGAGCCCGTGCCCTGGGTGATGTTCAGGGCCCGGCCCAGTCGGTCGGTGAGGAGGAGGGCCGCGGCGCCCGTCGCCTCGTCCTCGTCGATGCCGTCGTCGCGGCCGGGGAAGGCGCGGGCGCGGATCCGGCCGGCCGACTCGTCCAGCCAGGCCCAGGCGTAGACCCACTCCCCCTTCGCCGGCACGGGCAGGTTGTCGACCTCGGCGGCGCTCGCGTACTGGCGCAGGGTGCGCGGCGGCACCCACTCCGCCCGCGCCTCGATCCAGCAGAACTCCCCGTCCTGCCGGGCACCCATCACCCCGGCGGGAACGACCAGTTCGGGCACGTCGATCAGCCAGGCCGTGCCGACGCAGGGGTGGCCGGCGAAGGGCAGCCGCAGGGTGGGCGTGTAGATGTCGATCACCCCGCGCTCGGGGTCGTCGACGAACACGGTCTCACTGAACCCGAGTTTCGCGGCGAACTCCTGCCGCTCCTCCCGCTCGGGCATCACCGAACCGTCGCGCACGACACCCAACTCATTGCCGTACCCGCCACGGGGCCCACAGAAGACGCGCAGCACGTCGTAATCGGTCACGGGGGCATTCAAGCACCGTGCGAGCCGCGAGGCCGCAGGGACCGGTGCGGCCGTGAGAGTCGAGGCAACCGTCACGATGCCGGCCCGCTTTCACGGACCGGCATCGTGGAGTGAAGTGGCCCGACTACCAGACCATGAGCCCTAAGCCTTCGGGTTGCGAATCATGTAGCGCTTCACTTTCCCATCCAGCGACTCAGGGATGAAGATCGTCTCTTTTTTCGTTGCATCAGCCAGGACCTGCATGAAATCGGATATCTCAGCAAGCTCCTGAGTCGATGCAATCCACTCCGGACGGCCCTGGAAGTCGATCAGTTCCGTGGAGAAGATACCCGTCCACCAGCGTCCGACGCCAACGTCCACGTACATCTCGCAAGCGTCACCTTGCTCGCCTTCATCGCTGAACATCTCCGCCGTGAGTGGTCCCGCTATCGGAGTTCCCGAACGGGTGAGTTCGATGCGATACCCATTTTCACGCAAGGCCTCAACGGCTGCGTTCCAGGCATCGAGATCAGCGTGAAGCACCCAAACTTCGACCATGCCGCCGATCTGATTTTCGAGGCGCCTCAACGTTTCCTTTGGGTCCCCTGGGATCATGGCTTTCCACGTTTCAGATTCGGCTGGTCGAGGAACCCGATGAAGCGTCCGGATGCACTCCATCGTGCTCCCACATCGGGTAGATGGAATTCGATCACATCACCGTGATCCGAGTGATTATAGGACCGGACGGCCGAACGAGGGTTCGTCAGAAGATCCTCAACCAGGGCGTGAGAAATGTACTTGATATCAGCACCGGAGCTGAGATCGATCAGTGTTGAATCAGGCCGCGGATTTTCCTTCTTGGGCCTGGAGTGTTTCATGTAGGCCCGCTCAGCGCCAGAGGGGCCCTTCTTCTTGCCATTGAGCGGCTCGGTCGCGCTCTTGTGCAGGTCGTCAACACTGGGGCCGCAGTTGTGGACCAGGACCGGTGCCGCGCCGGCCAGCACGTAGTACGTGTGGATATCAGCGACCGTCAGGTTGTAGACCGTGGCCTGCTGGGTCCAGCGTTTGACGGCGGTGATCTGGACGCGGGTGCCGGCGCTCGTCTTCAGCCAGTCGCCGGACTGAAGGTCCGTGGCACTGACCCACTCGCGCAGTTCGGGCACCCAGAAGGGGTGGCCGTCCGTCGCCGTGGTCTTGGCGGTCTTCTTGCCCTTCTCACCGTCGGTGTCGATAGTGATCTCGACGAGGTTCTTCGTGCCCTTGCCGATGATGAGGGCCGTGACTTCCTTGACCGCCGTCTTGCCGGTCTTCGGGTCGGTGGCCAGCACCTTGTCACCGGGCTTGACGTCCTTGATGGGCTTCTTCTGCCCGTCGGCCATCAGGACCGGAGTCTCGGGAGTGAAGCTGTTCACCCGGCAGGACTCGCCGGCGGACTGGGTGCCGTCGCCTCCGCCGCCGTCGCCGTCGCTGTCGGCCTTCTTGGCGGCTGTCGCTTCGACTTCCTCGGCTTTCGCCTTCTTCGCGGCCTTGGCGGCGTCAGCCTGTTTCTTCCATTCGGCCATGTCCTCCGTGTACTTGGCCATGGCCTTGGCGTCGTCGTCGGCCCGCCTGATGATGCCGGTGGCCCAGCGGACCTCGTCCTCCCACTTGCGGTAGGCGCTCCATGCCTTGTCCAGGGCCTTGAGAAGGCGCTTGGCCTTGCCCGCGAACGGGACCGCGGCCTCGAGGGCGATCATGGCGCAGGTGCCCAGGGCGCCGTTGAGGCAGTCGACGATGTCGTTGTAGCCGCTGGCCTCCTTCACCGCCTCCTTGGCCACGTGCATGACCATGTCCATCTTGGACTGCTTCTTCAGCCACCTGGCCCGCTCCACGTCCTTCTTGCTGACGCTGGGCACCGGCTTGGACGGGGCCGGAGGTGTGCCGCCGGTGAGTGCGGCGTAGGCCTTCTTGTACATCTTGACGGCCGTCTGGATGACCTTGAAGAAGCCCCAGAACTGGCCGGACGGATCGCTGTACGTGATCGGGCTGTTGTTGGCGTACGCGTACGGGTTCATCGTCTGCGACTCGGCCGTGTCCATCATCGGGTCGACCGAGATGAACCGTCCGATCGCCGGGTCGTACTCCCGTGCGCCGAGGTGGGTGAGTCCGGTGGACTCGTCCATCGTGCCGCCGACGAAGCCCTTCTCGCCCGGCCACATCGACGGCTTCTGACCGCGCACCTCACCGAACGGGGTGAACGCGCGACGCGTCACCGCACCCGCCGCGGCGTCCACGGTCACGGTCGCCGTGCCGTTGTGGTCGGAGAGGAGGTAGGCGGTGGTGGTCTTGCCGTTCTCGGCGGTGCGCACCATCGCCGGGCCGGCAGGGTGTTGGTAGTAGCGCGTGCCCTTGACGACGTTCCCGGCCTTGTCCAGCTGGATCTCCGTACCCGGCAGGTACAGGGTCGTGCCGTTCGGGTCGCGCCGGATGAGGCGGTTGCCGCCCGCGTCGTACACGTACGACGTGGACTTGGCCTCGTCGCCGGTGCCCTCGGTCACCTCCTCCAGGTGGCCCTCGATGTTCCACTCCAGGTTCTGGGTGGTGCCCATCACGGTGCGGCGGGTGGTGTTGCCGACCTTGTCGTAGCCGAAGGAGTCCTCACGCTCGCCCTCGGGTCCCTGGGTGTGGACCTTGAGGAGCCTGCTGGTGGTGGTGCCGTCTTCGGCGTACTCGTACTCACGGGTGACGTCCTTGGTGGTGTCACCGGTGACGTCGTGCTTGACCTCCGTCTTCCGGTTGCCGGCCGCGTCGAACGTGTACGACGTCCGGTAGGGATTCGGGCCGCCGACCTGCGGCTTGGCGCCCGGACCGGTGGGGACGGCACAGTCGTCGGCCTTCGCCGACGTCCAGGACTCCGTCATGCGGCGCAGGTAGTCGTACGCGAAGCACTGCGTGTCCGTCGTGGTCGCCGTCGGGTTCGGGCCCTGGGCGTCCGTGATCTTCAGGATGTTGCCGGAGGCGTCGTACGCCGTGCGGACGTCGCTGATCCGGGACGTGCCCGTCGTGCCGACCTCCTGGTCGAAGACCGTACGGAGCGGGCGACGGGTCTGCTCGTCGAACTCGCGGCTCGTGATGAGCTGTTTGCCCGCCGTGCCGACCCGGGTCCGGACGACATCACCGAGCGATGTGTACTCGGTACCGGCCACGAACGTCCTGCCCGCGACGGCCATCCTGTCGATCATGTCGAGGCCGTTGTAGCCGAGTGACGTCCGCTCCTTGGCCAGGCCCGCGACCGCCGGCTGCGTCATCGTCTGGAGCATGCCGGTCGTCTTGGTGTACGTGCTGCTGTACACGTACTCCCCGGCCAGCTTGCCCTCGGACTCCGGAATGGTGATCTTCGAGCCGAGGGGACGGTATTCCTCGTCGTAGCCCGTGACCTCCTGCTTGTAGGCGTTGCCGTCGACGTAGCGGGTCGTGGAGACCGGCATACCGAGGGCGCCCGGGAGGGTGTCGTAGGTCTGCTCGGTGAGCTTGCGGCCCTGGAGGGAGCCCTCGTACGTCGCGAGGGGCCGGTTCAGCGTGTCGTACGCGTACGCGATCGTCCTGCCTGGTCCGTGACGGACTCCAGCATGCCGCGACGCTCGTACGTGTACGTCGTCCTGTCGTACGCGCCCGACGGGCCCTCGCCCTACCCGCGGCGCTCCTGGTACGCGGAGCCGGGCACCTGGTGAGGCTTCCGCGGGAGAGGTGAACAGCAGCCGCCGGGCGCCGTCAGGGTGCCCGGCGGAGTGCTGCTGGCCGGCAGCTTCACCGTGAGGCTGGCAACTGCGGCCTCACTCGGACGTCGTACGGCGCCGGCGCAGCGCGAGGACGATACCCGCACCCGCCGCAACGGCCACATCGGCCGCCGCGCCGAGGGGACCGACCTGGACACCGCCGATGGCCGAGCCGACGCCGCCGGTGATCGAACCGGTGTTGCCCGCCCCCCGGAACCGCCCGTGGTGAGGCAACCGGTACTGCCGCCTGAGCCGTTCGTGCCACCAGTGCCGTCGGGGACCTTCGCATCGTCGGTGAGTGCCACGGACAGGCCGACCGGGTCGAGTTCCGCGCCGGCCGTTCACAGGCCACCGAACGCCTTCGCACCCTTCGCCGTGAGCTTCGCGCACGTGGCCGGCCGGCTACATCGCCCACCACTACACGCGCTACCTGGGCGACCTCTCCGGCGGCCAGATCATCCGCGACAAGGCGGAGAGGACCTGGGGCTTCGCGAGGAGGGGCGACGGCGTCCGCTTCTACGTCTTCGAGGAGATCTCCAACCCGGCCGCGTTCAAGCGCGGCTACCGCGAACTCCTGGACGCGGTCCCGGCGGACGACCTGGAGAAACAGCGCAGCGTGACGGAGTGCAAGAAGGCGTTCGCGCTCAACACGGACGTCTTCCGGGCGCTGGGCGAGGAGTTCCCGCTGTCGGCGTGATCCCGCGTGCCCCTGACCCTGTGTGTTCCTCACGAGACAGTTGGTTTCGTGTACCCGGCCGGTAACAGCCCGGTGGGTCGCGGTTGTCGGGGCGGAATCCGGCGCAAACTCTGTCTGCGGCCGGGATTCGTGAGCGGCCGCCCACGACCGATCACGGGGGAACACCATGGACACCACTGCCCGCAAGCACCGCGAGAACTCCAGAGGCCGGCGGCCGTACGTCGTCGGGGTGGCCGTCGTCACCGCCCTGCTCGCGGCCACCGCGTGCCAGCCGACGTCGGGCGGCTCGGACAAGTCCGGTTCCTCGCACCGGCCGGGCGCCGCGAAGCCGGGTAAGACGGCTTCGCACAAGCCGGACGACCACGACGCGAACGACGCGAGCGACGCGAACGGCGAGAACGGCGGGTCCGGCACAGTCGCGGCCTGCACCGGGGATCACCTCGCGGTCTCCTCCGAGCGGGAGCCGGCGAGCAGCAAGCAGGCCAGGCACCTGCTCCTCACCGTGCAGAACACCGGTGAGAAGAAGTGCGCGCTCCACCACTACCCCCACGTCATGATCGGTGACGCCCAGGGCAACACCCCCGTGATCAAGAACAGCGACCCGGACCCGGACGCGCCCGTCGTCATCGCTCCGGCCGAGGAGGCCTACGCCGCTCTGCTCGTCAGCGGGGGCCAGATGGACGAGTACGAGGCGAAGACCATCACGCTCACGCTCCACGGCCACGGACTCGGCACCACCGCGAGCGAGCCGATCGACGTTCCCATGCCCGCCGAGACGCTGTACGCGGACGACGGCCAGCTCGTCACCTACTGGACGACTGCTTCCGGCGGCGCGCTGGACTTCATCATGTCCAAGTGACGGACCCGGGGGCCGGGTTCCTCCCGCTCACCGCTCCAGGTAGACCCGGCCGCCGATCTCCGTCCAGCCCTCCGGCTGCGGGGCGGTGAGGATCTGGGAGCCCGTGCCCTGGGTGATGTTCAGGGCCCGGCCCAGCCGGTCGGTGAGGAGGATGGCCGCCGCGCCGGTCGCCTCGTCCTCGTCGATGCCGTCGTCCCGGCCGGGGAAGGCACGGGCGCGGATCCGGCCGGCCGGCTCGTCCAGCCAGGCCCAGGCGTAGACCCACTCCCCCTTCGGCGGCACGGGCAGGTCGTCGACCTCGGCGGCGGAGGCGTACTGGCGCAGGGTGCGCGGCGGCACCCACTCCGCCCGCGCCTCGATCCAGCAGAACTCCCCGTCCTGCCGGGCCCCCACCACCCCGGCGGGGACGACGAGTTCGGGCACGTCGATCAGCCAGGCCGCACCGACGCAGGGGTGGCCGGCGAAAGGCAGCCGCAAGGTGGGCGTGTAGATGTCGATCACCCCGCGCTCGGGGTCGTCGACGAACACGGTCTCACTGAACCCGAGTTTCGCGGCGAACTCCTGCCGTTCCTCCCGCTCGGGCATCACGGAGCCGTCGCGGACGACACCCAGTTCATTGCCGTACCCGCCGCGGGGTCCGCAGAAGACGCGCAGCACGTCGTAGTCAGTCACGGGGGCATTCAAGCATCGTGCGGGCGGCCGGGTCGCCCAGGTCATGAGGCCCACGGGTACCCGACAGTCCTCGATCCGACGGAACCATCGTGACCGTCGTCCGCCCATCCCTCAGGCGTTCGGCGAGGGTCCCGTCGAGTAATGGGCGGGACCGCCGGTCTCCGTCCGAACCTCCGGGCAACGCGCCGTACATGTGCGCGGCGAAACCGGGTGACGTACTGGGCGCCGAAGCCGCATGATCAGCCCGTGACAGAACCCAGGGAGAGATCGGACGAACTGCCCCGGGCGGCGCAGGACAACGACCCGGCGCTGGTGACACGGCTGCTGGAGTCCGGGATCGGCGTGGACGCGGTCAACCGGGAGGGGCGGACGGCCCTTGATCTGGCGGTGCAGGAAGGACACGCGGACGTCGTGCGGTTGCTGCTCGGCGCGGGTGCCGACGCCGAGGGGAACGCGGGGCCCTATCACGAACTGACACCGATGGCCGAGGCGGCGATGTTCGGCCGCGTGGCGGTCGCGGAGGTGCTGATCGACGCCGGAGTGTCGACGGCGGCCCGGGCGGGGGGAATCCCCTATGTGCCCCTGGTGCTCGCGGCGACCCTCGGGCACACGGACGTCGTGGAACTGCTGCTGGACCGTGGAGCGGACATCGAGGACAGGGACTTCAAGGGCAGGTCGCCCCTGGAGTGGACGGTGTCCTTCGGTCAGGTGGAGGCGGTGCGCCTGCTGCTCGACCGCGGCGCCGACGCCACGGCGAAGGCCATGGCAGACGCGCGGGCGGGCGCGGAAAGACACCCGGAGCGGGCCGGGAGGTACGCCAGGATCCTCGACGCCCTGTGCGCCACCGGGGCCGCCGGGACCGCCGAGTCCCAGGAGCGGTGAACCACCGATCCCGTTACTCCGCCACCGCGTAGCCGGATACCGACGGCCACCGGACGGTCAGCACCACCGACTCCTCCTCCGCGCACCACGAATGGTCGACTCCCCGGCCCCACACGACGTAGTCGCCCTGTTCCTCCAGAAGGACGCTGCGGCCGGGGAGTTCGACCCGGAATCGGCCGCTGATGAGGACCAGGAGAGCGGTGCGCTCCTCGCCCTTCACCCACTGCGCTCGCTCCTCGCCACGGGGGTGGACACCCCATTTGATCTCCACCGCCTCGCTGTGACGCGGATCCCCGACGTCCTTGAAGTGCCCGAGGAGCCAGCCCCGGTCCAGCGCCGCGTCCTTGCCGGCCTTGCCCACGTACACGCTGTCGTTCACTCTGCGGACGCTAGTACGCCGGGCACAGCTCGTGGTAGCGCCGGCGGGGCAGTCCGCGCAGTCCGCACAGTCCGCGTCACCGGTGATCACCGGCGCACGGAGCCGGAGGACGAGCCGGCCGTGCTGTGGCCACACCACTCCGCGAACGGGGGCGGTACCGGTCCTTCCCGACCGGGACGGTTGACCTCTGCTTGACCCTGCCTGACCGCCGCTTGACCTGACCATGGCATCTGTTTTGAGTCACCGTGACCTCTCCGTGCTCATACACCGTCCATGAGAGGTGGATCACCGAATCCTCAGGTATCAGTCGGCCGATACCCCGGTATGTTAGGTGAGCCTCACCTTCTTTACGTGAAGTTGATTGTGCAATAATTCGGCCACACTGGAGCCTTCATGCGATCCGCCGGACCCGCCAGACTCTCCCTCGTCACCGCTGTCGCCACCGCGGCGGCTCTCGTCGCCGTCAGCGGCTGCACCGAGAAGGGCAGCGGGGACGGCGAAGGGGTCGTCACCGTGACGGCCACCGACGACACGTGCGAGGTGTCGAAGAAGGAGTTCCCGGCCGGGCACGTCGAACTCGCCATCGAGAACAAGGGTTCCAAGGTCACCGAGGTCTACATCCTCTTCCCCGACGACCGGGTGGTCACCGAGCGGGAGAACATCGGCCCCGGCACCAAGCAGCGCGTCACCGCCGAGGTGAAGGCCGGCGACTACCAGATCGCCTGCAAGCCGGGCATGCGCGGCAAGGGCATACGCCAGGACGTCAAGGCCACCGGCGGCAAGGCCGTGAAGCGCGACCCGCGTCTGGACAAGGCGGTGGCCGCCTACCGCGCGTACGTGCAGGTGCAGGCGGACGAGACGCTGCCGAAGGCGGAGGAGTTCGCCAAGGCCGTCGAGGCCGGCGATGTCGAGGCCGCGAAGAAGGCGTACGCGCCCTCGCGCATCGGCTGGGAACGCACCGAGCCGGTCGCCGAGTCCTTCGGCGACATCGACCCCAAGGTCGACGTCCGTGAGGACGGTCTGGAGGACGGCCAGGACCCGGCCACCGACTGGACCGGCTGGCACCGCCTGGAGAAGGCGCTCTGGCAGGACGAGAAGATCGGCGACCGGGAGAAGGAGCTCGCCGGCCGCCTGATCACCGACCTGAAGGACTGGCAGAAGCGGGTCGGCAAGGCCGAGATCACCCCGACGTCCATGGCCAACGGCGCCAAGGAACTCCTCGACGAGGTCGCCACCGGCAAGGTCACCGGCGAGGAGGAGCGCTACTCGCACACCGACCTGGTCGACTTCAAGGCCAATGTGGAGGGCGCCGAGAAGTCGTACGCGCTGCTCAAGCCGGTCGCCGGGGAGAACGACCCGGCGCTGGTGAAGACGCTCGACAAGCAGTTCGCGGCACTGAACACGCTGCTCGACCGGTACCGGCCCGACGCGACGTCGTACGACTTCACCCCGTACGACAAGGTCGGCAAGGGGGACCGCAAGGAGCTGTCGGACGCCGTCAACGCGCTCGCGGAGCCGCTGTCGCAGCTCGCCGCGGCCGTGGTGAAGTAGGGGCGGGCCGGGGTGATGACGGACGACAGCACTCGGGCACCCTCGCGGCGTGCGCTGCTCGGCTGGGGCGGGGCCGGGCTCGCGCTCGGTGCCGCCGCGGCCGGCGGTGCGGTGGCGGCGGCCCGTACCGGGGACGAACCGGAGTCGGGCGCGGGTGCGGCGGTGGAGTTCCACGGCACGCACCAGGCGGGCATCGCGACACCGGTGCAGGACCGGCTGCACTTCGCCGCGTTCGACGTGACGACCGACGACCGGGCCGAACTCGTCGAGCTGCTGAAGGAGTGGACGGAGGCCGCGCGCCGGATGACCGCCGGTCATGCGGTCGGCGAGGGCGCGTACGGCGGACTGGCGGAAGCGCCGCCGGACGACACCGGTGAGGCGCTGGACCTCAAGCCGTCCCGGCTGACGCTGACGATCGGCTTCGGCCCGTCGCTGTTCGGGAGGTTCGATCTGGCCGGGCGGCGTCCCGAAGCTCTGGTGGAGCTGCCGAAGTTCGCCGGGGACAACCTCGACCGCGACCGCAGCGGCGGGGACCTGTGTGTGCAGGCGTGCGCGGACGATCCGCAGGTCGCCGTGCACGCGATCCGCAATCTCGCCCGTATCGGGTTCGGCCGGGTCGTGGTGCGCTGGTCGCAGCTCGGCTTCGGCAAGACGTCGTCGACGACGCCCGACGCGCAGACCCCGCGCAATCTGTTCGGCTTCAAGGACGGCACCCGCAACATCTCGGGGACCGAGAAGGACCGCCTCGAGAAGTTCGTCTGGGTTCACGAGAAGGACGGGCCCGGCTGGATGGCGGGCGGTTCCTATCTCGTGGCCCGGCGGATCCGGATGCACATCGAGACCTGGGACCGTACCTCGCTGCAGGAGCAGGAGGACATCTTCGGCCGCGACAAGGGCGAAGGCGCGCCGGTCGGCAAGGCGAAGGAGCACGACAAGCCGTTCCTGAAGGCGATGAAGCCCGACTCCCATGTGCGGCTGGCCCATCCCGAGACCAACGCCGGGGCGACGATCCTGCGCCGGGGCTATTCCTTCACCGACGGCACCGACGGGCTCGGACGGCTGGACGCGGGGCTGTTCTTCCTCGCGTATCAGCGCGATCCGCGCACCGGGTTCATCCGCATCCAGCGCAATCTGGCCGGAGACGCGCTCAACGAGTACATCCAGCACGTGGGTTCGGCGCTCTTCGCCGTGCCGCCGGGCGTCCGCGACCAGCACGACTGGTGGGGCCGGGCGCTGTTCTCCGAGGAGGCCTGAGCCGTGTTCTCCAACTATCTGATCGGTCTGCGCGAGGGCCTGGAGGCCAGTCTCGTCGTCTGCATCCTGATCGCCTATCTGGTGAAGACCGGGCGGCGGGACGCGCTGAAGCCGGTGTGGGCCGGCATCGGGGTCGCGGTCGCCCTCGCGCTCGGGTTCGGCTGCGCGCTCGAATTCGGCTCGCAGGAGCTGACGTTCGAGGCGCAGGAGGCGCTCGGCGGTTCGCTGTCGATCCTCGCGGTGTGCCTGGTGACGTGGATGGTGTTCTGGATGCGGCGCACCGCCCGGCACCTGAAGGCCGAGCTGCACGGCAAGCTGGACGCCGCGCTCGCGATGGGCACCGGCGCGCTGGTCGTGACCGCGTTCCTCGCGGTGGGCCGGGAGGGCCTGGAGACCGCCCTGTTCGTGTGGGCGTCGGTGCACGCGGCCGGTGACGGCAGTCCGCGTCCGCTGATCGGGGTGGCACTGGGGCTGGCGACGGCGGTGCTGCTCGGCTGGCTGTTCTACCGGGGCGCGCTGAGGATCAACCTCGCCAGGTTCTTCACGTGGACCGGCGCCCTGCTGGTCGTCGTGGCGGCGGGTGTGCTGGCGTACGGCGTCCACGACCTGCAGGAGGCCGACTGGCTGCCGGGTCTGACGAACCTGGCCTTCGACGTCAGCGGCACGATCCCGCCGGACAGTTGGTACGGCACGCTGCTGAAGGGCGTGTTCAACTTCCAGCCCGATCCGACCGTCCTCCAGGTCACGGTGTGGCTGCTGTACCTGGTCCCGACGCTCGCGCTGTTCCTCGCCCCGGTAGGGTTCGCCTCCGGGAAGGGGAAGGTGAAGGAACCGGATGAGCAGGGATCTCGGCCTTCGAAGGCACCGCAGGCACCGCAGGCGTGACCGGAGTGCGCTGATCGCGGCCTCGGTGACCGCCGTGTCGCTGACGGCGAGCGGCTGTGTGGTGGTGCACGGCGAGCGGGAGGTGCTCCCGGCCACCACCCGCGCCGAAGCCGCCAAGGCGCTCGAGCAGTTCACCACCGCGTACAACGAGGCCGACAAGGCGTACGACGGTTCCCTGGACGCCGATCACACCACCGGCGCCCTCGCCGACATCGACGGGGCGCGGCTGAAGGCCGGGCGGGCCAACAGTCCGGAGGGCAACCCCAGGCATGTGCCGCTGGAGCTGACGGACGCGAGGTTCACCATTCCCGCGAAGGCGGGCTGGCCGCGCTGGTTCCTCGCGGACGCGGACGCCAACAAGGGCGGCGAGGCGCGCTGGCTGCTGGTGTTCACCCGGGACGGGATGGACGAGCCGTGGGAAGTGGCCTATCTGACGCTGGTGGCACCGGACGACATACCGGAGTTCAAGACGGACAAGGACGGCTGGGCACAGGCCGTGCCGGCGAACTCCTCCGATGTGGCGGTCCCGCCGGGCGAGTTGAGCCAGGGGTACGCGACGTTCCTCAAGGATGGCGGGGACGTCTTCGCGGACGGCCCGCACACCAGCAGATGGCGGGCGGCGCGGGAGAAGAAGTCGCAACGGCCGGGTCTGGCCACGCAGTACATCGACGAGCCGATGACGAACGGCGACTACGCTCCGCTGGCGCTGCGCACGGAGGACGGCGGGGCGCTGGTGTTCTTCACCACGCGCCACTTCGAGAAGCAGACGGCCGCGGCGGGGGCGTCGGTGCCGACGCCCAACAAGGACGTGCTGGCGCTGACGACCGGGGAGATCCGGCAGTCGCTGACGATGGAGTTCGTCTCCAACGAAGTGGCGCTGGATCCGGCCGACGGCGAGGTGGAGGTCCTGGGGCGGATCCAGGGACTGACGTCGGCGAAGGGCGAGTAGGTCCGGCCGTCCGGTCCGTCCGGTCCGTCCGGTCCGTCCGGTCCGTCCGGCCGGGTCCCGCCGGACTCAGCGGCGCGAGGGCCAGGCCGAGCCCGCGTGGTCGGAGTGGTCGCCGACGTGACGGGCGCAGGCGTCGGTGAGGAACTCCAGCAGGCTGAGCGGGTCCGGCAGCGGATGCTCCGGGCCGCGTACCCAGCGCACCGACCGGTCGCCGTCGCCGTTGTCGGGGAGGCGGGCGGGGGGTACGAGGACGTAGGAGCCGCGGCAGTGCCAGCGCAGGCCGGGATGCTCGTCCATGGTCTCCGGGTGGCAGTCCAGCTCACACGGCCACCACTCGTCCTCGTCCTCGGGGGTGCCGCGGGTGAGGGTGAAGAACAGCAGACGGCCGTCGTCGCTCTCGGCGACGGGGCCGACCTCGACACCGGCGTCGGACAGGTGGGTGAGCGCCTCACGGCCGGCGTCGAGGGGGACGTCGAGGACGTCGTGCACCATGCCGGTCGCGGTGATGAAGTTGGCCCCCGGCTGGTGGCGGGCCCAGCGCTCGATCTGCGCGCGGTCGGTGGTGGACTGCGTCTGCCAGGCGAAGGACACCGGGTGCCGGGCAGGGGTGGGACAGCCCACGCGGTCGCAGGAGCAGCCGTATGCGGTGGCGGGGTGGGCGGCGGGTGCGAGCGGCAGTCCCGCGTCGGCGGCGGCGAGCAGCAGGGCCTCACGGTCGCCCTCGTCGGCGGCCGGCTTCGGGCGGCGTCCGCGCAGCCACTGGGAGAGTCTGCCCTGCCGGCCGCTCCGGGCACCGAACTCCGCGCTCATCTATCTCCTCGCCTTGCCGTCCTGCGTTCCAGCATGCCCTATCGTCCCACGACCGTCCGCATCGGGGGGCTGGAGCCCACAATCGGCGCAGGTGGGACGAGGATGACCCGAACGGACGAGGGGTGCCGGGCAGGACGAAGGGGACGCCCTCCACGCCCTCCACGCGGGGAGCGCGGGGAACGCGGGGAACGCGGGGAGCGCGGGGACGCGGGGAACGCGGGGAACGCGGGGAACGCGGGGAGCGGGTGTCACTGCACGGCTTGCGCGGATATCCGCCCCTACCGTGGTCGGCATGGTCACATCGATCGCGTCGACGGGCCTGGCGGCCGTGGCTTCCGTGGTCTCGCTGACCCTCACGGGCGGCCACGCCGGTGGTCCGCCGCTGGAGTGGGGCGCCGGGCCGCTGACGGTGGACTCGCTGCCCCGCATTCCGTACGTCGCCCATCGCGGCGGGGCCCGCGAGGTGCCGGAGAACAGCATGTCGGGGCTGATGGCGGCGTACCGGCGCGGTACGGCGCGGGTGCTGGACTTCGACACCCGGGTGCTCCGGGACGGGACGCCGGTGGTCTTCCATGACGCGACCCTGAACCGCACCACCTACCTGGGCGGCGAGGTGCGCGGACTGGACGCCGGTGAGTGGCGGGGCGTACGGCTTCGTCCGCGCGACCGGCTGCCGGGGAGCTGGCGTGCGGAGCGGCCGCCGACGGTGGCCGAGGTGCTGGACCGCTTCGGCGGGCGGATCGTGCTGATGCTGGAGGCGAAGGACCCGAGCGGCCTCGACCGGCTGGCCGCGCTGATCCGCTCCCGCGGTCTGACCCGCTCGGTGTTCGTGAACACCAACGACCCCGAGGTCGCCCGCCGGGTCCACGGCCTGGGCCTGCTGACCCAGCTGTGGCGCTCGGCCCGCCAGCTGCGCACCGACCGCCCCGAACGCTGGCGCTCCTTCGTCGACCTGCTCGACGTCGACATCAAGGCCCGCGACGCGGACCTCACCCGCGCGGTGCGCTCCGGCATCCCCCGGGTCTGGGCCCACACGGTCCTCACCCCGGCCCAGCGCGACCGCGCCCTGTCCCTCGGCTGCAACGGCATCATCACCGACGCCCCGGGACGGTTGTCACGGCATCCGGTGCGGGGGCCGGGTGCGGTGAGTGCGGCGCTGGGACGGTGAGGCGTACGGAGCCCGGGGTCAGCGGGGGGCGAGGCCGTTCAGGGCGTAGTCGACGAGGGTGTCGGTGTAGTCGTAGGTGATCGGGGCCGTGTACTGGAGCCAGCGCTGGGCGAGGGGGGAGACGAAGAGTTCCAGGGCGATGCGCGGATCGATGTCCACGCGGACGTCTCCGGCCTCCTGGGCCGAGCGCAGCCGGTCGACGTAGAGCTGGAGCTGGGGTTCCAGCAGTCGGGCGACGAACCGGCGGCCGAGTTCCTCGTTGACGACGCCCTCGGCGGCCAGGGCGCGGGAGGGGGCCTCGAAGGTGGGATCGTGCAGTTCGTCGACCGTGGCGCGCAGGACGGCCTTGAGGTCGGCGGCGAGGTCACCGGTGTCCGGGATGCCGTACTCCGCCTGGTCGGTGTCCCGGGCCGCCGCCTCGGCGGCCTGGTCGCTCAGGTCGAGGAACGCCTCCAGGAGTACGTCCGCCTTCGACGACCACCAGCGGTAGATCGTCTGCTTGCCGACGCCGGCGCGGGAGGCGATGCCCTCGATGGTGGTCTTCGGGTAGCCGACCTCGGCGACCAGAGCGAGGGCGGCGTCATAGATGGCCCGCCGGGAGCGCTCGCTGCGGCGGGTGGCGTCGGGGGCCGACTGGCCGGAGGACGGGCTGGCGGACTGGTTCGGGGCCATGGCTCGAATCTATCAGGTTGACAAGACGGTACGTCTCGCCGGACAGTGGAGGCGTCCGATAGCGAGACGATACGTCTCGTGCCAATGAGAGGGGATCGCGCCATGACTCGAGGCGGAGCCGGAAACATGCTGGGCGTCGGCGGTACCCGACAGCACCTCGGCCGCAAGGCGCTGCGCGGGGGCGGGCGCGGTGGGCGCGTCGGGGGCGGGCTCGACCCGCAGGCACAGAAGCGGGAGCTGTTGCGCAAGCTGAAGGAGAAGCGGGAGGAGGGGAACGGGGCGGAGTCGGGCGGTTAGACGTCGTCGCCCGGCGGCCAGGGGTCGCCCCAGTCCGTGTCCCGGGCCGCCCGGTACAGGTCCCCGTGGCGTTTGGTGACCGTGGTGCGGCGCAGGGACGGGTCCTTCTCGCAGAGGTCGAGGAGGACCTGGCCCTTGCGGATCTGCGGCTTGCGGACGACCCGGGCGGGGGCCGGGGCGACCGGGGCGCGGGTGGCGGCGACGTAGCTGAACTTCTCGTCCTCGTACGCGAGGGACCCGCCCTTGACCTGGCGGTGCAGGGAGGAACGGCTGACCCGCGCGGAGAAGTGGCACCAGTCCGTCCCGGGGGCGATGGGGCAGGCGGCGCTGTGCGGGCAGGGGGCGGCTACGTGGAAACCGGCGGAGATCAGACGGTCGCGGGCCTCGATGAGGCGGGCGTAGCCGTCGGGGGTGCCGGGTTCGACGATCACGACGGCCCGGGCGGCACCGGCGGCCGCGTCGACGAGGGTTGCGCGGTCGGGGGCGGTGAGCTCGTTGAGGACGTAGGAGACGGTGACGAGATCAGTGCTCTCGAGGGTGAGCGCCGATCCGATACGAGAGCGGTGCCAGCGGGTGCGGTGCAGGGCGGGGTTCGCGGCGGCCAGCTCCCGGCCGAGCGCGAGTGCGGGTTCGGCCCAGTCGAGGACGGTCACGGGCCGCTCGCCGGCCCAGGTCGCGCTCACCGCCCAGGCCGCCGCGCCGGTGCCGCCGCCGATGTCGATGTGGTCGCCGGGTGTCCATCCGGGCACGGCGTCCGCGAACGCCTCCAGCGCCGAGCGCACCGCCTCGAAGGTCGCGGGCATGCGGTAGGCGGCGTACGCGGCCACGTCGGCGCGGTCGCGCAGGATGGGGGCCTCCGTGGGCGTGGCCCCGCGGTAGTTGGCGATCAGCCGCTCGACGGCCTGTGCGGCCTGCCGCGCCGGGAGCCCGTCGAGCAGCCCGGCGAGGGCGGAACGCAGGGTTTCGGCTGTGTGCGGGGAGGAGGCGGGGGCGTTCACCCGGCGATTCTACGGGGCTCAGTGAGCGGGCTCGGCTGACGGCTGGGCGACCGCCCGGTGGTCATCCGCCCGCGAAGCCACCGCCCCTCACGGGCGGGATGCCGGAGCAGGCGGGGAACCCTGATCGCCTCTCCTCGGGCAGCGCTCGCCGCGCGGTGCCGCACCGTCCGGCGCAACGGCCACGCCGTGAGGGCGCCGGCCGCCGGGATGCCCACCCATTCGATCACTGGCGCATTCGAGCGGGGCCCGGGGCACGAGCCCGGCCCCCGGCCGGAGGAGGCCTCCGCTCACCTCCCCCGCACCGCCCGCGCCACCCGCGTCGCCGCCTCCGCTCTCGGTCTGCTGTCCGGGGACGCCGGGCGGCGGGGGTGGACGGTGTTGGCCAGGAGGATCACGTACGTGTCCGTGGCGCGGTCGAGGACCAGGGACGTGCCCGTGAAACCGGTGTGACCCGCGGCGCCGTGGCCGGACAGCTCGCCCATGAACCACGGCTGGTCCAGGGCGAATCCCAGGCCGGGCGGGGTGAACAGCAGGTCCACGAAGTCGGCGCCGAGGATGCGGGCGGGCCCGTACGAGCCGCCCGCCAGCAGGGTCCGGCAGAAGACCGCCAGATCCCGGCCCGTGGAGAACAGCCCGGCGTGGCCGGCCACCCCGCCCAGCGCCCACGCGTTCTCGTCGTGCACCTCGCCCCGCAGCATCCCCCGGCCCACCTTGGCCCACGGCCGCCGCTGGTCCTCGGTCGCCGCCGCGGACGGGCACGGCCCGAAGGCGGTCGCGGTCATGCCGAGCGGCCGGGTGATGCCGTCCCGGACCAGGGTGTCGAGCGTGCGGCGGGTGAGGCGTTCCAGCACGTGCTGGAGGAGCAGCATGTTGAGGTCGGAGTAGCAGTACGTGCCGGGCACGCCGACCGGGGGTTCCGCGCGGAGCAGCGCGAGGCGTTCCGCGTCGTCGGCGCAGTCGTACAGCGGGAGTTCGGGCCGCAGCCCTGAGGTGTGCGTGAGCAGCTGGCGCACGGTGATGCCGTGCCGTGCCGCCGCCGTGAAGTCCGGGAGGTACGCGCCCACGCGCGCGTCGATGCCCAGCGTGCCGCGTTCGATCTGCTGCATCACGGCCACCGAGGTGAACAGCTTGGTCAGGGATGCCAGGTCGAAGGGCGTGTGCACGGTCATCGGGACGCGTTCGTCCGGCGGCAGTTCGACCGGGGTGTCCGTTTCCTCGTCGTACGCGGCATAGCGCACGGCCCAGCCCGACGCCTCGTGCACGGCGAGCACGGGGCCGCGCCCGACGGCCACCACGGCCCCCGCCGCCCAGGGCCGCCGCCCACCGGTGCCGGCGTGGACCGCCCGGAGCAGGTGCCGCAGTTCCCCGGCGTCGAGCCCGGCCCGTTCCGGTGTGCCGTGGCGCAGTCGCGGCGCGCTCAGATGCCCCCGCCCTTCACGCTCGTCCGCCTGTCCCACGGACGGCACATTCCCAGGAAGCAGCCGAGTGCCACCAGGGCGGCGACCAGTTGGACGACGGCCATCGGGACGGCCGTGTCCTCCCCGGCCACCCCGACCAGCGGGGACGCGATCGCGCCGACGAGGAAGGCCGTCGTGCCGAGCAGGGCCGACGCGGAGCCGGCCGCGTGCCGGGCGCGCAACAGGGGGAGCGTCTGGGTGTTGGGCATGACGATGCCCATGGCGGACATCAGCACGAAGAGCGCGGCAGCCACCGGCACCAGGCCCGCTTCACCGAACACGCCCAGCGACATCAGCAGCAGCGCGGTGGCGGCGACGACCACGACGGTGAGCCCGAGGCCCAGCACCGTGTCCAGCCTGACCCTGCCGACCAGGATCTTCCCGTTGACCTGCCCCATGACCATCAGGCCGATCGAGTTGAGCCCGAACAGCAGGCTGAACGTCTGCGGGGAGGCCCCGTAGATCTCCTGGATGACGAACGGGGAGGCCGCGACATAGGCGAAGAGGGCCGCGAAGGCGAATCCACCGGCGAGCATGTAGCCGGTGAAGGCCCGGTCGGCGAGGAGCCGGCGCATCGAGCCGAGGGTCTCGCCGAGGCCTCCGCCGTGCCGGTCGGCAGGAGCCAGCGTCTCCGGCAGCTTCGCCCAGACGAGGGCCGTCAGGAGCAGTCCGAGGACGGTGAGAACGACGAACACGCCCCGCCAGTCCGTGACCCGCAGGACCTGCCCGCCGATCAGCGGCGCCATGATCGGGGCGACTCCGGAGATCAGCATGAGGGTCGAGAAGAAGCGGGCCAGGGCCACTCCGTCGTACAGGTCGCGGGCGACGGCGCGCGCGATGACGATGCCGGCCGCACCCGCCAGGCCCTGCGCCAGCCGGCAGGCGACGAGGAGTTCGACGGTCGGTGCGAAGGCGCACAGCGCGGTGGCGACGACGTAGATCACGAGGCCGATGAGCAGAGGGCGGCGGCGGCCCCAACGGTCGCTCATCGGGCCGACCACCAGCTGCCCGAGCGCCATGCCGGCCAGGCAGGCGGTGAGGGTGAGCTGGACGGTGGCGGCGGACGCGTGCAGGGACCGGGTGACCTCCGGCAGGGCGGGGAGGTACATGTCCATCGCCAGCGGTGTCACGGCGGTCAGGCCGCCGAGGAGGAAGGTGACCAGCAGGCCGGCACGGGGGGCCGTGGGGCGCTGTGCCGGCGTGTCCGCCGTCCCGCCGCTCACGGCCGCCCTCACCGTCGCGCCCGCCGCCCCGCTTTCGGTCGATTTGGATATGAACGCCCCACCCTCGGGCATGTGCCCCTCCCTTTCCCTGCCATCGGCTCCCTATGCTCTCAGCTCGTACGGAGTGCTCGGCGTCAACGACGATGTCATGGGAGCGCTTCCACGACTGTCCGATGGCGACACGTTTGACGGAACACACGAACAGGGTGGGACGAATGACCGAGCAGAAGACACGCTGGGGAATCCTGGCGACCGGCGGCATGGCCGCGACGTTCACGGCGGATCTGGTGGACGTGCCGGGCGCGGAGGTCGTGGCGGTGGCGTCGCGGTCCGTGGAATCGGCGAAGGGGTTCGCGGAGCGGTTCGGGATACCGCGGGCCTACGGTGACTGGGAGTCGCTGGCGCGGGACGAGGAGCTCGACGTCGTCTACGTCGCCACGCCGCACTCGGCGCACCGGGCGGCGGCCGGGCTGATGCTGGAGTCCGGGCGGAACGTGCTGTGCGAGAAGCCGTTCACGCTGAACGCGCGGGAGGCCGGCGAGCTGGTCGCGCTGGCCCGGGACAACGGGCGCTTCCTGATGGAGGCCATGTGGATGTACTGCCATCCCATGGTGCGGCGGCTGAAGGCGCTGGTCGGCGACGGGGCGATCGGTGAGGTGCGCCACGTGCAGGCGGACTTCGGTCTCGCGGGGCCCTTCCCCGCCTCGCACCGGCTGCGGGACCCGGCGCTGGGCGGGGGCGCGCTGCTGGACCTGGGCGTCTACCCGGTGTCGTTCACGCAGCTGCTGCTCGGTGAGCCGTCGGACATCACGGCGCGAGCGGTGCTCTCGGAAGAGAGCGTCGATCTCCAGACGGGGGCACTGCTCTCCTGGGAGAGCGGTGCCCTCGCTTCGGTGCACTGCTCCATCGTGGGCGGCACGGCGACCTCCGCGTCGATCACCGGTTCGCAGGGCCGGATCGACATCCCCTACGGCTTCTTCTTCCCGGAGCGGTTCACGCTGCACCGGGACGGCCGTGATCCCGAGGAGTTCACGGCCGACCCGGCCGACGGACCCCGGGACAGCCTCAAGCACGAGGCGGCCGAGGTGATGCGCGCCCTGCGGGCCGGTGAGACCGAGTCGCCGCTGGTTCCGCTCGAGGGCACCCTGGCCGTGATGCGGACGCTCGACGCGATCCGGGACCGCATCGGCGTCCGCTACCCGCAGGAGGGTCCGCAGGGGCATCGGGTGGGTCATCCGCGGGGAACCGCGCGGGAGGACGCGAAGACCGCCGAGGTCACGCCGGCTTGAGCCCCTGCTCCCCCGCCTCGGTCACGAAGGAGGCGGCGGTCGTGAGCGGGGCGCCCTGCGTGGTCACGTGGGACACCGTCTTGAAGTCGGCGCGCGCCCGCTCCCGTCCGAGGGACACGGTCGTGTAGCCGCGCAGCCCGTTGTAGAACTTCATGTGCGGGTTGGCGGACAGGTAGGTGTCCCAGTTGGACGGCTTCGCGGAGCCGTTGCCGCCGCTGGAGACGGACGACGTGACGATCTCCGTGCCCAGGGTCTTCGAGCCCGGGTCGGAGAAGTCGCGCTTGATGTCGAAGCCGTAGTGCACGTGCACGTCGCCGGTGAGGACCATGAGGTTCTCGACACCGGCGGCCTGCGCGCCGGCCAGGACCCGCTCGCGGGAGGCCGGGTAGCCGTCCCAGGAGTCCATGGAGACCTTGGACGGCGCCGTGGTCGAGTTGAACCGCTGGGAGAAGGTCACCTGCTGGGGCACCACGTTCCACAGGGCGTCCGAACGGTGCCAGCCGTTGATCAGCCAGCGTTCCTGGGCGTCACCGGTGAGGGTGCGCGAGGGGTTCTCGGACTCGGGGCCCGGGTACTGCCAGCCGTCGCCGTACGCCTGGTCGGAGCGGTACTGGCGGGTGTCGAGCACGTCGAACTGGGCCAGCCGCCCCCAGTGCAGGCGCCGGTACAGCCTCAGGTCCGGCCCCTCGGGCAACTGCGGGCGCCGCAGCGGCATGTTCTCCCAGTAGGCCCGGTAGGCGGCGGCCCGGCGGAGCAGGAACTCCTCCGGCGGGACGCTGTTCTCCGGGGTGCCGTCGGCGTAGTTGTTCTCGGTCTCGTGGTCGTCCCAGGTGACGACGAACGGGTGCGCGACGTGGGCGGCCCGCAGGTCGGCGTCGGACTTGTAGAGGGCATACCGCAGCCGGTAGTCCTCCAGCGTCACCGTCTCCCGCTTGAACAGGCCGGGCAGCGTGCCGGAGGGGTAGGCGCGGGAGCCGGCGACGTCGTTGACGGCGTACTCGTAGAGGTAGTCGCCGAGGTGGAAGACGACGTCCAGGTCCTCCTCGGCGAGGTGCCGGTACGCGGTGTAGTAACCCTGGTCGTAGCGCTGGCAGGAGACGACGCCGAAGGTGAGGCCGGCGGTCCGGCTGCGGGTGGCCGGGGCGGTGCGGGTGCGGCCGACCGGACTCACGAAGCGGCCCGCCCGGAAGCGGTAGTAGTAGACCTGGCCCGGGGCGAGAGGGCCGGCCTCGACGTGCACGGTGTGGTGGAACTCGGGGTGGGCGGTGGCCTTGCCCCGTCTGACGACGCGGCGGAACCGCTCGTCGAGGGCGAGTTCCCAGTCGACGGTGACGCGCCTCGCGGGCAGTCCGCTGTCGGCCTGGTACGGGGTGGGGGCCAGCCGCGTCCACAGCAGGACGGACTCCGGGTGGGGGTCGCCGGAGGCGACGCCGAGCGTGAAGGGGTCGTCGGTGATCTGTGCGGCGTCGAGCTCGGCGGCGGCCGCGGTGCCGGCGCCGGGCACGTTGACCGCGAAGGCGAGCGCGGCGGCGGCACCGGTGACGGTCAGAAAGCGACGGCGGCCGATGTGCCGGGCGGCCGCGCGGAGTTCGGGCGCGTGCTGTGACTGGCGGACCTCGGGTGTCATCCGTTCCTCCCCTGGCATGTGGATGCGGAAGGAATTGGACCGGCCGGGGACGACCTGACGTTGACGCGTACACAGCATCCGTATGACGGTCGGATGAGTTCCGCATGGCGGACCCTCCCGTACGCTGCGGGCCCATGAACGCCAAGGAAACGGACGGACGGACCAGGGTCGCGGTGGTGACCGGGGCGGGCTCCGGCATCGGGCGCGCGGTGGCGCTGGAACTGCTGCGCGCGGGCTGGTCGGTGGCACTGGCGGGGCGCCGCGCGGAGACGCTGGAGGAGACCGCGGCGCTCGGCGCGCCGGACTCGGACGGCGGATCACTCACCATTCGGGGGTCCGGCGGCGGACCGCTCGTCGTACGGACGGACGTGTCGCGCCCGGGGGACGTGACCGCCCTGTTCGCGGCCACCGTCGGGCACTTCGGCCGGGTGGACCTGCTGTTCAACAACGCGGGCACCTTCGGTCCCGGCGGGGTCCCGGTGGAGGAACTGCCCTACGAGGCCTGGCGGCACGTGGTGGACACCAACCTCAACGGGGCGTTCCTGTGCGCGCAGGCGGCGTACCGGCAGATGAAGGAACAGGACCCGCAGGGCGGCCGGATCATCAACAACGGCTCCGTCTCCGCGCACACGCCGCGCCCCTTCTCGGTCGCCTACACGGCGACCAAGCACGCGCTGACGGGCCTGACCAAGTCCCTCTCCCTGGACGGACGGCCGTACCGGATCGCGGTGGGCCAGATCGACATCGGCAACGCGGCGACCGACATGACGCGGCGCATGGGGACCGGCGCGCTCCAGGCGAACGGGGAGACCGCTCCCGAGCCGGTGATGGACGTCGCGGACGTGGCCCGCACGGTGCGGCACATGGCGGAGCTGCCACTGGAGGCGAACATGCAGTTCGCGACGGTGCTGGCGACGGCGATGCCGTACGTGGGCCGGGGCTGAGGAGGTCGGCCGGCCAGGCGGGCGCGTGGATCTCTCACAAACGGACCATGAACCTCCGCACTCTTGCGGCCGATGGCGGACCTATGCTCAACTCTCCTCCATCAAAGCTTCACACTTGGAGCAAGGCTCTTCCGGAGGCCATGTCCAGGGGGGAGACGGCAGCCGTCCCACACCATCGGGTGGGGGTGGACCCGCATGGGACCGCGGGTACACACCGGTGGGTGGAACGGCTGCCGCGTGAAGCAACCGGGCCTGCCGCCGGTTCCGTTACCGGTTCGGCAGCCTGCCCGGCTCCCGGTTCGATCCGAGGTTCGACTCGGGGTTCGACTCCCGGCCGGCGAGGATCCGCCCGGCCTCGGCCATCCGCTCCTCGCTGAGCGGACCCTTCTCCAGTGCCCCCGCGTTCTCCTCTGCCTGGGCGACCGACCGGAAACCGGGGATCGGCACGGTGCGCGGACTGCGCGCCCACAGCCAGGCGAGGGCGCCCTGGGCGAGGGTGCGCCCGTCACTGGTCAGGACGTCCCGCAGCGCCTCGACGCGCGCGAGCCACTCCGGGTCCGCGCCCGAGCCCGCGCCGAACCCCTGCAGCCAGGCGGGCGGCCTGCTGCGGATGTCCCCTTCCTGGAGCGTCCCCCGCCCCGCGTGCTTCCCGGTGAGCAGGCCCATCGCGAGCGGACTGCGGTTGACGGAGGCGAGATCGGCCTCCTCGCAGAGCCGGAGCATCTCCGGCGCGTCGGTGAGGACGTTCAGCGCGTGCTGCACTGCGGTGCAGTGCGGCCCCTTCGCGAACACGGCGGCCCGCTCCGGGTCGTCGGTGCTCCAGGCGTACGACCGGATGAGCCCCTGGGTCACCAGGTCCTCGCAGGCGTCCCGCAGCCGGGCCGCCCGTCCCATGTCGGCGTCGGCGAGGTGGAGTTGGTAGAGGTCGATGTACTCGGTGCCGAGCCGGCGCAGTGAGGCGGTCAGGGCGCGGCGGAGGTGTTCCGGGGAGTCGTCGCCGCCGGTCAGGGTGCGGGTGTCCGGGTCGAAGACGTTGCCCCACTTGGTGGCGACGACGACCTCGTCCCGGCGCCGACCGAGGGCCCGGCCCAGCACCTCTTCGCTGTGCCCCGTGCCGTAGACGTCGGCGGTGTCGAAGAAGGTGACGCCCAGGTCGAGGGCGCGCCGGATCGCCCGTACCGACTCCTCGTCGTCCACCGTGCCCCACCCCAGCGGCTGCCCGTCCGGGTCCTGCCACTCACCGCCGATCGCCCAGCAGCCGAACCCGACGGCGCTGACCTCGATACCACTGCGTCCCAGTGTCCGTGTGCTGTCCATGCCCGAAACGCTAGAAGTTCGAGCGCGCGCGAAGGCAATCCACCGGATGCCCCGCCTCAGCGGCACGGGGCACCCGACGCGGCCCCGGGAATCACGATCCTCATCAGCCCCGCCCTTCGTCGGGCCTCACCCTGCACAGCTTTTGAACTCGTTCAAATAATCGCTCCGACGTGTCATGATGGCGGCGCAGGGGTCCGTCACCCGCGCGTCGACGACGCCGACCACCTCGAGCGAGGAGCCAGCATGGCCACCGGATCCGGATCCACGGACAGCCCCGCGACCCTCTACGGGCCCGTCTCCCTCGTCCTCGGCACGGCCGCTCTGGCCGCCGCCGTGTTCACCGGCCTCCTCGGCATCGCGATCCCGCTGCTCTTCGGCAGCCTGGCCCTCACCTTCGCGCTGCTCGGCCTGGGCCGGGGGCTCAACCGGGTCCAGTGCGGCGTCGGTCTGGCCACGGGATCCCTGAGCGTGCTCTACCCGGTCCTCCTGGTCGCGGCCTGGGCATGACGTGGCGGAGCCCGGGAGTCGTATCCAGCTCCCGGGCCCCTGGGGATGCCACCCACTTGCGCACGCCGGCGGCGTTTAAGAGGACGGATCAGTCATCATGCCGTCGTGTTCTTCCTTTGAACTACCGCGCCAGGCAAGAGGCGCAGGCGAGAGTCGAACTCGCATCCGACGGCGTTCGTCCGTCCCCGGTCGGTCCGGCGATCGGCGGCGATGCTGAGACTGGAGCGAGAGTCTGAGATTGACCGCGGCCGCCGTCTCGGCGAGCCGCGCTTTCAGGCTGAACTTCAGTGTCAGCTTGCGCTCCTGGCGTGAACCGGTCCTCAGTCCGGCCCGCGCCCCGTAGCGCACCCCCGCGCTCGCACGCGGGGGCGATCATGGTGGTGACGTGCTGCCACGTCAGCCGAACAGGTACCCGAACACCGCGTCCCCGACCCGCTGGTCGGTGACCTCGGCGCCGTTGGCCTCCTCACGGGCGAACTTCACGGCCTGCTGAAGCTTCTCGACCCGCTCGGCGAGCTCATTGACCCGCCGCGCGGGGAGCGCACCGGAGAACTTCACGGTCGTCCAGTACCCGATGGGCACGTCCTCGTAGTACACCTCGACCTGCGCCGGGTGCTTCTCGGTCGCCTCCGCCTTGACGTGGTTGCGCGGCACCTTCTTCGTACGGATGGTCCGCACCGGGTCCGTCTTCCACCAGTCCGTCGACGGGTCGTGCGACCAGGACTCGGCGGCGTCGAGGGTGGGCAGCTTCTTGACGAAGGTGTGCAGGTCGGTGAGCTGCTTCTCCAGGAAGAGCAGGTAGCTGACCGGCACATCGGCGACGACGGTCCGTCCGTCGACGGTCACGTCCGCGCGGGCCGCGCAGTTCGCCCAGTCCTTGGTCGCGGTCACGTCGAACAGCCGGGTCAGCGAGGCGGCCATCTCCCGCAGCACGTCCTCGCCCTGCACCTGCACCCGCGTCGACTCGGGCGGCAGCTGCTCACCCTCCTCGTCCTTCGGCTGGTACGTACGCGAGATACCGGCCAGCAGTGCCGGCTTCTGCACCTTGGCGTGCGCGGCGTTGATGTCCTGGAGCGACTTGCTCTTGACACCCTTCTCGACCGCGATGATCTGGTTCAGCTTCGCCATGTCGGGCCCCCTTCGAACAGGCAGGAACGTATCCCACCGGCTCGAACACCCGCACTTCCTTTATCGTCCCGAGCCCTCACACACCTGTGCCCTGTGACCCGCTCGAAGCCACAGGGCACAGCAACAGCGACGCGAGTCAGCCGATCCGGTCGGAGGCGAACGCCACGAAGGCGCCCCACGACTTCGCACCGAGCCTCAAACCCCGACGGTTCACATCCTTGGAGTCCCTCACGCGCACGGTGTGGGGGCAAGTGGCCACCTCGACGCATTCACCACCAGCACCGCCGCTGTAACTGCTCTTGAACCAGTCGAGCTGGACGGTCTCTTCGACGCTCATAGTTCTCCGTAAGTTGTTAGGTGGCCCGGGAGGGCCGGGTGTGGCTGATAGCTCTCTGCCGTGTTGTGGCTCGCTGGGAGTGGCCGCCTGGCCCTCCGGGGCGCCCTGGCTGCTGATTGAGATGTGCGCGCCTTGTGCGGTCGCTGTTTACGGAGACGACAGCGGGGTGTTCCTCGGGCCGTCGTTTCCTCCGGCTCCCGCACCAGTTCGCTCATCGTCCACTCACCTCCGCCGCCCACCGGTCGATCCGCCCAACTCCCCCGTCTCGCCGAGGGACACGCCCCGCCCCGCCTACACACGCCGCCGGAACGCGTACAACACATCCGGTCGGCCCTTCACCCGGCGTCAACGCTAGAGCTCAGTGCGCAGGGGAACCGGTGAACGACCACGGTTCACCAGATCGAGTACTCGGCCTTCCACGATCTTCCAGCGGGACCCCCGTCGACTCATTACCGGCTGTCGCCGCACAGGTACCCGCGATAACCTGTCAATGACCGGCGCACACACCAAGTCGGCAGTACGCACAAGGCGTGAGGGGGAGCGTGGAGCGAGGCGACGTGCGGGGGCACTACGAAGAGCTTGCGGCCGAGTACGACGAGCACTGGGTCTACGGCCCGGACTACATCCCCTGGATGTCCGGCCGGATCGCCGAAACGCTGCGACTCACTCCCACGGACCGGATCGCCGATATCGGCGCAGGCACCGGCCTGTTCGCCAGAGAAGTGGCCGGACAACTCCAGCCGCACCGGCCCATCCTCTGCATCGACCCCTCCGAGGCGATGCTGAACCGGCTCGGCACACCTCCCCCATCTGGACTGACGCCGGTGATCGCCTCCGCCGAGGACATCGCGGAGGGCCGTACACAACTGCCGTACGAGCGGCTCGACGCGATGTGGCTCAAGGAGTCGGTACACCATCTGGCCAACTCGGGGCGCACCCTCCAGGGCCTCGCCGACCTGCTGGCACCCGGTGGCCGGCTGCTGGTGGTGATGCTCCCGACCAGCATCATGTACCCGCTGTTCGAGGCGGCTCTCACCCGGTTCGAGGAGTTGCAGCCGGACCCGGCGCACATCGTGGAACATCTGCGCGCGGCCGGGATGGAAGCGCGTCTCACCCACGTCGAGCACGAGTTGCGCATTGACCGGGACCGGTACTTCGGCATGGTGCGCGCTCGGTACATGTCCCTGCTCTCCACCTTCAGTGACAGTGAGATCGAGAAGGGCATCAAGGAGATGCGCGCAGCCCACCCGGAACCCGTATTGGTGTTTCCCGACCGGTTCGCGTTCGTCCTGGGTCAGCGCTCGAAGGAGTCCGCATGAGCACCGTGGTCGACGAGCGGTTACAGCGGCTGCGGAGCGAGTTGGACGACCATTCCCGGATCGCCGACCGGCTGGGGCTCGACCTGGAACGGCCGCTGCGGTCCCTGAACGACGGCTATCCCGAGAATGCGGTGGCCCTCATCGGCAAGCTGACCGAGAGGCTACTCAAGGAGCTGTGGCGCCACCACCGCATCGAGGGTGACCCTTCGACGAAGGCCCTGAACGACCTCGTCAAGCGCTGCCGACCGCACATTCGGAGCAGTACGGTCATGGACGCGCTCGACGACATCCGACGGTTGCGCAACCGGTCCACCCATGACGGGTACGACATCAGCGATGAGGACGGACTGCTGGCGGCCCGCCGCCTCATCGACGTACTGGTGTGGTTCACCGAGACCGGAAGCGCGGCCCTTCTCGGCGACGAACCGGACGTGGCACCAGAGGTGGCGCGCCGCTGCGAGTTTCTCGCCGGCCTCTACATCACCCTCGGCTACCGGCAGGCCAAGCGGTTCGTCCTCAGCCCCGACACCGTGTACCAGTTGTTCTGCCGTGAGTCGGGAATGCGTCTGGAGTACGTGGAGCTGATGCTCTCCAGAGACGCCGACGACCTGGGGACGGTGCTCGCCGCAAGCGGGGGCGAGTTGCTGCGCACCAAACTGCCCAAGCTCACCCGATTCGTCGTTCTGGACGACGACGGGGGCGCGGTGCCCGGCGCCCTCCACCAGTTACTGGGGACCGACTTCCGGATCGTGCGCTACGACGGTTTCGTCAACACCATCGTCAGCCTGGAAACGCACCTGTCCGGCCTCACGTCCATCGGCGGGTCCGTCGAGTCACGGACCGCCGTCGCGGCGGCGACACTCACCACGGATCCGCGCACCGGCGAGCAGAAGGTGGAGCAGTCCGGCGACGCGGCGGAGTTGCTGATCCGCCTGGCGCGCGGCAGCGCGAACGTCCTGGTGACCGGTCGTCCGGGAAGCGGCAAGAGCACCCTCCTGCGCTCACTCGCCCTCAACCCGGAACTCCGCCGCTTCCGCTTCTACTTCGATCTCGGTCTCAAACCGAAGGACGAACCGTTCTCCGAGTACGCGGCCCGGCTCCTGGCGTCGGCGATGGGACCGGAGCGCTCCCGCGCCTGGGACCTCTTCCTCTACCTGATCCGGTCCGGGACCGCGCTGTGCGTGCTCGACGCCGTTGACGAGGGCGTCGAGGAGCCCACTCCGGACGGGTTCCTGAGACTCTTCACCGACCTCGCGGCCGTCCTGTCCGCCGAGTCGGCGGTGGTCATGAGCTCCCGGGTGTCGTTCCTCGCGGACTCACCCCAGGTACGTCAGTTGCTGGACAGCGGAGCGGGCCGGTCCGAGCAACTGGTCGAGCAGATGTACGCGAACGGCATCGACCCGTCACGCGTCCCGCATTTCCATGTCGTGCGTCTGGCCGATCCCGAGGCCACCCCGCTGGAGCGACGCGTCACGGCGGCCCTGGAGCTCCCCTCGGGACGGGCACTCGGCGACATCCTGGGCGCACACATCACGCGGGTACTGACCGAGCGCGGTTGTCCTGGCGCGGAGGAGCGGTTGCCTTCCGCTTTCGGGTCGGCCTTCCTGAACGGCAGGACCACCTTCTCGCTCCTAGACATCCACAGGACGCTGGGGGCCGGTGCCTTCTCGGACGCGCGCCTCGATCTCGGCGCGTGCGTCCTCGCGCCACTGTTGCGCCCCGCAGGGCCGGACCACGTCGCCTTCGTACACACGGCGTACCAAGAGCTGATGGCCGCCCGCTACCTGGCGGAGCCCGGGCACCTGAACGCAGCAGCGGACGTTCCGGGCGGTGCCTTCCTCACGGAGCAGGTACGCGTCTTCCTCGCTGGAGCATCCGGCATCACGGAGACCGACGACTGCGTACTGCCGGCCGGAGCGTACCTGGTCGGTCCGGCCGAACGGCTACTCATTCGCCGCGTCCCACGTGCCGTGCGCTTCGACCGCCACGCGGTGACGGTCGCCCGCTACCGCCGCTTCCTCGATGCCCTCGAAGTGGATGGCACCTCGCGGTGGGACCACCCGGACCAGCCCGCGCACATCACGCACCACCCCTGGACCGACCGGCTGCGGCATCCGGACTACTACGAGGATCCGCGCTACGCCGATCACCCGGCCGTCTGCGTGAACTGGTGGAGCGCGTACGCCTTCGCCGCGTTCGAGGACAAGCGCCTGCCGACCTCCCTCGAATGGGAGGCCGCCGCACGCGGTACGGACGGACGTCTGTTCCCTTGGGGCGATACGTCCGACAGCAGCCGCGTCAACTGCGCGGACTCCTGGGTCGGGCGGCCCGTCGTCACGTACCAGGCGTGGTACCGCGATTTTGCGGGTGACGCCGTCCGCAGGGCGGGCGCGACCCCCGTCGGGGAGCGCCCGGGCAACCGCTCGCCCTTCGGTGTCCTCGACATGGTGGGCAACTGCTGGGAATGGACGTCCACCAGCCCGGGCGATCCCGGAGAGGCCGTGATCTGCGGCGGTAGCTACGACAACCCGATGCGCGCGGTGCAGGTCAGCAGCAAGGGTGTCTACCGGAAGCGCGGCGGAAGCAACGCGGTCGGATTCCGGTGCGTACAGGACGTCGACAGCGGCAAGGCGGAGGAGACGGAAGCGTGAGCGGCGGAGGGCCCCGGCACGGAACGATCGTCGACAGAAGGCCGAGCGGCGGAGGGGTGAACGGCGCCCTGGGCTCGTACATCGTCCGGGACGACGAGGGCGAGCGGTACTACGGTTTCGACTACCGGCAGATTGTGACGGAGGGATTCAGGACCATCCGCACCGGCGAGCGCGTCCGCTTCCACGTCAGCGCCGAGAGCCCCGACCGGGCGGAGTTCGTCATCCGCCTCGACCAGCCCGACCCCGCCGAGTACTACGCGTGACCGCTTCCCCTCCGCCGCTCGACGAGGTGACCGGGGCGCGCCAGGAACTGACCGTCGTCCTGCCTGTACGGCTGCTGCGCGTTCCCGGCTGGCCCAAGGGCCCCCTTCCGTTCGAGCTGGGCGGCCGTCGCACCGACGCCCGGACCCGGTCCACCTATTTCGCCCCGGCCTCCGCCCGCGTCCTCTACGGGGCGCCCGGGCGGCACCTTCGCTGGCACCTGCCGCTTGATGTCAAGCACGACGGGCTGACCCTGCTGGGCCTGGAACTCGTGCGCGCGGCCACCGCCCGCAATCCCGACCACGCCCTCGGGGTAATGCACTTCAGCGTCGAAAGACCACTGCTGCCCGTACTGAGGGCTCTCGCCGGGCGACAGTTGGCCACCGCCGACGATCCGCTCACCGGACCGTTCGACCCGGCCGAACTCCTGACGGGCATCGCCAACATCCGCAACCACGCAGCGCCGTTCGCGATCGCCCGGCCCTACACGATCGCCTTCCTGACCCCGACATCGCGGCACACACCAGCACTCCGCACCAGCATGGACGAGCATCTGCCCGCCACCGCGGATCAGTGGTTGTGGCAACTGGCCTCACGGTCCACACCGGAGGACTTCCCCCTCCCGCCGGAGACCGCCGACGAACAGCTCAAGGACACCATAAGGATCTCGGCCGACTGGAGCGCCCTGGTGCTCCGGCAGGGTGCCGCCTTCCTCGGCCACCGGCCCGACGCCGGCACCGGCGACTTCTTCGAGTTCGGCGCACTTCACTCGCGCACCGTCTATCTCGACGCGCTGCTCCTCGGCTCCCTCCAGCGCGATCACATCGACGAACTCACCGACGAGCTCTCCGACGTGTTCAACTCCGCGGGGCTCGCCCGTCGCGTGGCCACCCTGGAACGGAACATCGCCCTCTTCCGCAGCACCTACTGGCGACAGCATCTCACCGCCCACGGGCCGGCCAACGAACTGCTGCTCGCCTTCCAGCACCAACACCGGCTTCCGGCCCGCTTCAGCGAGATCCTGACCGAGGCCGCCGACTACAGCAGGCTCGTGCAGACGCAGGAGAGCCAGCAGATCGGGGCCGCCCTGGGCGTCCTCACGGTTCTCGGCCTCCCCCTGGGCACCGCCCTCGGCATCCTGCAGGTCCTCGGCGACGAATCGATGGCCCACCTGCTCATCGCCCTCGCGCTGTCGGTCGCCACGGCGGGCGCCATCCTCACCACCCGGTACGGCCGCATGGTCCTGTCGTCACTGCGAGGTCGGGACGACAGAACATAGGAGAGGCAAACCGCTCCGCCCGAAGGCCATCGTCACCCTCACCAGCCACACCCTCGACCAGACCCCGGAGGTGTCAGCGGCCCTCGCGACAACGGGCGGGCCGCTGGAGCGCGGGTGCCGCTCATCTCGATCGAGACTCTACTTCTCCATACTATGATTCACTTGAGTATGACCGCCGCTATCGCGTCGCCGACCCCTACCTCCGCTTCTGGCTCGCCTTCCTGGAACGGGGGATCCCCGAGATCGAGCGGGGGCGCGGGCGGATCGTGGTCGAGTCGGTCGAGCGCGGTTGGACCTCGTGGCGCGGGCGGGCGATCGAACCCGTCGTACGGGAGTCCCTGGCCCGGCTGCTACCCGATGACACGTGGCCGCAGGTGAGAGAAGTGGGCGGCTGGTGGCCCCGTACCAACAAGCCCGAGGTCGACCTCGTCGGGGCGGACCGGTCACCGGCGCACGAGATCGGGTTCGTCGGCTCGATCAAGTGGCACGAGCGCGGCTCCTTCGACCGTCGCGCCCTGGCCGCACTGGCCCGGGACGCCCTGGCCGTACCCGGCGCAGATGAGGACACTCCCCTGGTTGCCGTGTCCCGCTCCGGGTTCACGGTGGACGGCCCGACGGCGACGTACGGGCCCGAGCGGCTGATGGATGCCTGGGCTTGCGCCGCGTGAACCACCGCAATCCCAGCGGGCCTAGGTGAGATCAGAAGTCCTGCTCGACCTCACGGTCGTCCCGTACCCGATGGCCACCTCCTCGTAGTACAACTGACCTGAACATCGGTGACGACCTCCGCCTGCCGGAGCCAGGCCGCGAGGGCTGTGCGGAACTCCGCATCCTGCGCGGCCCGGGCTACCAGGGCGGCGCTCAGGGCTTGTGCGCGGCTCTCGTCGCCGGGATCCTGCGCGAGTTGAGCCAGCTCCTCTTCTCCCGAGGTGAGAGCCGGCCGGGGTTCGTGGCCGTCTCCTCTCCGGAAGGGACGACGCACGAGCGCGCTCAGACCCGCCCACATGTCCCGTCCGAGTTCTCCGCCGGCCCCGCCGGCCAGTGCCGCCAGCAACCCCAGTGACACCGGATCCATCAGCCACCACCCCCACATGCGTCACGGTCCGCGTCGGACCACTCACTGAAAGAGACGATCAGAGCGCCTCCTCGGTTCCCCACCACGGCAGTTCGCGGTGGCCGTCGTGTGGCCGTCGTGTGGCCGGTACGAGTGAACGGCAGCCCCGGCGTCAGGCCGCGGCCGGCCCTGACGCGCCGGAAGGCGGGCCGTCCTGCCTGAGCAGGTCCGCGGCGCGGTGGGCGGTCTCAGCGGCGTCGGGCGGCAGGAACCGGCTGGCCCGGCCGCTCCAGGTGACGACGAGTTCGTCCCGCGCGCGCGTGGCCGCCACGAACACCAGCGAGCGGGCCCGCTGCTCCTCCTGCCGGTACCGGTCCGGGTTCGTGACCCGGTACTGCTCGATGCGCTGGTGCGGCACCTGGCCCTCGCCGACCGACGTGAGGAACACCCGCTGGAACTCCAGGCCCTTGAACCGGTGCATGGTGCCGATGCGTACGGCGTCCACGTCGGCCCGCACCCCGTCCCTGCCGAGTTCCACGGCCGGCAGCCGGAACTCCCTGGCGAAGACGCCTGCGAACTCCTGGGCGGAGCCGCCGTCGGGGACGCTGACGGCCATCGCCGAGTACGGCGTGCCGTGGCGGTCGTGGCGCTCCTTGACGAGGGTGGCCACGGCCCGCATCTCGGTCAGCCGGTCGGGCGCGCGCCAGAACTGGGGGGCGAGCCCGGTCAGGACGGACCGGTAGCCGTCCAGGGTGTCGGTCCCGGTGTCGAGGTCGTCGAAGGGGGCTCCCTCGATCAGGCGGTTGGCGCTGCCCAGGATCTGCCGGGTGGTGCGGTAGTTGAGGGTGAGGCGGCGGGACGCGCGGCCCCGGATCTCGATGCCGTGGTGGCTGAGGACGACCCGGCTTCCGTAGATGCGCTGGTGGGCGTCGCCGACGAGGAAGATGTCGTTCGGCCCCTTGCGGACCATGGCGCGCAGCATGCGCCAGTGCGAGGCGGACAGGTCCTGGGCCTCGTCGACCACGATGTGCCGGTAGCGGGGCTTGAGCCACATGCCGCTGCCCGCCTCCCGGTGGACGAGGTCCCGGCCGCCCTGCTCCTCCTTGTAGCGGGCCTGTTCCTCGACGCGGGCCATGCGGCGCTGTTCGAGGCCGGCCGCCTGGTCGGCGATGAGCGCGTACGTCGTCCGTCGCGGCGGCGCGTCCAGGTGGGCCCGGTAGGCCTGCGCGAGCTGCCACACCTCGTGCCGCTGTGCGGTGCTGATGCGCGGGCGTCCGGAGCGGCCGACGCGGCGGTAGCTCTCCCACGCGCCGCACCGGTGGGCGAGGATCACGTGCTTGAACTCGGTGTCCAGGAAGTCGGCGTCGTACTCCGGCAGGTCGGCCTCCATGCGCACGGTGTGCCACAGGTTCATGGCCGCGTCGTCGTCCAGCGGACGGCCGACGTCGGCGCGGGACTCCTGCACGATCTCGCGGGCGAGCGCGTCGACGGACTTGACGTCGACCCGGCTCAGCAGGTCGTCTCCGCCCAGCTGCCGCAGCCTCTCCTTGAGGTCCAGGGCGAGGTTGGTGTTGTAGGTGGTGAGGAGCACGGGACGGGTACGGCCGGGCGGCAGCCGGTCGACGAGGTGGCGTACGCGGTGCAGCGCGACGACGGTCTTGCCGGTGCCGGGGCCTCCGGTCACCTTGGAGGACCCCTTGAAGTCGCCGGTGGCCAGGCGGCGTTGTTCGGGGTGGAGGAAGAGCCGCCAGGCGTCGAAGCTGCGGCCCAGCGCGCCGAGGACGGCGTCGTCGTCGGTCTCGGCCTGGGAGACGGCCCGCCGGGCGGCTTGGGCCCAGTCCCCGGTGTTGACGTCCTCGTCGGCCCGCCAGGCGTCCGTGATGTGCTGCCGCACGTCCCGCGGGTCCGTGCGGGCGCGCAGGGCCAGGAGGACGTCCCGGGTGAGTTCCGGGAGGTTGTGGGCGAGGAGCCGGTCGAACTGCTCGTCGGTGGTGACCTTGCGGAGGGCGGGCAGCAGCGAGGGAACGACGCCGAGGTCGATGAGGGTCCGGTCGTCGTGTTCCCCGAACAGGGGGGTGGTGCGGTCCGGCAGGGCGACGACGTTGGCGCTGACCTCGCTCTGGTCGACGACCTCCACCGCGCCCGAGACCGGGTTGATCTCCACGGTGAGCCGGGCGAGTTCGTCGCGGGCCCGTGCTCCGTCGCGCACCGCGAGGACCCGCATCTCGTCGCCGCCGTCCGTCGACAGCAGCAGCATCACGCAGCGGGCGTCCGGGGCGGGCGCGAGGTACAGGTCGCCGTTGTCCCCCGCCTTGCGCAGCGGGGACAGGCGCAGGGCCCGGTTGGTGCGGTCGGCGCGCAGCCGGTGGACGAAGTCCCCCACCGCGTCCGCCACGGCCCCGTCCCGGCGCTCCAGGTCCGCGTGCGCCTGCCGGCTCACCTGCACCCGTGTCCGGACACGGCCTCCCGGACGACCCGCCCCGTGGTTCATCGTGCGACCCCCTCCTCGCCCAGCAGACGGGCGAGCTCCTGCACGTTCCAGCCGTCCGGCGCGCGCACCTGCCAGCCGGCCGCCGCGCACTGCGCCATGTACTCCGCGTCCTCGGCGTCCTCGGCCAGGACGATCCCGATCCTAGGCCCGGGCCAGGCGAGTTCGACGGTGCGGGACACGCCGTCGACGTCCCAGGTGGCCCTGCCCGGCGGGACGTCACCGAGGGCGGCCAGGCGTTCGGCGACGGCCGCGACCTCCGGGTCGCCCCACTTCGTCAGTTCGGCGAGGACCAGTTCCCAGGCGGTCCGTTCCACGGGCGTCATGGCGTCGTCGGGCTCCGGGGCGGCCACCGCCGCGGGTGCGGGTGTCCGTGCCGTCGCCGGTTGCCCGCTCTCGTCCTCGGGGTGGTCGTCCGCCAGGTGGAGCCCCGTGCCGGGGAGGTCGTCACGCAGGGCGGACAGGAGTCCGTCGGCGGGGCCGGAGGCCGCCGCGAGCAGGGCGGCGTCGAAGGTGTCGAGGGTGGTGCGGGCGAGGGCGAGCCCGTCGGCCCGGCCGCTGCCCGTGGGGTCGAGGAACTGGATGATGTTGCCCCAGCACAGCCACGCCTTCCAGCGGCGCCGGTGGTCGTCCCGGTCGCCCTCGACGGCTTCCGGGCGGTCGTCGAGCACGGCGAGGGCGCTCCAGCTCAGTCCCTTGCCGTCGGCGCGCCGGGCTCCGACGAGGACGAGCGGCAGCCCCGAGGCGTCCTGGAAGGACAGGAGTTTCACCCCCTGCCCCGCGACGGCCGGTGCCGCCTCGCCGCGTACGGCGGCGTCGATCCAGGCGACGGCGGTGCCCGGGTCCGCGTCGACGAGCTCCCGCCTGCGCAGGGACGCGGGCGCGCTGACGGCGAGTTGCGCGAGCTGCTGCCACCGGGCCGGGCGGGGGTCGCGCAGGAAGCCGAGGAGGGAGGGGACGGCCCCGGCGAACAGCAGCGCGTCCACGTCCGCGGGGTCACGTCGTGCCTTGCGCCACTGCTCGCGCACCAGGGCGCCGGGACCGGCGGCGGAGGTCACGTCGTAGGGCGGCCAGGCCGCGTCGGCGGCGCGGCCGGCGATGACGGCGTCGAGCGGGTCGGCCGGGGCGTCCGGGTCGCGGGCCGCCTCACCCTTGAGGGTGCGGTCCCAGGCGGCGACATCGTCCCAGGTGATCTGCCAGACGAGGATGCCGTCGGCGCGCAGCCGGGCGCGCTTGGCCGCGTCGGCGGCGACGCGGTTGGCGCGGGAGGAGGCGTGCCAGCGGTAGCCGTCGAGGTAGACGGCGACCGGCAGGGGCGGCGCCCCGTCGTCGGCGGTGTCCCCCGCGACGGGCCGGAACAGCAGGTCGGGGCGGGTGCGGTAGCCGTGCAGGTCCTTCTGGGCGACGACCTCCCAGTGGACGGGGCCGCCGTCGGGCCGGGTGAGGGTGAACTGCTTGCCGCTGCGGCCGGTGGGCGTGGTGGCGTGGCCGGCCGCGGCGGCGTTGCCGGGAAGCTCCAGCCACCGGTCGAGGCATTCGATGAAGCGGCGTTCCAGGTCGCTCTCCGCCTGGTCGGCGAAGCGGAGCTCGGCGTCGGCCGCTTCCTTGCGGACGTCCCATCCGCTGTGTCCGTCGGTGCCCAGCAGGCTGTCCAGCATCCACAGGGCCTCCTGCCGGTCGAGGTCCTTGTAGTCCCGCTCCGGGGCGTACCCGAGCAGGCAGCGGTGGCAGGCCCGGCGCGGGGTCTTCGCGCAGGGGCAGTCACGCAGGCGGGACTGGGCCTCGGCGAGCACGGCCCGGAACTCCTCGCCCTCGCGGTCGACGAGGCGGTGCAGGTAGCCGGTGCCGCCGGGCAGCGCGTCGTAGAGGACGAGGTAGTTGCGGGTGAGGTCGGTCTCCCGGTCGGGTTCGGTGGCGGGGGCGGAGCGGATGTGGGCGGGGTCGCCGCCGTAGCGGCGGGCCAGTCCGAGGTGGAGGGCGGCGGAGAAGGAGGCGAGGCGTTCGGGCACGTTCAGCGTGGCGGCGGGCAGCAGGATGCGCAGCGCCTCCGTGCGGTGCTCGGTCGCGGTGATGACCTGGACGTCCTCCGGCCTGGCCTGCTTGTCGCGGCGCCGGGTGGGGCACCACGGCCGGTGGTGGGCGAGTTCGGCCCGGCCGAGCAGGGACTGGCCGAGCGTGTCCTGGGAGGGTGCGTGGCCGGGCTCGCGGTCGGTGGCGCCGCCGCAGCGCGGGCAGACGGTGAATCCGGTGATGGCGACCTCGGCGCCCGCGAAGGAGGCGTCGTTGCGCCGGCCGTGGCGGCTCCTGCCGAGGTTGAAGCGGCGGATGACCGCTTCGCGGACGTGGTCCACGCCGAAGGTGGTCTTCTGGTGCCGCCAGGTCTGCTTGATGTCGGCGGGGTCGATGTCGACGGCGGTGACGGTGGTGTAGGGGGTGCGGGTGCGGTTGTCGTGGTCGTCGACGATCCGCGCGTCGTCCCGCTTGTCGTGCGCGGTGACCTTGCGGGGGACGACCACCCGGTGCACGGCGTTGCGCCCGCCGATGCCGGGGCCGCCGCAACGCGGGCAGGGCGAGGTGTCCTGTTCGGCCCGCTCGCCGGTGCGGACGTGGCCGCACTCCTTGCACACCCGCCAGGTCCGCAGCCCGACGGGCATGCCGTCGGGGGAGTCCTGCGGGGTGGGGCCGAGGTCGAAGCCGTCGACGACGTGCCGGTAGCCGCGTACGTAGTAGGCGTTGCCGGGGGCGAGTTCGGTGAGGGCGGCTTCGGCGGGCCGGTCGTAGGTGCGCGGCTCGTTGCTCCAGCGGACCTTGGGGGCCTGGTCGTCGCCCTGGTCCCCCGGTGAGCGCCTCTTGCGTACCGGCTCCTTGTAGCTGAGCTGGGCCTCCAGGCGTACGCCGTCCTCGACGAGGCTGTAGTTGGGCAGCAGGCCGTGCTCGACGAGGAAGCCCTGCGCGTCGGCCTGCCCCATGCCCTGGAGGATCTTCGAGACGCCGGCCGCCTCGCGGATCAGGTTCCGCTTCTCGCGTGCCTCGTCCTCCACGGCTTCCTGGAGCGCCTCGGCCGCGTCGTTGATCAGGGCGCGGCGCCTGACCAGTTCGGCGCGTTCCTCGTCCCAGGCGGACCGGGCGCGGTCCAGTGCGTCGGCCAGCTTGTGCTCGGCGTAGCGCCGCAGGGTCTTGCGGGCGTCACGGGAGACGCCTGAGCCGGGGACCCCGTCGATCTCGGGGAACAGGGTCAGGAACTCGTCCGCGAGGTCCGCGCGTCCCGCCACCGCCTTGCGGAACTGCGTCAGCCAGCCGGTGCGGCCGACCAGCTGGGTCACCCGGTCCGGCAGGGGCGGCACGCCCTCCAGGTCGCCCCGGGCCGCGCGGTCGATCAGGTGGGCGGTGTACTGGCGGCACAGCAGCTCGCCCGCGGAGAGGAAGCATCCGGGGGGCAGGATGGGGCCGGCGATGAGGTTCTCGGGTTCGGCGAGGTGGTACAGCGCACGGGGGCTGGTGTCGGCCAGGGTCACCATGAACGCGTTGCCGGTGGCGCGGCCCGCGCGGCCGACCCGCTGTACGTACCCGGCGGTGGACGGCGGCAGGGAGGCCAGGATCACCGCCTCCAGCTGGCCGATGTCGATGCCGAGTTCGAGGGTCGGGGTGCACGACAGGACGTTGGGGTCGGTGTGCATGAGGCCGCGCCGGAAGCCCTTCTCGACCTCCTCGCGTTCCTTGCGGGTGAGGACGCCGGTGTGCTCGGCGGCGACCACGCTGTACGGGTCGGCCTCCCGGTACAGGCGCCGGTAGTAGTCGGAGCGGTAGTCGCGGGCGGCGCGTCCGCCCGCCTCCTCGGAGGGCCGGGTGAGGGCGCCTTCGCAGCGCTTGAGGGGGCAGACGGTGCCCTGCCAGACCCCGGCCCGCTCCGGTGGCACGGTCTGTGTCCAGCCGCACTCGGGGCAGGTGAGGGCGGCGAGCGCGGTCTGTTCGTCGTCGAGGGGGCGGATCCGGATGTGGCCGGGCGTCAGCCCGTACACCCCGTGGCCGGTCTGCCGGTCGGCCGGGGTGGTGCGGCGGCGGGCGAGCGCGCCGATGCGGTCGCCCGCCAGCTCGGCGAAGAGGTCCTCCAGGTAGGCGCCCGCGGTGTCCCGGTCCAGGCCGAGGCAGCGTTGGGTGAAGTCGACGTACCAGCTGTCGCGGGTGCCCACCCGTTCGAAGTCGGTGCGTCCGGCGCGGGCGCCGACGAGGACGAAGGCGGGGGCTTCGGAGTTGCGGCCGAAGGCCGGCATGCCGGGTTCCCGGCCGGTGGAGACGAAGTGCCGATTACGGCCCTCCTCGTCGATGTACCGGTCCAGCCAGCGGTGGTGGATGCCGCCGATCTGGCGGACGTGTTCGAGGAGTCCGCGTACATAGCCCTCGAAGTGGCGCAGGCGCTCCGGGGTGCCCTCGGCCGGGACGGCGGCCTTCGGGGTCCCGGCGTCGTCGGCGTCGCCCCCGTCGGCTCCTTCCCCCCGGTCCACGGCGAGCGGCAGCAGCTTCTCCTGGTGGACGCGGAAGAGGGCCGACGCCGCCTCGGCCGCCGCCCGCGGCTCGGGCAGGTGGACCTCGGCGGCGACCGTGCGGGTGAGTTCCAGGGTGCGGCCCAGCCGGGAGTGCAGGCCGAACTCCAGCAGGGTGTTGAAGGCGAGGCGCTCGCCGACCAGTTCCCAGGTGGACTCGGGGATGCGCTTCTTGCCCGCCAGCAGCCGCTTGACCCGGTCCACGTCGTGCAGGTCGGGAGGTACGACGGAGGCGAGGAGCCGCTGCTCCGGGACGGCGGCGCGGCTGATCAGGGAGGAGATCAGCTCGTTCAGCGGGACGCCGTCCGCGGCGAACTCCTCGCTGCCGCCGACGCGTTCGGACAGCTGCTCGTGGACGAGGGAGCGCAGCGAGAACTTCCAGGACCGGCTGGCGACGAAGCCCGCGCGGTGGGCCGCGTCCTGCACCGAGTCGTTGAAGATGAGCGTCTTGCGCCGGTCGCGTCTGTGTTCGTCCTCGCTCGGCAGCTCGCCGCCGGTGAACAGCTGGGTGACGACGACGGAGGCGAGCGGGGCGACACCGGCACCGAGGTAGCGGATGCCCTGGGCCTGCCCGCAGGCCGGGCAGCGGTCCTGCTTGGCGTACTCGGCCTGTTCCTGGTTGTCGAACCAGGTCCACACGTACACGCCGTTCTCGGGCGCCGGGGCGATCCGGTCCCCGCCGAGGAGTACCTCGTCCGGGTCGAGCCTGCGCAGCGCCTTGCCGTTGTCCTCCAGCACCAGGAGGGTCGCGTCGTGCGGGACGCCCCTGCGCGTGCGGCGGGCCGCCCGCTGGGCCAGCACGGCGCGGGCCTGTTCGGCCGCCTCCGCCGGGGTGGCGGCGATCATCGCCCGCACCCGGCCCTTGGCGGCCCCGCCGGTCACACTGGCGCGGTAGATCTCGTCCGGTGCGTGCACCAGGTTCTGCGGGTTGCGGTCCGGGCAGATCGCCGCCCAGCCGGAGCGCCCGCAGTGCCGGCAGTAGGCGGCGGGCAGCCGTCCGGAGCGCTGGACCTGCCGCCGCCGTTCCGTCTGGGCGGCGACGGCCAGGGCCCGCCGCTCGGCGTCCGCACGGTCCGGTCCGGTCCCGGTCCCCCCGGGTGAGGCCCCGTCTCCTTGCTCGGTGAGGGCCGCCTGGTCGGCGTCCGACCAGGAGAACACCGGCTGTGGCGCCACGAACCGCAGGACGCGCGACAGCGACCGCAGCCATACGTGTGTCTCCACGAGGAGCAGGGGCCGCTCCTTGTCCGCGGGCGCGGCGGGGTCGCGGGCCACCGAGATGAGCGCCACGAACCGGGCCAGGGCGGTCGCCGCCGTCTGCGGCTCCTGGACGGCCGCGGCCCGCCACGCCGAGGCGTCGGGGAACGCCGCGAGGACGGCGGGGAAGGTGAGGGGCCCGTCCTTCGCGGCGAGCAGCGCGTGGGTGAGGGGGTGCGCCAGCAGCCGGCGCCCCAGTTCACGCGGGTCGGCGGTGTCGCATCCCACGGTCGCCCGCGCGACGGCGTCCAGGCCGCCGGGCGTCCGCGCCGGGTCGGGCAGGCCCGCCAGCTCCGCCGGGGACGGCAGGGGCAGCGTGTGGTCGACGGGGGACAGGAACTCCTCGGCGTCCCGCCGGTCCTCCCCCACCACGGCGTCGTCCGGGAACCGTGTCCCGAAGACCTGGGAGGCCACCCGCAGCATGGCCTCGGGCCCGCCCGCCGAGCCGCCCGAGCCGAGGGTCGCGGAGGTCGCCACCGGGCAGATCGACCCGAGCGGCTTCCCGGCCTCGGCGGCCCCGGCGACGGCGGCGAGCCGCCGCAGCAGCATCGCCACGTCGGTGCCCTGGGCGCCGTCGTAGGTGTGGAACTCGTCGATCACCACGTACGCCAGGTCGGCGTCCCGCCACAGGGAGGCGTCCTGCTGCCGCTGGAGCAGCAGGTCCAGCATCTTGTAGTTGGTGATGAGGATGTCCGGCGGATTGCGGCGGATCTCCGCGCGGTCCACCATGACCCGCTTGTACGGTGCGGTGCCGCGCGACGACGCCTGGCCGATGTACAGCCCCGCCGTCACCTCGCGCAGCCGTGCGTCCTCCAGCTGGTCGCCGAGGCGGTCCGCCTGGTCACCGGCGAGCGCGTTCATCGGGTACAGCAGCACGGCCTTGATGCCCTGCTTCCCGGCTTCCTTCGCCCGCCGGCAGTGGTCGAGCACGGGGATGAGGAAGGACTCGGTCTTGCCGGAGCCGGTGCCGGTGGTCACCAGCGTGGGCTCGGGGCGGTGACCGTCCTTGCCGGTCAGCCGGGCGAACGCCTCGGCCTGGTGGGCGTAGGGCGGCGGGAAGTCGGCCGGGTACCAGTCCAGGTGGCGCTGCCAGCCGTCCTCCGCCGTCCGGAAGGGCCGCCGGATGCGCAGGTACGGCCCGCGGAAGAGCCCGTCGGCCGGGTCGGTGAGGAAGTCCTCCAGCGCGTCCTGGGTGTCGGGTTCGGCCAGCGCGAACGTCGTCGTCAGGTACTCGACCGTCGTGTCACGCAGTGTCTGCGCGGCGAGTGTGGGTCTCATGACGCGCTGCGGCCCCCGTCTCCCGAGTCGTCCCGTGATCCGAATCGATCACAGACCACCTTACGAGGAGGGTCGGACACCGCCCCACGGTTCTCTCATTCCGGCATACACCCGCCGGAGACGCGGCGTGTCCGGTCAGGAGGTCCGGGAGCCGCTGTGGAACACGGGGATGTCGTCGTCGCCGATCGGGTCCGTGGGGTGATCGGGTACGGGTTCCTGCGTGACCGGCGACAGTACGGCGACCGGCCGCCCGTTCCTGGTCACCGTGATCCGCGCGCCACGCTCGGCCGCGGCGAGGTACTTCGAGGCGTTACGTGTGAACTCACGTGCGGTCGTCTCCATGTGCGGCACTGCTATCCAGGGGTGCGAGCGGTCAGGGGCCGAGGTCAATGACGCGTACGGACTGCCCCTTCCATGTTTCGGGTGTGGTGGTGGCGATGACCGCACCGTTCGTCCGCTCCGCCGTCGGCTCGGCGGCGTACCGGGTGTGGGCCGGGGCCCAGGAGGTCTCACGGGCCACGGCCAGCGCGGCGGGCAGGTCCAGTTCCAGGACGGTGATGCCGGGGAGCGCGGCGAGGTGTTCCGCCGTACCCGGCCGCACGCGGTCGGCCGAGACGAGGGCGCAGGCCGGGGCGTAGAGGAACCAGCCCACCTCGGTATGTGCGCGATGGATCAGCCGGGAGGCGAGCACATTGCCCTTACCGGCCGCGACCATCGCGGTGTCGTCGAGGACGATGTGCAGGGGTTCGGCCATCACCTGGCGCCCGCCTCACTCAACCGCCGGTCCAGCTCCGCGTCGAGAGCCGCCCGTTCGCTCGCGCTGGGGTCGTAGCCGTTCCACTCACGCAGGGCGGCGCGGGCCTGCTCGGCCCTCTCCGCACGCTCCTCGGGGGTGAGCAGCGTATCGGCGAGGTGCGAGAGGTAGCCCCGCAGGGACATGCCTTCGGAGGAAGCTATCCGGGCGAGCCTGTCACGGGCCTCGGCGGGAATGCGGACGTTGGCGTCGGACATGATGCCTCCTTCGGACTGGGCCGCCAGATTACGGGTACGGGTACGTACCCGTCCAGTGTGCGCGATCACGAGGCCACCCGTCCGGTCGCGATCTCGCACTCCGCCCAGACCGTCTTGCCCGGGCCGTCCGGCCGTGGGTGCCAGTCCCAGCGGGTGGCGAGGGCGGTGATCAGGAGGAGGCCCCGGCCGGTTTCGTCGACGGCGGGGACCTCGGGGCGGGGTGCGCCGGGTCGGGGCGGGACTCGTTCGCCCCGGGTGTCGGTGACCTCGACGCGGACGGTGGCGGCGCGGGGTCCGGTGGGGAGGAGTGCGAGGCGGAAGTGGAAGTCGCGGCCGGGGACGTTGCCGTGCAGTACGGCGTTCGCCGTCAGTTCGGCGACGATCAGCACGACCGCGTCGTGGTCGTCGGTGCCGTACGGGAGGCCCCAGGCGTCCAGGCGGACGGCGGTGAGGTGGCGGGCGAGGCGGGCTCCGCGCGGGGTGGAGGTGAAGCGCATCGCGAAGGTGCGGGACGCCGCCGGTGCGGGTTCGGGTGGGGTGGTGCTCAAGTGGGCGGTGGGGGTGGCGAGTCGGCCGGGGCCGGTGAGGCCGGCGGGGTTGTTCGTCATGCCGTCCACGGTTCCGTCGGTGGCGTAGCGTGACCAGTGGTGACGCACCGACGCGGGCCGCTGTACGCGACGTGTCGGAGCGAGTACGTGGCGTGCGGCGTGACGGTCGCCCCGGTGGGCGCGTTGGGCCGGAAAAGGTGGTGGTCGATGACGAAGCGTACGGGTGCGGACGCCCTGGCGGGCGGCGGTGACGGCGGAACGGTCGTGAGCGTCGGGGACGGGTGGGAGAGCGACGACGGCGGTGGCGGCGCGTGCCGCCCCGAGGACGGCAGCGGGAAGGGCGGCGTGGTCGCCGCGTTCGGGCAGACGTTGAAGACGCTGCGGCTGCGGGAGGGGCTGGACCGGGCGGAGTTCGGGAGCCGGATCGGGTACTCGGCGGCCACGGTCGCCTCGTTCGAGCAGGGGCGGAGGATTCCGTCGCCCCGGACCATCGAGCGGGCGGACGAGGCGCTGGGGGCGGGCGGGTTGCTGTCCGTGTGGAAGGGGGAGGTGGAGCGGGCTCAGTATCCGGTGTTCTTTCAGGGGATGGCGACGCTGGAGAAGGAGGCGGTTGAGCTCGTCTCCTACAGCATGCCCGTCCTCAACGGGCTGCTCCAGACCGAGGAGTACATGAGAGGGCTGCTCGGTATGAGGCGTCCCCCGCTGGACGAAGAGACCACAGAACAGCGCGTGGCAGCACGATTGGCCCGGCAGGACATCTTCGACCGGCAACCGGCACCCTTCCTGAGCTTCGTGCTCGACGAGTCACTCCTACGACGCCCCTACGGCGGCAGGACCGCACTGCGGGGACAGTTGGAGCACCTGCTGCTGATCGGACAGAAGCGCAACGTCGAGATCCAGGTCATGCCGCTCGATCGTGAGGACAACGCGGGCGTGAACGGTCCATTCACAGTCGTCACGCGCAAGGACGGCAAGAAGTTCGTGTATGCCGAGGCCCGAGGCATCGGCTCCCTGGAGACCGACCCGGAACAAGGGGTTCTGGCCGCCGCACTCTATGGGATTATCCGATCACAGGCTCTCAGTCCGCGAGAGTCAACGGAGTTCATCGAAAGGTTGCTGGGATCGCTATGAAGAGCGCTGAGTCCTCGACCGTCGCCTCCGGCCTCGCCTGGTTCAAGAGCAGCTACAGCGGAACCGAGGGCGGCGAATGCGTGGAGGTCGCGAACGGTACGGCAGGTGTGCACGTCCGGGACTCCAAGGCCGCCGCCGGGCCCGTCGTCACCGTCTCGCGTGACGCGTGGACGGGGTTCGTCAGGCTGGCCTCCTCGGAGCGGAGCGTCTGACACGCGTACCGTCACGTGAGCCCTGCCACTCCTCTGGGATGGCAGGGCTCTCGTGTGCGCCGGGCGCCTGATCAGCTCTCGGCGTCTCCAGGCGGCCGGGTGTCACCGGGCTCCCAGCCGGCCTCGCGCAGGCGTCGCGTGAACTCGGCGTGCGCGGCACGCATTTCCTTCCTGCGGTTGGCGCGGTAGAGCGGGTCGGTATAGCCCTCCGGTACCGCGTACTCCTCCGGGAAGCCCTCCGGCTTACTCAACTGTTTCCAGGCGTCCTTGGGCTGGCCGTACCCGTGCTGCTGGTGCGCCTTGGCGATACGACGGCCAGTGGCGTCGAACCACATGTTCTCCTCGTACTGCTGAAGCACGGGGAACCGGGCGTCGTACATGGCCACCAACTCCTCGGCACTGATGCCCAGCCAGACGGCGACGAGGGCGTCGATCTCAACAAGGGCTGCGCGGCGGGTGAACTCCGTTCGAAGGGGGGTGTCGCGGGTCCAGGTCCGGTCCACCCCTTCGGCGAGCGGGGGTGCGTCTTCGGGCCACGCTTTGCTGGCAGCCCACGTGTCCTGCTGCCAGGTGGGGTCGTACAGCTCCTCCCAGAGGCGAGCGTAAGCGTTGGTTTGGCAGTTGAGGCGGAGGGTGCGGAGGAGGAGGGACGAGGCGAGAGGATGGCCGGGCGTAGGCGCGGGCAGCGTCTTGGCTTCGCCAACACGAAGGTCGTTACGGCCCGTGGCACGCAGGTAGTAGTCCGACGGCAAGGCGCTCATGAAACCAGCGACCAGTGCGGTGTCGGTGCTGCTACCCAGCGACATCGAGTTCATCAAGTCGACATGGGTAGGGCCGGGCGGGATAAGGGCCGCAAAGAGGCTGCGCTCGGTATTGAACGCGATCTGCCTGCGCCACACCACCCGGTAGAACTCCGAATACGGCCGCTTGCTAGCCGCTCGCAGCAACGCATCGGCCGCCCTGTGCAGATCATGGTTCTCCTGCTCGGGATCCGTGGCCTTGACGTCGTTCTCCGCAGCTTCGACCGCTGCGGGGTCATCCCGGAGCTGCTCAAGTCGGACGTGGTCCACCCAGCAGTCCTGCGCATCGACGAATCGCGGTAGGTCACCTACGGGTCGATAGTTCGTGCGCGGCACGGCGTCGACCGGAAGGTTCCGGTGGTCCCAAGCCTCGTAATCACGCATGCTCTTCGAACCGCCCTCTGGCGGCTGCTTGTGGTATGGCGTAGCGATGTGGATCAGCGGCCCTTGAAGGATGACATCCTGCCATGTGCTGGCGGGGCCAGGCGCCCACGCGAAATAGCCCGCCTTGCGATCTGTCGTCTCGTAAAAACCGATAGTGACGCGTGGATTGAGCGAGGCGAGCCGATGCGGCCACTTCGCTAGGGCAGTGAGTGCCTTTTCTTCAGCTTGCGTTACCGGGAAGAGAAGTTTCGACTGCTCGACGGGAAGGGGATCATGCTTGCCTGCCAATTCCCGCCACTGCACAAGACGTGAGCGGTTCACCGTGAGAATCCGGCCCTTGTGCGGCCGGAGGTCCCACTTACCTTCATGCTTCACACCCGGCAGAGGATCTTCGTCATGGTTGTGCCGCACGGACCGAACGAGCACACTCGGGTGCAGCAGCCAGCTCATGTGCTGGAAGCTGATGTCCTGGTCCCTGCCATACACGTTCACACTGAAGTGGCTACTGTTTCCCACCGGGTTGGCGAAGATGAGCAGCTCATTGGTGAAGTCGGCATGGAAGCGCAAGTGCCGGTAGGCAGCTCCACGCAGGACCGCCTCCTTCGCCCCCGTGAAGTGGGTCGACGGGTGAATCAGCCCGGCGATCCCGCGCTCACCCGTGGCCCTCCACCCCAACAACATGAACGCCCGATACATGTCCGGCCGCGTCCCCACCAGCTCCGGATACGTATCCACCGACGACAAGAACTCCGAAACCCCCGCCACGGTCCCCAGTTCACCCAGGTAGAAAGACCGATGCGCGGGCTTCGCCATCAGCTCGGCCACGTTCCGTTCCCGGTCGGCCTCCGCGTCCTTGCCGCCCAGCACGAACCACGGCTCCAACTCCGCCAGGACCCCGTTCTCGTCCCACTCCTGCCGGACCCACGGCGGATTCCCCACCATCAGGTCGAACCCGCCCTCCGCAAACACATGCGCGAAGTCCAACTCCCAGTGGAAGAACCCCCGTTCCTTGGCGATCCGCTCCACCGCCTCGTACCAGGGGAACGTGTACCCCAGGTCCGCCGGCTTGGCCCACGCCGTGGCCTCGGTCATCTTCTGGTCGAGTTCGCGTTCCCTGTCGTCGAGCTCGTCCAGGCTGCGCACGCCGTCGAAGGAGAGCAGCGAGGTCTGCCGCCCCTCCCCCGTGTCCACGTCCACGCGCCCGACGACGGCCTCGGCGAACTCGATCCAGTCGTCGAGGGACTTGAGCGCGACCCGGCGCCGGGGGTCGCCCTTCTTCAGCAGCGTGCGGTCCTCGCCGCCCGGGCGGTACTCGAAGTCGTCGGAGCCGTCGAGCAGCCCGATCTCCTCCAGCGGCCAGAACCACAGCGCGCACCAGGCGTCCATGAGCTGCTTGAGCCGCCAGTAGGGGGTGCCCTTGCGGTGCAGGGCCTCCAGCACCGCGTCCCGGTCCATCGGCGCCCGGCCGCCCGAACCCGAGCCCGTCCCAGCCGCCTGCCCGTCGCGCGGTATCACCGCACCCCACACGTCGACGTGCCGCGAGATCTCCCGCTCCGACAGCCGCAGCCGCATGACGACCAGGTCCCACAGGTACTCGACCCGCCGGGCGAGCCGGATCAGCCGCCCGGTCTGCGTCCGCACCCCTGGCTCCCGGTCCTCGTCCTCCCGCACCGGGGCGGCGGCCTTCACACTGGTACCAGCCCCGCCGGACGACACCTCCAGCGACGGCTGCTCCCACACCTCAAGCCCGAGGTCGAACGCCCCCTGCCCCAGCCGCCCCTCGTCCGCCTCCGCCGCCAGCTGCTCCGCCGAAGGCGCCGTCTTCTTCTTCGGTGCCGCCCTCTTCGGCTCGCCCTTGGGGTTGCGCCGCATCGCCGAGCGCCACTTGCGCAGCGCCTCGACCAGTTCGGGCTCCAGCCAGTCGACGACGTCACCGTCGACCACGGCCTTCACGGTCTCTTCCGCCGTGCCCTTCTTCAGCGTGCGCAGCCCGACCTTCTCGCCGATCGAGCCCCAGCCCATCGCGGGCAGCAGGAACTGGTGCACCTCCCGGCCCTTCAGCGACTCCCCCAGCGGGACGTGCCGGGGCTTCTGCGGGGCCTTCGACGTCAGCCAGCCACCCTTGCTCAGGCTGTTCCCGGGATACACCTTCCGCGAGGCACCCACGAGCGAGTTGCCCCGGTGGAGGTGGAGGCCGTACCAGGGGGCCTTCATGCCCCGGTGCATGGTGTTGAGCCACAGCGAGATCTCCGCCAGCTCGACGGCCGTCTCGTTCAGGTCGACGCCGTACGCGTTGTGCAGGGCGATGTACGCCTTCACCTTCTGCAGTTCGCGCTGGTAGTCCTCGGGGTCGATCTCGACGCCCCGCTCGCGCTGGGCGAGCCGCAGGTACAGCTCGGCGAGCTGGTTGACGGCCTCGTTGAGGAACGCGCCCGAGCCGAGGGCCGGTTCGCACACCCGCCAGCGCAGCACCTCCGCCGCGTTCACCCACGCCTTCTCCGGCTCCTTGGGATCGACCCCGCCCTTCTCGTCCAGGCGGAAGCGCAGCGTCTGCTCGACGGTGGCCTGGGTGAGGGATTCCGGCGTGTAGTAGGAGGCGCTGGTCTGGCGGTCGCGGCCGGCCAGGCGGTACACGTAACTGCCGACCTTGCGCGGGACCGGGACGCGCTCGTGGGTCTCGGGGTTGATCTCCGTGGCGACGAAGACGCTGTCGTCGGGGCCGTCCGGGTAGCGGCCGGAGCGGACCTGGCTGGCCCGGATCAGCCAGGAACCGCCGCTCGGGTCACCGCCCTTGGCGACCTCGTACAGCGGTTCGTCGGCGATGAAGCCGGTGTACGACATCAGGCCCTCGTACACCGCGCCGAGGTGGTTGATGCTGAGGTTGGCGTAGGAGATGAAGCCGCCGCGCCCGCCGCGCCCGCGCCCCTCGACGACGGTCAGGTTGCGCAGCACCTGATGCAGGACCTTGTTGCGCAGCCGCAGATCAAGGTGTCGGGCCCCCTCGCGGGCCGTACCGTCGGGATTCTTGTCGTCGGGGTGGACGATCACCTGGTCGACGAGCTCTATCGACTCCGGGTCGAAGAGGCGGGACTTCAGCGCCTCGATGCGCACGCCCTCGTAGCCGTCGTCCTCGGACAGTTCCACCGCGTCCACGACCGGTGCTTCCCCGCCCGCGCCGGTCACGGCCGCCGCCTCGCGCGAGGTGATGGTGTCCGCCGTCGGGTGGCCGGTGAAGACCTTCTCGAAGAGCAGGGCCAGGGAGTCGTGGAAGTGGTGGCGGTCGCGGGAGGTGCTGGACAGCTTCTCCTGGACGGCGAGTTCGCGCAGCCGGGCCACGCTGTAGCCCTGGACGTACTCCTCGCTCCTCATCGGGAGGATGTCCAGCTCGGGGCGGGCCTCGGCGTAGAGGAGGAAGAGGATGCGGTACAGGTAGCGCAGCGACTCCTTGGTGAGCAGGTGCGGCAGCGCGCCCCGCTCGGCGAGCGGGCCCGGCAGCCACTCGGGAAGGTCGTCGTGGGGGACACCCCAGCCGCGCGCGAGGTCCAGGACCTCGTTGGCGATGAGCTGGACGGACGCCTTCAGACCCTCGCGCAGGTCGCCGGTCACGCCCACGGAGTGGTCGCGGGACTCCGCCACCAGCCGGGCGATGTCGTCGTCCCCGCCGTCCTCGGCCGGGCGCAGGGCCTGGGCGCCGAACAGGGCGGCGATCACGTCGACTTCGCCGGCGCTGGCGCCCTTGACGCCCTTGCGGGGCAGGGCGACCTCCAGGCTGACGGCGAGATGGCGGCCGCGGGCGTAGCTCTCGCGGTCGGCGAGGACCATGACCCCGCCGAACAGGAGCAGGGCGTAGCGGGGTGCGCCCTCGGCGGAGAGCAGCCAGGCGGCGAGGTCGGTGACCGTGGTGAGGGTCTTGCCGGAGGCCACGCGGACGGGCACGGACAGGCGGTTGGCGGTGCCGTCGCCGCGGGTGGCGCCGATGTCGTCGGCGAAGCCGCCGGTCAGGACGGCGACGCCCGGCTCGCTGTGGGCGACGGGCACCGCGACGGGGCCCGCGGCGCCGTGCACGGTGAGGTGGCCTGGGCGGGGGGTGAAGCCGAGGGCCTTCAGCACCCGGTCGTGCCAGGCGTGCAGGCCCGCGCGCCACGTCTCCTCCGGGCCGTCGCCGTACGGGCGGGGGGCGGGGGCGGGCTGGAAGGCGGGCGGCTCGTCGTCCGGGCCGGTGTGGTCCTTCAGCGCCTCGGTCGCCCGCTGCTGGGCGGCGGCGGCCTCCGGGTCGGGCAGGACGTTGTACTTGTCCGCCTCGCCGCCCACGCCGAGCCGGACGTCCAGGTAGGGGCCGGTGAGGTCGCGCAGTCCCTGCCGGGGCGTGGGGCGGCCCTGGCGCTCCTCGGCCGCCCACTCCTTGAGGCGGCCGGTCTTCAGCTGCTTGGGCAGGATCTCGTCCAGGTAGAAGGACGGGAAGTACTCACCCTCGTTGATCAGCGCGTCGAACTTCACGCTTGCCGCTCCTGCCGGGTCGCTTCGGTGACGGGGTGCGCGGGGTGCCGGGGCCCCACGGGGTCGAGGGGACGGACGGCGGTGGTCATGAGCTGGGCTCCAGGACGGCGAGGACCCGCACCATCGGGTCGCCGGTCGTGCGCAGCCGGGCCGCCGCCGCCTCCAGGTTCTCCGCGGCGCGCTCGCGCGCGGTGTGCCCGCCGGTAAAGCCGGGCAGCTTCTGCTCCAGCCAGTGGCCGACCTTCGCCCCGTAGGCGCGCAGCGGGCGGTCGATGTGCTCCTCCGCCTCCTGCCGGCGGCGGCCCATCTCGCGGCGGGTGGCGTCGACGGCGGCCGGCACCAGCCGCTGGAGCGCGGCCGGGTCGCCCGCGGCGAAGTGGTCCGGCATGGACGGGCCCAGGCCCAGGCCGTCGAGGAGGGGACGGGTCAGTTCCCGGACCCTGGGCTCCTCGCCGGGCCGGTCCAGGTGGTCGACGGCGAGCCAGGCCACGACCGTCGGGCGGCCGTCCCGGTTGGACCACACCCCCTGGGTGAGGAAGACGGGCTCCGGCACACGGGCGCGGTCCACCTGCATCACCAGGGCCTGCTGGCGGCCCAGCTGGACCAGGACCTTGTCGGTGATCCACTCCAGGACGGGGTGCAGCTCGCCGACGTAATGGGCGTCCGGCCACAGCGACGACGAGTCGGCGTCCTCACGGGCCCGGCGCAGGGAGTCGGCCGCGTCCTCACGGCTGAAGGTGAGCTTCATGCGGCTGGTGATGCCGTGGTCGCGCAGGTAGCCGGCGGGGAGCACGTCGAGCCGGTCGGCCAGGTCCTCCGGGGTGTCGAAGCTGAGGTCGGTGCCGTGCACGGTGGTGTCCAGGCGGAACGCCTCCAGGTCGGCGAGCTCCTCCAGGCCGGTGAGGACGTAGTCGCGGCGGTCCGTGAACAGGCGCAGTTCCTCGACGGTCCGGACCGGGGCGCGGCCCGTGCCCGCCGCGGCCGGGGCGGGCTCCGGGGCCGCCTGCGGGGTGCCGGACACGGTGTCCGTGGTCTCCGGGGTCTCCGTAGTCTCCGTGGCGTCGTCGAAGCCGAAGTCGAAACCGATGTCGAGGTCCTCGTCGTCGTACCCGTCCGTGCCCGTGCCGAACTCGGCGTTGAGCTGCTGCGCGAGGGGCAGCCCGTCGGGCAGGCCGCCCTCGCCGAGGGCGTCGAGGGTCTCCGGGGCGACGGTCTGGAGCGCGTCCACGGCAGGCTGCGGCGCCTCGCCCCGGAACAGCGCCTCCATGACGCGCTTCTCCTCCAGGTCGGCGTCGTTGTCCCTCGTCGCCGCCTCCACGGCGCCGAGGACCTGGTGCACCCGCTCCTCGCGGGCCAGGACCTTCTCGGCGATGTCCGTGTCGTCCAGCGCGCCCTCCACCGCCGACTCGAGGATCATCGCGCGGAACTCCGGCGGCTCGGTCTGCCCGTACCGGTCGATGCGGCCGTTGCGCTGCTCGACCCGGATCAGGCTCCAGGGCAGGTCCCAGTGGAGGAGATGGTGGCACTGGCGGTGCAGGTTGACGCCCTCGGAGGCGCCGTCGCCGGTGAGCAGCAGCCGCACGTCGCTGCCCGCGCGGGCGAACTCGTCGACGTACTCCATCTGCACCCGGTCGGAGGTCCCGGAACCGCTGTACATGACCTTGACCGCGGCCTTCGCGTCGTCGTCGGACGTCCAGCCGAGCAGGGGCGGGAGCACCTCGCCGAGCCAGTCGAGGGTCTCGCGGCGCTCGGAGAAGACGACCGCGCGGGTGCGGCTGCCCGCCTTCACGCCGATGCGGCGCAGTTCCTCCACCAGCCCGGCCAGCTTGGATGCGGCACCCGGGTCGCCGTTGCCCGCACCGGCCCGTTCGATCGCGCGGGCCAGCTCCATCAGGCGCAGCAGGGAGGCGGCCTCGGGGGTCGTCGGGGCGACGCCGGTCAGCGGGTCGTCGGTGACGCGGTGCCGCTGCGGCAGGGCGTGTCCGGTGCGGGTGAGGCGCTGGCGGGCGGTGGCGAACAGGGCGCGGTGCGAGGACAGGAAGGACTTGAGCAGGACGTAGGGGAAGAGCCGGTCCTCGGTGGCGGCCCGCTGCTCGCGCCGCTTCAGCCAGTGCTCGGTGAGCTCGGCGAAGACCTGCTCCTCCAGGTCGTTCGCCCGGCACCGCACGGGGTGGGAGCCGCCGCGCGGCGCCCAGTGGTCCTTGAGCTGCTCCGCCACCTCGGCGCTGACCTTGGTGCGGCGCAGCATGAGGTGTTCCAGCTCCTCCGCCTTCGGCCGGCTCGGGTCCTTGACCGCCATCGGGTCGAGGAGGCGGACCAGGCCGGTGAAGGCGGGCATCTCGCCGTTGTGCGGGGTGGCACTGGCCAGGATCAGCGCGTCGGTGCGCTCGGCGAGGAGGTCGGCGAGGGCGCGGCGGTCGCTGCCCTGGTTGATCAGGTTGTGCGACTCGTCGATGACGACCGCGTCCCAGTGGATGTGCTCCAGCCACGGGCGGTAGCGCCGGGGGTTCTTGAGCGTGTCCATGGAGATGATCACGCGCTTGTAGTACGTGAACGGGTTGCGGCCCGCCGGGATCTTCCGTTCGATGCGGGCGATGCCCGCGCTGTCGAGCCGGACCAGCGGCAGGGAGAACCGCGTCCACATCTCGTGCTGGAACTGTTCGAGGACGGGCGCGGGCGTGACGACGAGGATGCGCTCGCCCCGGCCGCGGCGGATCAGCTCGCCGAGCAGCACCCCGATCTCCAGGGTCTTGCCGAGCCCGACCACGTCGCCGATCAGCAGCCGGGGGCGCAGCGGGTTGGCGAGGGCCTTCTCGGCGGGCCGCAGCTGGTAGTCCATGCGGTCCAGGAGGAAGCCGCCGGTCAGCGCCAGGCGCCGCTCCCGCTGCGGCAGCGGGGTCTTGCGCAGCACCGCCTCCAGGAAGAGGCGGCCCCGGCGGAAGTGCGGGGAGCCGTCGGCGATGAGCTCGGTGTCCTCGGGGCGCAGGACGCGCGGCCGGTCCATCGTGGGCGCCAGGAACCGGGCCTCCTGCCCGCGCACCAGGTCGGAGGCGCCGACCGCCTCGATCAGGTACTCGCCGGGGCGGACCTGCCTGCTGGTGCGGACCATCCACTCCTCGTCCCGCACCTCGATCACCGTGCCGGCGGGCGGAGGGCCGTCGGGTGCAGGCATCAGGGGTCCTTTCGGGTGGTTCCGGGCGTCGTCGAGAGTAGCGCCGTGGCGGTGGGGGCTGGTCGGCGCGGTCGGGTCCTCGGTGCGGCCGGTCACGGGCCGGCGCGTGGGGTTACAGGTCCCCGCGGTGCGCGTACCGCTCGCGGAGGCGGTCGGCCACGCGCTGTGCGGCCCTGGGAGGGGCCTGCGGGGTGCCCGGGGCGGTGGTCTCCGGCTCCGCCGTGTGCCGCTCCTCCGGCCGCGGGGCGGGGAGGGGGTAACTGGTGGGGACGGGAGGGGGACCGTCACCGGGCTCGGCCCGAGGAGCCGGTGGCGTGGGCTCGGCGGGGCCGGGTGCGGGATCGGGATCGGGATCGACGAGCGTCGGCGTGTAGCCGCCGGGCCTTCCCCGGCCCTCGGCGGCGTCGGCCGCCCGCTCGATCTCGTCCGTGTCCACGAGGCCGTAGAAGCCCGGGTCGTCCTCGGCCCAGGGGGCGTCCGGGGCCGCGCCCTCGTCGACCGCCTTCTGGGCCAGTTCCTGGACGGCCGGGTCGGCGCGGTCGGCGAGCGCGTGCGGCGGCAGTTGCGGCGTCAGCCCCGAGGCGGCGACGCGGGCCCGGAGCTGTTCCATGGCGGCTTCGAGCGTCAGACCCGCGTCGGCGAGCAGGGTGAACAGGCTCTCCTGCACGCCGTCGAGCCGCGGACGCTGACAGGGACCGGCGACGAGCACCTGGGCGAGCAGCGGCAGGAAGTCCACACCCACGCCGTCCCACTTGGGCGGGGTCATCAGCGGCATGAGCGGATACGGCGGCCGTCCCGTCAGCGCGAAGAAGAGGGTGGCACCCAGGGCGTACACGTCGGCGGGCTCCTCGACGTGCTTGGTGTCCCTCAGTTGCTCGACGGGCATGTAGGGGCGCGTGCCCATGCGGTCGCCGGTCCGGGTGAGCGCCTGGCTGGAGCGCCGCTCGGTCAGCACCGCCAGACCGAAGTCCAGCACCACCGGGCCGTCCGGGCCGAGCACCACGTTGCTCGGCTTGAGGTCACGGTGCAGCAGACCCGTCCCGTGGATCGCGCGCAGGGCGTCCACCAGGGCCAGGCCGAGCGCCGCGTACGGTCCGGCGTCGAGGGGGCCGGACTCCTTCACCAGGGTGTGCAGGGAGGGTCCCGCGATGTAATCCATGGCGAACCACGGTTCGGCGGCCTCCGGATCGGCCGCGCGCAGGGCCGGAACCCGGTCACTGACGACCGCGCGGATGGCGTCCACCTCACGGGCGAACCGTTCGCGGGCCTGCGGTTCGTCCAGCAGGTGCGGCTGGATCATCTTGACGACGACGAGCCGTGCCGGGTCGGCTTCCCCGTCGTCGTCGGACTCGGCCAGACGGTAGGCCGCGGCCATCTCGTCCGGGAGGCCCTCCAGCGGGATCCTGCGTGCCAGATAGGCGACGCCCATACCGCCCGCGCCGAGCCGGGCCAGCAGTTCGAACGGCCCCACCACGCGTGGGTCGGCATCGATGTCCAGCGGCTTCATCGGCGCTCTCGTACCCCCCACGCTCCGGTCACGGCCGTCACCCCGGCCCCATTGCCGCCGCACAGTCTACGGGCTGTGGCGGAACGCACACGGACGGCTGAAAAGCGTCTCTTGAGAGGCTGAAGTGACGTCTTTTCAGGAACAGTTGGAAGTGCTGACTGACAGTCACGGCATGTGATCGCCTGGTGTGCTCACGGGGAGGAGCGGTATGCGGGCCTGGGTCGTACGCGCGGGAGAGAACGGGGAGCGGGAACGGGCGGCCCTGGAAGAGGGCGTTCTCGTCGTCGGATGGGACAGGCTCGCGATGGGTGACCTCGCCGACGCCGCCACCCGTGACGACATCAAGGCCGCCGTCGCCGCCGCCTACCCCGACGAAGGCCCGTACACGATCGGGAACTGGACCGGCCAGCTCCACCGCTTCGTCCACGAGATCCGGCCCGGCGACCTGGTCGTCCTGCCGCTGAAGTCCCTGCGGGTGGCCGTCGGCAAGGTCGTGGGAGCGTACGAGTACCGGGCCGGGGCCGCTGAGGGGATGCGGCACGTGCGGCGCGTGGAGTGGCTCGTCACCGACATCGACCGGCAGGAGATCCAGTCCGATCTGCTGGACAGCATGGGCTCCCTGCTGACCGTCTTCGAGATCAGCAGGTTCGGGGCGGCGGACCGCGTGGCCGCGCTGGCCGAGGGAAAGCCCGACCCGGGCCGGCCCGACGCCGACGAGTTCGCGGCGACCCTCACCGAGCCCGCGAAGCTGTTCGAGGAGGTGCGACGGCGAGGCACCGAGGAGCCGCTCACCCTGTCCATCCGGGACTTCCTCGCCGTCTGGGGGGTCCAGCGGCGGTACCCGGCGTCCACCGAGCAGATCAAGAAGGAGTTGGAGGCCCGTGGGCTGGTGACCGTCCCGCCTTTCACCGAGGGCACGCTGGAGAGCAGGATCGCTGTGCTGGCAGGGGGTGCGGAACCGGACGAGTCGGGCGCGAGCGCCGTGACCAGGTTGTCGGGCAGCGCGGTGCTGGAGGCGGCGCACAGCATCGCGGCCCTGCTGGGCGACACGGCCCGGTGGGCCTCGTCCGGCAGCGGGTCGGCCGGGGTCGGCGCCCACCTGCCCTCCGACGAGGCAGCCGAGACCCAGGCCGTCGCCTACCGGGTGAGCAATCTCGACTCCGCGAACCGCATGCCCGAGTGCGTGCGCGTCGGGGACAGCCTCGGGACGGCCACGACGCTCCTGGTACTGCGCGGTTACAGCCAGCTTCCCGTGCTCGACGAGGACGGGCGGCTGCGTGGCGTCGTGAGCTGGGAGTCGATCGGACGTGCCCGGATGGCCGATGCGAACGCCGGACTGCAGGCCGCCACCGTACGGGGCCAGGAGGCGGACGGTTCGGACGATCTGCTCGACTGGATCGGGGCCATCCAGCAGTTCGGGTACGTCATCGTCCGCGACCACGACCACAAGGTGTGCGGGCTGATCACCGCCTCCGACCTCACGGTTCAGTTCGGCACGCGGGTGAGGCCGTTCGTCCTGGTCGAGGAGATCGAGCAGCGTCTGCGCCGTGTGGTGGACCGGTGCATCCCCCTCGAACGCATCAGAGCCACCGTCCCGCGCGGGCGCGCCGCTCAGGTGCACTCCGCCGCCAACCTCACGTTCGGGGCGTACAAGCATCTCCTCAAGGCGCCGGAGAACTGGGCCGCCCTCGGGTGGGGCATCGACCAGGAGCACTTCCTGGCGGCGCTGGAGGAGTGCCGGAACTTCCGCAACGGACTCATGCACTTCAGCCCCGACCCAGTGACCGAGGAGCAGTTGAGGCCGGCTCAGGGACTACTTGAGCTGCTGCGCTCGCTCGACCCACAGATCTGACCGGGCCTGTTCCGCGGGTACGTCTCCGCCCGCACCACTGTCGCCGGCAAGAAGGTGCGTGTCTTCGCGACCCCTCTCGGCCTCGGGTGTGGGAGTCCACCCCCAACTTCTCGGACCACGGCCTGGTCCACGCCGACCTGCACGTCAGATGACCTGCTCCCGCCACGGTGACCGGCGGCCGGCCCACCGGCCGCCGACAGGAGGTCAAGAAGTACCCGGTCGCGGCGAGCGCCGGCGCCGGAGACCACAGTGCCGCCGGCGGGCGATTTTCGGCCGATGCCCGGTCCCGGTGCAACCGGCCGCCGGGCGCCCTGTCGCATCTGATGGTTGATCAATAACCTTGTGCGGTACACGAAATGACGAGCACAGGGAGCCCCATGTCCACCGCACAGCAGGTGCCCGACATCCTCTCGCCCGAGTTCGCCGCCGACCCCTACCCCGCCTACCGGGTCATGCGCGACACCGCGCCCCTCATCTGGCACGAGGCCACGAAGAGCTACATCGTCTCGCGGTACGAGGACGTCGAGCGTGTCTTCAAGGACAAGGCCGGCGAGTTCACCACCGACAACTACGCGTGGCAGGTCGAGCCCGTGCACGGCAAGACGATCCTCCAGCTCAGCGGGCGGGAGCACGCCGTGCGCCGGGCCCTCGTCGCGCCCGCCTTCCGCGGCAGCGACCTGGAGCAGAAGTTCCTGCCGGTCATCGCGCGCAATTCACGCGAGCTGATCGACGGCTTCCGGCACGCCGGCTCCGCCGACCTGGTCGCCGACTACGCCACCCGCTTCCCGGTCAACGTCATCGCCGACATGCTGGGGCTGGACAAGGGCGATCACGACCGCTTCCACCGCTGGTACACGGCCGTCATCGCGTTCCTGGGGAACCTGTCGGGCGACCCCGAGGTGACGGCGGCGGGCGAGCGGACCCGGGTGGAGTTCGCCGAGTACATGCTGCCGATCATCCGGGAACGCCGCGACAACCTGGGCGACGACCTGCTGTCCGCGCTGTGCGCCGCCGAGGTCGACGGGGTGCGGATGAGCGACGAGGACGTCAAGGCGTTCTGCAGCCTGCTGCTCGCCGCCGGCGGGGAGACGACGGACAAGGCCATCGCCGGCATCTTCGCGAACCTGCTGCTCCACCCCGACCAGCTCGCCGCCGTCCGCGCGGACCGCTCGCTGATCCCGCGCGCCTTCGCCGAGACCCTGCGGTACACCCCGCCCGTCCACATGATCATGCGGCAGTCCGCGACGGAGGTGGAGGTCAGCGGCGGCACCATACCCGCGGGCGCCACCGTCACCTGCCTGATAGGTGCCGCCAACCGGGACGAGAACCGCTACCGCGATCCCGACCGCTTCGACATCCTCCGCGACGACCTCACCACCACGACCGCGTTCTCCGCCGCCGCCGACCATCTCGCGTTCGCGCTCGGGCGGCACTTCTGCGTCGGCGCGCTGCTGGCGAAGGCCGAGGTGGAGATCGGCGTCGGACAGCTCCTCGACGCCATGCCGGACGTGCGCCTCGCCGACGGCTTCGAACCGGCCGAGCAGGGCGTGTTCACCCGCGGACCGCAGAGCCTCCCGGTGCGGTTCACTCCCGTGAACGACTGACCGCACGGCCGGCCACCGCATGCCGGTCCACCCCGGGATCCGGGCCCGCGACGGGCCCGGGGACCCCGGGGCGGCCCCATGTGGTCTGGCCCCGCAGGGCCGGGCCCCACAGGGTCTGGTTCCACAGGGTCTGGTTCCACAGGGCCGGACATCACAGGGCCGGGCGTCGCAGGGCCGGAGCCCCACAAGCCCGGAGCACCGCAAGCCCGGAGACCACAGGCCCAGGCGCCCCGGGCCCGAGGGACCGCGAGCCCAGCAACCGCACGCCCAGAGACCACCGGTCCGGGAACTCGAGCCCAGAGACCACAGGGCCGGAGACCGCGGGCACGGGAGCCGCAACCCCGCGACCGCAGGCCCCAGAACCGCAACCCCGCGACCGCAGGCCCCAGAACCGTTTGCCCGGGGGTGTGGGCCCCAGAACCGTTTGCCCGACAGTGCGGGCCCGGGCGCCGCGGCTCCGGGAGTCACAGGGCCCGGGCCGCGCTACTGCACCACCGGGGTGAACCGCACCGGAAGCGCCGACAGGCCTCGCATCCAGATCGACGGGCGCCAGGTCAGTTCCTCCGGGTCCGCCGCCAGGACCAGGTCCGGCAGCCGCTCCAGCAGCGTCTCGACCGCCGTCCGCGCCATCACGTCCGCCAGCAGCGGTGCCGGATAGGGGCAGCGGTGCTCGCCGTTGCTGAACGACAGGTGCGCGGCGTTCTCCGCGCCCACGTGACCCTCCGGCCAGATCTGCGGGTCGGTGTTGGCCGCGGCCAGTCCCAGGACCAGGCAGTCCCCGGCCCTGATCAGCCGGCCGCCCAGCTGTACGTCCCGCACGGCCCACCGCCCGATGAAGTTCTGCGTCGGTGTGTCCAGCCACAGCACCTCGTTGAGCGCCTCGCCGACGCTGAGCCTGCCGCCCGACACGTTCACCGCGAACCGCTCGTCCGTCAGCAGCAGCCGCAGCGTGTTGCAGATCCAGTTGGCCGTCGGCTGCTGCGCCGCGGCGATCACCGAGATGAGGTCCTGGACGATCTCCTCGTCCGTCAGGCCCGCCGGGTGCGCCAGCATGCGCGAGGTGACGTCCGGGCCGGGTGCGGCGCGCTTCTCCTTCAGCAGTTGCCGCAGCCGCTCCCCCACGCGCGTGTACGCCGCGACCGGGTCGTCGCCCTCCGCGGCGTCCAGGGAGATCTGGAGGTCGTCGACGAGCCGGCGGGTGTCGTCCCCCGCGCTCGGCATCCCGCACATCTGCACCGCCGCCCGCATGGGCAGGGCGTGCGCGTAGCCGGACATCAGCTCGGCCTGCCCACTGCCGGCGAAATCGGCGATGAGCTCGTCGGCGATCAGCCGGCAGTCGCGGGCGAGTTCGAACTGGTCGATCCCCTGCAACGCCTGCGTGATCACCCCGGCCCGGCGGCGGTGCTCGTCGCCCTCGGTGAACAGCACGGACGGCTGGTATCCGACGAAGGGCAGCAGGGGCCAGTCCGGCGGGATGTTCTCCCACTGGTTCCAGCGCCGCGAGTCCCGTGCGAACAGCTCGTCGTGGGTGGTCACATAGCTGACCTCGGAGTAGCCGAGTACCAGCCAGGCCGGGATGCCGCCGTCGAGCAGCACCGGTGCGACCGGGCCGTGGTCCCGGCGCAGCGCGCGGTACAGCTGGGACGGGGTCTGCTGGTACTCGAGTCCTCCCAGGCGCACCGCGCCGGCCTGGGCGGGGCACCCCGGGGCCGTCGGGTCCGCCGGGTGTCCGGAAGAGTGGGCGGAGTCGGTCACGGTGTCGCCTCCTGGGCCGTGGCCATGGCGTAAAGGTGGTCGACGAGAGTGATCAGCACGTCCTTGCCGGAGTGCCGGACCCGCGCGTCGCATTCGACCATCGGCACATGCCCGGGCAGGGCGAGTGCCTGACGGATCTCGTCCAGGGAGTACCTGTCGGTGTCGTCGTCGAACCGGTTCACGGCCACGACGAAGGGCGTACGGTGGTGCTCGAGCCTGTCTATCGCGTACCAGGAGTCGTCCATCCGGCGTGTGTCGACGAGCACCACCGCGCCCAGCGTTCCGGCGAACAGCCTGTCCCACAGGAACCAGAAGCGCTGCTGGCCCGGCGCGCCGAACAGGTACAGCACCATGCGGTCGTTGAGGCTGATCCGCCCGAAGTCGAACGCCACCGTCGTGGTCGTCTTCGCCGCCACCCCACTGGTCTCGTCGACTCCGACGCCCGCCTCGGTCATCACCTCCTCCGTGTTCAGGGGCCGTATCTCGCTGACGGAACGGACCAGGGTGGTCTTGCCGACGCCGAATCCGCCCACGACGACGATCTTCAGGCCGGTCTCCGCCGTGTCGTTCAGCGGTGTGCGGTGGGAGGGCAGCTCAGAGGTTGCGGAGCCCATGGAGCACTTCCTGGAGTAGGGCGGAATCGGGCAGGGTGGCGACGGAGGGCGCCGCGCGCGGATGGCGGGCGGTGATGCGGCCCGAGTCGAGCAGGTCGCCGAGCAGGATGCGCACCACCGTGATCGGCAGGCCGAGTTCCGCCGCGATCTCGACGAGGGCGGTGGGGTGCCTGCACAGCTCCAGGATCCGTACGTGCTCGGACTGCATGCCCGCCACCGGTGCGCACTCGCTGACCACGAGGGTGACCAGGTCGAACGGCTCGTCGGCCCGGCTGCGGCCGCCGGTCACCGTGTAGAGGCGGTCGGGATCGCCCGTGTCGACGGGTTTGCGCATCACGACGTGCCGCTCGCCCGGACATGGTCCCTGGGCTCGGCCCGCAGGTGATCGCCGATCTGTTCCACCAGTTCCGTCATCTGGTGGCCCACCACCCCGGGATCGGCGTCCTCCCCGGCGACGACCGCGAGGTGCGCCCCCGCGCCGGCCTCCACGATGAACAGCAGGCCGCCGTGGAACTCGGTCATCGACTGCCGGACGCCGCCGGTGCCGTCGCCGAACTCCACGGAGGCGCCCTGGGCGAGGGCCTGGATACCGGAGCAGATGGCCGCCAGCTGGTCGGCCCGGTCGAGCGTCAGGTGCTCGCTCCAGCAGAGCTTCAGGCCGTCCCGGGACAGCACCAGGGCGTGCCGCGTGCCGGGTGTGTTCTCCAGAAGGGCCTGCAGCAGCCAGTTGAGGCTGTTGTCGGTGGTCTGCGTCATTAGGTGTCGGGACGGTGGTGCGCGGCTGACCGGTCACCGGCCCGTTCCTCCAATCTCACGAACTCGAGTGGAACGGGGCGCCGTAGCCCCTGAAGCCGTACGGGAAGGGGGCTTGGGCTACGGGGACGGCGGCAACTCGGCCCCGGGCCCGGTTTCCGGCCCGGCGGCATCGTTTCCGGACCGCCGTGCGCGGTGGAAGGCGCCGAACTGTGCGCCCGCGTCGCGTACCGGACGCTGCTTGGGGGCCGCGCCGTCGCGCCGGTCGGGCGTGGAGTGACGCTTCTCGCGTTCCCGTTCCGCCTCGGCCATGGTGCGGCCGGGGGCGCGCACCGGAAGACCGTTCGGTGTGGTGCCGTCGCGCCGCCGGTGGCGTCCCTGCTCGGGAAGTCCGGGGTCCATGGCGGACGGTTCGGTGACCGCGGACCGTTCCGTGACCGCGGGCCGTTCCGTGACCGCGGGACGCTCCCCGTACCCGGAACGGTCCGAGGGCACGGGACGCTCCAGGGGCTCGGGGTGCGCGGCGGGGCGTTCGACGGCGGGCGACGGGGCCGGTGCAGGCGGTGCGGACGGTGCGGCGGGGGCGGGAGTGGGAGCAGGAGTGGGAGTGGGCGCGGGAGTGGGCGCGGTCGTCGCGGCGGGCAGGGAGGACGCGGCGTGCGGGCCCGGGTCCCGCTGCTGGGCGAGCAGGTGCAGGGGCAGCAGGACGACGACGCCGGTGCCGCCGCGTGAGGAGGGCCGGTAGTTGACGCTGATGCCGTACTTGTCGGCGAGTCGTCCCACCACGGCCAGACCGAGCCGGGTGCCCTGCAGCGAGGCGAGGTCGTTCATGCGGCCGGCCACGGCCTCCTCGGCATGCCGCATGGCGGCGTCGGCCATCTTCAGGCCGCTGTCCTCGATGGTGACAACGATGCCCGCGCTGCGGTCCTCGACGTAGACGTGCACTTCGTCGATGGGCGGGGAGAAGTTCGCGGCGTTGTCCATCAGCTCGGAGAGCAGGTGCATGACGCCCTCGGCGGCGAAGCCGGAGACCGCGGCACTGGTGGAGCAGTGCAGGCGCACCCGCTGGTAGGCGGCGATGCGGCCGACGGCACCGCGCAGGATGCTCTCCATCACGATCGGCTTGTTCCAGGCGCGGCTGGACCTGCCGCCCATGAGCAGCGCGAGCCGGTCGGTCATCAGGCCGAGCTGGGACGTGCTGTGGTCGAGCTTCAGCAGGTCGCCGAACACCTCCTCGCCGTGCCGCTCCTGCATCTCCCGGAGGTCGGCGAGCATCCTCACGGCCTTCGCCTGGACGCGGCTGAGCGCCTTGGCGGAGGCGGCCTGCGCCGCGGCGGCGCGCCGCTCGCTGTGGGCGAGCTCCCGGACGAACGACTCGGCCGGGGTGCGGATCGCGGGCAGCCGGGGCAGCTCGACTTCGGCGAGTACGGTGCCGGCGGACCGGCCGTCGCGCAGCCGGGCCACAGCGGCGGGCAGCGTCTCCCGCGCGAGCCGCTCCAACTCGGCGGTCGTCCCGTCCAGTTCGTGCCGGACGGCACGGTACTCGCCGTCCAGGGCGGCCGCCCGCCGCACGTCCTCCTCGACGACGGTGGCGAAGGTGTGGGCGAGCCGCTGCAGCTGCGGGTCCGACGGCGACGGCATACTGCGCAGTGCGTCGGCCGCGCCCGCGCCCTCCCGCAGCCGCTGGGCCACGGCGGGCAGCGTCACACCGGCCAGGTGTGAGACCTCGGCCGAACGCCGGGCCGCCTCCGCCCCGAGACGGCCCTTCTCCGCCTCCTGCTCGGCGGCCGCTCTCCGGGCCCGGTGGACGAGCCGGTGGCCGACGAGGACGGCGACGGCCACGCACACCCAGGCGGCCGCCACCACGGCCAGGGTCCAGGTGAAGGCGTCGGGCGGTGCCACGGCGAGCGCCGCGCCACCGGCGGCGGCGCTCGTCACCAGCCCGACCGAAGGCGCGGTGAACGAGGTGCGCGGCGCCCCGACCGGTTGGTGCGGGCTGGGCGAAGCAGGCACTGGCATGGAGCGGTCCCTCGGTCCGTGAGTGCAGGGGAGTCGGGGCGGCGGCACAGGGCGGCCGCGTGCCGGAAGGGAGGTCAGCCAACAGGAGGGCGATCTTCCGACCACGTACGGCTCATGCTAGTCACGCCGCGGTGCGGGGAGATGCCATCGACTGCACAGTCCGTCGGCAATCGGAGTTTCGTCGTGAACCCATCGCTCGTATGTCCCACTGTGGTATCCGGGAGGCGCCGGGCGAGACCGGCCAAAGGGCAGGAACACCGAGGGGACTGCTTGCCTGACAGACCGTCACATGGCCCCCGACGCACGGCATTTATTAATCAGACGCCCACACGTGCGATCGAATTTCGGCCAACTGAGCGTACGCACAACCCTTTTCACGCTCCTGCCGTGGTGGCGATCACCGCGTCGAGGTGTGGAAATGCCGCTGGTCGTGAAGGTCCCGTGATAACGGCCGGCGTGGAGCGGGAGACGAGTCGAGCCGTATGCCGGAAACAGGCGTCACAGCGCTCGGGTCCGGTCGCCGGCACCGACCGGGGAGACGGCGTACGGGTGTCCGATCCGGGCGACCGCTTCGAGCGCGAGGCGGGCACCCCGTGTCCTGGACCGCGCCCGGCGGTCGGTCCGCTCGTCCTGTCCCGCCACGCCCGCACCCGCCGCGGGCCACGCACTGATGGGGCCCGCAGCCGCGGGGGTGCCAGCGGGCCGGGACGGCGGTGCCGCTGCGGATGCCGCTGCGCGGCGGTCGGCTCAGCGCCCGGCGCCGGCGAGCCAGGCGGTCGGGTCCGTGTACTGGCCGTCGAGGAGTACCTCGAAGTGGAGGTGCGGGCCGGTGGACAGGCCTGTCGAGCCGACGAACCCGACGGGACGGCCGGTGGTCACGCTCTGGCCGGTGGTCACCTGGAGGGCGGACAGGTGACTGTAGGTGGTCTCCAGCCGTTTTCCGTCGACCGTGCCGTGGTCGATCACCACGCGGTAGCCGTAGGCCGAGGTCAGGCCGGCGAACTCGACCCGCCCCTCCCATGCCGCGGACACCTGGGCACCCTGCGGCGCGCCGAAGTCGACGCCCGTGTGGAGTTTGGTGACCCCGGTCAGCGGGTGCGCGCGCGAGCCGAAGGGCGAGGTGACGGCGAGCGTGGTGACGGGCGGTGTCAGCAGCGCGCCGACGGCCCGGCCGTTGTCCTGCCCGGGGTTCCGCCGGACCAGGGCGTCGTACCGCGGCAGCCGCTTCTTGACCTCGGCGACGAACGCGCGGGCCGGGGCCGGGATCTTTCCGGCCTTCCTGACCTGGTCCGTCCCGGCCGCGTACGCGGCGAGCGTGAGGTCGGCGACGTCACCGTTGACGGTTCCCTTGGTGCGCAGCGCGGTCATCTGCTCGGCCAGGGAGCAGTCCTGCCGCCCCAGCGCCATGATCGCGTCCACCGCGTCGCGCGGTGAGGACGTGCCGTTGCCGTCGTCGTCCCGGCCCCAGGTCTTCCAGCCGGCGTCCGTGAAACGGGCGATGCCCTGCTCGGAGAGGCTCGCGGTGTCGTCCTGCCACCCGGACAGCTGGTCGATGTGCGCGGCGAGGAGCGCGGGCGTGACGCCCGTGCAGTCCGCGGTCGCCCTGCGCAGCCAGGGGACGTAGGAGCCGTCCACGTTGCTGACGGCCGACTGGCCCGGCGCCGGGTCCGACGGCGGGGCCGTGTCGAGGCCGCCGGTCAGGGAGAGAAGCCCGAAGACGCCGGTGAGCGTCACCAGGCTGGGCAGCACGATCAGGATGAAGGGCCCGGGGCCGCGGCGACGGCGTGGTTTCGTGGCGGGCGTCTGCGTGGCGGCCGGCTCCGTGGCGGGCGTCTGCGGTTCGGGCACCCGCGATGCGGGCTGTGCCGTGCCGTCGCCCGCGGTCTCGTTCAGCGCGGCTTCGCTCCCGGTCGTCCCCGCCACGAGGGGGTACGCCGTGCCTTCCCTGTCCTTGGTCACGTGCCGGGCCGGCTCCAGGAGGGCACAACGGCGGGACGTGCTGTCGGCGGGATGTATCGGCTCACGCTCAGACGCTAGCGGGCCCGTGACGCGACGTCACCGGCCGCGAGGACAGGGTGAACTGCCCGTTGGGGCACCGCCGGTGCCCGGCGCGACAGCCCCGGCCGACCTGAACCCGGCCGGCAGACGAGTCGGGCTGTACGCCGGGTTCTGTTCCCGGGGTTCCTCGCGGAGCCCCGGGCGACGGCCATCCATCTAGGACCGGTGTTGCCACCGGCCTCGTGCGGTCTACCCGCGGACTCGGGCGGGCAGCCCTCGATCGTCCGCGCAGAGCGCTTTTCACGGCGCCCCTCTTGACCTTGCTCCGGGTGGGGTTTACCTAGCTGCCCAGGTCACCCTGGGCACTGGTGGTCTCTTACACCACCGTTTCACCCTTACCCGGCGCCGGAGCGCCGGGCGGTCTGTTTTCTGTGGCACTGTCCCGCGGGTCACCCCGGGTGGCCGTTGGCCACCACCCTGCCCTGTGGAGCCCGGACGTTCCTCGGGAAGTCCCGTGAGGGACTCCACGCGGCCGCCCGCCCGGCTCGTCTGCCGTGTGGACCATGGTACCGGGCGCGAGCGGGACTCCGGCGCGGTGGCCGTCGCCGGGACGGAGCCGGTGAGGATCAGAGGAAGTCGCCGGTCTCCAGGTCGAAGGCGAAAGGGTCGGGGAGGGACAGCGGCTTTCCCAGGGGGCGGGTGCAGTTCTCCCGGTAGTCGTCCCTCTCCGGGCTGCCGAACAGCGTGATCGAGGAGGCTTCGCGGTCGACGAGAAGGTAGAGGGGGATGCCTCCGCGGGCGTAGCAGCGGCGCTTGGCCTCGCGGTCGGCGTGCGGCCTGGTGGAGGTCACCTCCACCACCATGGCGACTCCGTCGCACGGCATCCAGGAGTCGGCTCCGCGATAGAGACGCAGGGCCGTGGGAGCGAAGGTGCCGTCCGGGATGGCGTGGTCCTTCGGACAGGCTCCGCCGCTCCTCAGCTTCAGGCCTTTGTTCCCGGAGAAGTCCATATCGGTTCGGGACCGCCTGATCACCTGCTTCATGATCAGGTTGATGTAGTCCTCGTGATCCCCGTCCGGCGGCGGCGTCACAACGATGTCCCCGCCGATCAGCTCCGCCCGGAAACCCTCCGGGGTGTCCAGGGCGAGGAACCCGTCCAGCAGGACCTCCGCCTGCGTGAGCGGTTCATGGGCCATGGCAGTCATGTCACGCCCCTCCTTCGGTCGCTCGCCAGACTCGGGCATCGGATGATCACCTGTCCGTGAGATTGGGCACTGTTCCTCGATCGTGGCACAGCATCACGACCGCCGTCAGGCAGCACGGCACTGGCTTGACCCTGCCGCAGCGTCAACGTTTCTACTGGTGGCATGCGGATCGGAGAACTCGCCGCCGCCGTCGGTGTCACCACGCGGGCGGTGCGGCATTACCACCAGCTGGGGCTGTTGCCGGAGCCGGAGCGGCTCGGCAACGGGTATCGGGACTACACCCTGCGGCACGCGGTCGTGCTGGCGCGGGTCAGGCGGCTGACCGAGCTGGGGCTGGGGCTGGCCGAGGTGCGGGACGTGCTCGCGGACGACGCCGGGAAGGACCTCGTCGAGGTACTGACGGAGCTGGACGAGGATCTGGCGCGGCAGGAGGCGGCGATCCGGGAGCGGCGGGCACGGCTGCGGAGCCTGCTGGAGTCGGAGGACGGGCTGAGTGCCGAGGGGCCGGTCTCCCCCGAGCTGGCCGCGCTGTTCCGGGAGACGGGACACCTGACCGACTCTCCGATGGCCGCCAAGGACCGGGAACTCCTCGCGCTCATCGAGACCTCGGCGCCACCGGCGGAACGGGACCGGCTGATGCGGCTGATCGGCGGGGCGGTCGGGGCTCCGGGCGGGGCGGAACAGGCGGTGAGCGTGTACCGGCTGCTCGACGCGCTCGCCGAGGCCGAGCCGGACGACCCGCGGGTGGAGGAGGCCGCCCGGCTCCTCGCCGCGTGTGTGCCCGCGGAGCTGGTGGCGCAGGGGACGGACTTCGACGAGAGCGACAGTTTCCTGCGGGCCTTCTATGCCGACTTCGCTCCCGCCCAGGCGGAGGCGATCCGGCGGATGCTGCGGATCGTGGCGGAGGGCGGGTCGTGAACGGAGCGCCGGTAGAGAGGGGAGGGCGGGTCGTGAACGGAGCGCCGGTGGAGAGGGGAGGGCGGGTCGTGAGGGGCGTACGGGTGGGCTGGGCGCTGGCCCGGCACGAGTTGCGGCTGATGGTGAGCCTGGGGCTGTGGCTGGGGCGGCGCACGCACGGTACCGGCGGTGGCGGTACGGCGTTCGGGTACGCGCGGGGGCAGACGGCCGTGATGATGGGGTTCGCGTTCGTGTGCGTGGTCGAGACGGTGGCGATGTCCGTACTGCTGAGCGACTGGCCGACAGTGCACGCGGTGGTGCTGTTCCTGGACGTGTACACGGTCGTCTTCGTCGTCGCACTGCATGCCGCGTCCGTCGTGCGTCCCCACGTCGTGGACCCGGGCGTGCTGCGGGTCCGCCGGGCCGTGCACGTCGACCTGCGGATACCGCTGGAGCGGATCGCCTCGGTACGGCATGAGCTGCGCATGACGCACGAGGCGGCGGACGGCGAGCTCGATCTCGCCGTCGGATCCCAGACGAACGTCACGGTCGAGCTCACCGAGCCGGTCACCCACGTCACCGTCCTCGGCCGCCGCCGCGAGGTTTCCGTGGTCCGCTTCCACGCGGACGACTCCGACGCGCTGGTGCGCGCCCTGGCCGCCGGGCCGGCCCCGCTGTAACCCCTCTCTCCGGTGATAGCTCTCACCGGACGGCCCGGACAGCGGACGGACAGCGGACGGGCGGTGAGCGGGCGGCGGACGAAGGGCAGAGCACGTGGCGGGCAAGGAGGGGTGTACGCCCCGCGAGCGGTACCGGAGCCAGGTGCGCGCGGAGATCAAGGAGCGCGCCTGGGAGCAGATCGCCGCGTCGGAGGCGCCGGGGCTGTCGCTGAACGCCATCGCCAAGCAGATGGGCCTGAGCGGACCCGCGCTCTACCGGCACTTCTCCGGCCGCGACGAACTGATCACGGAGCGGCTCGTCGAGGGCCCGGGGGGCGGTTCCGGCCCCGACGGCCGTCTCGACGAGCACCTCGCCGAGCACCGCCAGTGGGCCGGCGACCACCCCGCGGACCCGGCCGCCCTGCGCCACGCGCTGACCTTCTGGACCCGTCTGCACGGCGTCCTCTCCCTGGAGCCGGCGGGCCACTTCACGGGCATGGGCTTCGACCCGGGCCTGCTCCACGGCGCCGAACTGGACGACCTGACGCACGCCGTACCCTGACTGACGGGTTCGATCGAAGGAGTACGTGTGCTTGTCCTGCTGCCGCCGTCCGAAGGCAAGGCCGCTTCCGGCCGCGGTGCCCCGCTGAGGCCCGGGTCGCTGTCGCTGCCCGGGCTGACGGCCGCGCGGGAGGCGGTACTCACCGAGCTGGTGGACCTGTGCGCGGGCGACGAGGACAAGGCACGCGAGGTGCTCGGGCTGAGCGAGGGGCTGCGGGGCGAGGTCACGAAGAACGTGGGACTGCGGACCGCCGGGACCCGGCCCGCCGGGGAGATCTACACCGGGGTGCTGTACGACGCCCTGGACCTGGCAAGCCTGGACGCGGCGGCGAAGCGGCGGGCGGCGAAGTCGCTGCTGGTGTTCTCCGGGCTGTGGGGCGCGGTCCGGATCACCGACCGGATTCCCTCCTACCGCTGCTCGATGGGCGTGAGGCTGCCCGGACTGGGATCGCTGAGCGGGCACTGGCGTGCGCCGATGGCGGATGTGCTGCCCGAGGCCGCGGGCAGCGGGCTGGTTCTCGACCTGCGGTCGGCGGCGTACGCCGCGGCCTGGAAGCCGAAGGGCGAGGTGGCCGGGCGGACGGCGACGGTCCGTGTGCTGCACGCGCCGACCCGGAAGGTGGTCAGCCACTTCAACAAGGCGACCAAGGGGCGGATCGTACGGAGCCTGCTGACGGCCGGGGCGGCGCCCAGGAGCCCCGAAGGACTGGTGGAGGTGCTGCGGGACCTCGGGTACGAGGTGGAGGCGGCGGCGCCGGCCAGGGCGGGGACGGCCTGGGCGCTGGACGTGCTGGTGGACGAGGTGCACTGAGCGTATCGCGGGTGCGTTGCAGCATGCGCAATGACCTTTGCGCAAGATGCGTCGTCGGCGCAAGATGACGGCATGAGTTCACCCCTGCCCACTTCTTCGTCCTCGGTCCTCGATCTCGCGCCCGTCCTGCCCGTCGTCGTCATCGAGGACGCCGCCGACGCCGTTCCGCTGGCGCGTGCGCTGGTGGCCGGGGGGCTGCCCGCGATCGAGGTGACGCTGCGGACGCCCGTCGCGCTCGACGCGATCCGGGCGATCGCCGGTGAGGTGCCCGGGGCGGTGGTCGGGGCCGGGACGGTGATCACACCGGAGCAGGTGGGCGAGGCGGTGGCGGCCGGGGCGCGGTTCCTGGTCAGCCCGGGGTGGACGGACGTACTGCTGGAGGCCATGCGGGCGTCCGGGGTGCCGTTCCTGCCGGGGGTGTCGACCACGTCCGAGGTGGTGGCACTCCTTGAACGGGGGGTGCGGGAGATGAAGTTCTTCCCGGCGCGGGCGGCGGGCGGGACGGCGTATCTGAAGGCGCTCGCCGGGCCGCTCCCGGGGGCCCGCTTCTGCCCGACCGGAGGCATCGGCCCCGACTCCGCGCCGGACTATCTCGCGCTGCCCAACGTCGGCTGTGTGGGCGGGAGCTGGATGCTTCCGGCGGACGCGGTGGCCGCCCGGGACTGGGCGCGGGTCGAGGTGCTGGCCCGGGAGGCGGCCGGGCTCAGGCCCTAGTCAGCGCAGGTGCGAGGTCTCGTTGAACAGGCGGACGCTGGCGTTGCCGTCGGCGTAGTACGCCACGGCGGAGAGCGAGGCGGCCGACAGTTCCATGCGGAACAGGGCTTCGGGCGGGGCGCCCAGGGCCAGCCGTACGAACGTCTTGATCGGTGTCACGTGGGTGACGAGCAGGACGGTGCGGCCCGCGAACGCGGGGACCAGCCTGTCCCGGGCCGCCGCGACCCGGGCGGCGGTGGCCGCGAAGCTCTCGCCGCCGCCGGTGGGTTCGGCGTCCGGGGAGGTCAGCCAGGCGTTCAGGTCGTCGGGGTGGCGCTCGCGGACCTCGCCGAAGGTGAGGCCCTCCCAGGCACCGAAATCCGTCTCGCGCAGCCCGTCGTCCACGCCCACCTCGAGTCCGAGGCGGGCGGCGACGATGCCGGCGGTCTCGCGGGTACGGGCGAGGGGCGAGGCCACGACCGCCTGGACCGTCCCGCGCCGGGCGAGCGCGTCGGCGACCTTCCCGGCCTGCTCCCGTCCGACGCCGGAGAGGGAGGGATCACTGCCGCCACTGCCCGAGAAGCGCTTCTGCGGAGTCAACGGCGTCTCCCCGTGCCGCAGCAGCACGAAGGTGGCCGGCGCGCCCATGTCGGGGGCCGCCCACCCCACACCCGGCGTGGCGACGGCCCGGGCGGCACGACGATCGGCGTCGCCTGTGGCGCGCACACCGCGACCGGCGTCGGCCACCGCCGCCCGCGCGCCGGCGTCAGCACGCTCGGCATCGGCCACCTCCTCGGCCCCGCGCCCCACAACGGCCGGACCCGACGACCCTGCGCCCACCGCCGGCGCAACACCTTCCCCGGCCACCCGCACATCGGCGTCAGCGGGCGGCGCGCCGGTGCCGGTGGCGGAAGCCCCGGATGTCGAGGCCATGGCCGCGCGAGCCCGGGCGGCGCCCGCCGTGGCGTCTCCGGGCGGGCCCGACGGTGCGGGCGTCACCGAGCGGGCCGGCGGCGTGTCCAGTGCGGCCCGCGATGTCGCGGCCGACCACGCCTCGCCCCGCTTGCCCGCGTCCATCGCCTCGTTGGCCAGGCGGTCGGCGTGCTTGTTGCGCTCACGGGGGATCCACTCGTACGTCACCCGCTCCGGCGGGAAGACACGCGCCGCCTCCGCCGCGAGCGGCTTCATCGCCGGATGCTTGATCTTCCAGCGGCCCGTCATCTGTTCGACGACGAGCTTGGAGTCCATCCGGACGTGGACCCGTGCTTCCGGGTCCAGTTCGCGGGCGGCGCCCAGGCCGGCCAGCAGGCCCCGGTACTCGGCGACGTTGTTGGTGGCGACGCCGAGATACTCGGCCGCCTCCGCCAGGGTCTCCCCCGTCGCCGCGTCGCTCACCACGGCACCGTAGCCCGCGGGCCCCGGGTTGCCCCGCGACCCGCCGTCCGCCTCGACGATGAACTCCCGCATCGCTGACAACCCTTACCGCCCTTCCGGCCCCGTCTCCTACAGCCCCGACTCGGGCGTACGCACCAGGATGCGGCGGCAGTTCTCGCAGCGCACCACCGTGTCGGGGGCGGCGGAGCGGATCTCGTTCAGCTCGGTGATGGCGAGCTCCTGGCGGCAGCCCTGGCAGGTACGGGCGGACAGCTTCGCCGCGCCGACACCGCCCTGCTGCTCGCGCAGCTTGTCGTACAGGCTCAGCAGCGGGGCGGGCACGGAACCCGAGATGACCTCGCGCTCCTTCGTCACGGAGGCCACCTCGCCGTCGATCTCCTCGACGGCCGCGTCCCGGCGTGCGGTCGCGTCGTCGATCCTCCCCTGCACGGAGCCGACCCGCTCGGTCAGTTCGGTGACCCGCTCCTGCGCGGACTCGCGGCGCTCCATGACCTCCAGGACGACGTCCTCGAGGTCGCCCTGCCGCTTGGCGAGGGAAGCGATCTCGCTCTGGAGGTTCTCCAGGTCCCTGGGCGAGGAGACGGCCCCGGAGTCGAGGCGCTTCTGGTCACGGACGGCGCGCTGGCGCACCTGGTCGACGTCCTGCTCGGCCTTGGTCTGCTCGCGGGCGCAGTCGCTCTCCTCGGTCTGCGCGGCGACGAGCAGGTCGCGCAGCTGGGTGAGGTCCCGGTTCAGCGACTCGATCTCGTCGTGCTCGGGAAGCGACCTCCGCCTGTGGGCGAGCTGCTGGAGACGGACGTCGAGGTCCTGGACGTCGAGGAGTCTGATCTGGTCGGCGGGCTCGGCGTTCAGTTGGGGGCTCCAGATGTGTCGGTGATGGTGGGAGACGCCGCGTGGGCGGTCCAGGGGTCCGTGACCGTCTTGGAGACGTGGACCCTGAGGCCCCATCCATGGCGGTCGGAGATTTCGTCGAGCTGGGTCGCGGCCAGCTCGCACCAGGGCCACTCGGTGGCCCAGTGCGCCGCGTCGAGCAGCGCGAGAGGACTGTGGGCGCGGGCCTCGGAGACCGGGTGGTGGCGCAGGTCCGCGGTGAGGAAGGCGTCCACGCCCGCGGCGCGGACGTGGTCGAAGAGGCTGTCACCGGAGCCGCCGCTGACGGCGACCGTGCGCACCTGCGCGTCGGGGTCGCCGGCGACGCGGACGCCCTGTGCGGTGGCGGGGAGCCGCTCGGCCACGCGGGCGGCGAGTTCGCGGACGGTCAGCGGGTGGTCGAGTTCGCATACGCGTCCCAGGCCCCGGCGGCCGTCGGGGTCGGTGGCGTCCGGTACGAGGGGCCGTACGACCCTGAGGTCCAGCGCGCCGGCGAGGGCGTCGGAGACACCCGGGTCGGCGGTGTCGGCGTTGGTGTGGGCGACGTGCAGCGCGATGTCGTTCTTGATGAGGGTGTGCACCACGCGGCCCTTGAAGGTGGAGGCCGCGACCGTGGTCGTACCGCGCAGGTAGAGCGGGTGGTGGGTGACGAGCAGATCGGCGTCCAGTCCGACCGCCTCGTCGACGATCTCCTGGACCGGATCGACGGCGAACAGGACCCGCCCGACCTCCTGCTCGGGGTCGCCCACGACGGTGCCGACCGCGTCCCAGGACTCGGCCCGCTCGGCGGGCCACAGGTTCTCCAGCGCGGCGATGACTTCTGACAGACGGGGCACGTCTGCAAGGCTACCTGGCACCCCCTCCGCGCCTGAACCGGCGCCGCTCTCGCGGCGGTGGCCGCCCGGCGTCGTGGCTCCTCGGCCCACGGGGTGCGGTGGTCTCTGCGGTGAGAGCCGCGAGGACCGCCTCCGCCGCATGGAGCACAACTGCTCCCCCACCTCAGGCGAATCGTTCCTGGAGCACCCTTCCGTGTGAAGCGGACCCTCACCGGTCCACCGCCCGTGCGGGCGAAAACTACCGTTCGCCACCGGAGGTGACCGAACGATGACGGTCTGTGCCATCGAACCTGTGACGGGACACGAGGACGGAGCAGCCGGGCGGGCGGGCTGCGCCATCACCGCGGACGGGAGCTACGCCGCACGCCTCGCCCTCGCCGGCGACTCACTCTTCCCGGAGCGCTGGACCCTGGACGGCCCCGAGCCCTACGCGGTACCGCTGCCCGGCAACCAGCCCGAGGAACCCGGCACCGAGGTGCAGCCGCTCGGCGACGGGCGGGTCCTCATCCACCGGCTGGTGGACGGACGGCACGCCTTCTCCCTGCTGTATCCGACCGGCCCCGGCACCGGCGAGCTGCCGCTGGGCACGGTCGAGTGCCCGGAGGAGGACACCCGGCTGCGGCTGCTGCCGCCCGCACCGGGCGGGGAGCGGGCGTACGTCCTCGCCGCGGGCCGGCGGTCGGCGGCGGTGTGGCTGGTCGCGGGCGGCACACGCGGGCCCGAACGCGTCGCGGAGGTCCCCGGCCGCTGCTCGGGCGGGGTGTGGCTGGACCGGCCGGGACGGATGCTGGCCCTGGACCGGGAGAGCGGCGGGCGCGTCAAGGCCGTCGTGGTGGACCTGGGGCGCGGCGGCGAGATGTCCCCACTGCTGCAGATCACCGACGGAAGCGACGACCGGGTCCTGCTCGCCGACCCGGACAGCGGTCTGCTGCTGATCCGCTCCGACGCCCCCTCCCCCGGGCGGGACCGGCTGGGCTGGGGGGTGCTGGGCAGCACCCTGCCGGTGCGCTTCCCGGAGTGCCTGCGGCTGCCGGACCACAGGGTGACGCCGTTCGCGATCCAGCCGGGGCAGATGCTGACCCCGGAGGGGTGCGCGGTGGCGCTGCGCATCGACGGCACGGCCGGCAGCTGGGTCGGGGTGTGGCGGCCCGCGGAGCGGCAGGTGCGTCATCTCCCCGCCCCTGCGGGGTGGTTGACCGGCTCCGGGTTGTGGACGGCGGACGGGGCGCTGCGACTGCCGTACGCCACCCGGTCGGTGCCGTGCGGTGTGGCGGTCGTGCGGGTACCGGGACAGGAGCGGCAGCCGGAGGGGCTGGGGGTCAGTCCGCCGGCGGACCTCCCGGGGGCACCGGGCGCCGTCGGTGAGAACCCGTCCGTCCAGGCCGGGTCGCCGGGCGTCCCGGGTGAACTGCCGTCCGGCGACGCGCCCGTGGCGTACGGCTTCTCCGAGACCCTTCCCGCACCGCGTCCCGTACCCCTGCAGGAGGCACCGTTGGGGCGGTTTGTAACGAAGTAGTGGCGGTCGGCGTGGCCGCCTGGATCCGTGGCGTGGTGTGCCGGTTAGACTCGCCCGGCTGTTGGAAAGATCATGTTTACGGGGTGAATTTTCCGATGAACGACGTCATCACACATCAGGCGCATTCCGCCGAGGACGGACAGGCCACCACCGGGCAGGGCAGGCACCGGGGACCGGTCTCCATGCAGGAGGCCGAAGCGTCCCCGCGTGGCCGCCACCGCAGGCCGGCACCGGAGCACGAGCACGTGGAGTCGGCCGCCTGACGGCACCTCAGGCACCGTTGTCCGAAGGGGCCCCGTCCGTCGCACACCGACGGGCGGGGCCTTTCGCCGTCCACCCGGTCAGGAGTGTGTGACGGTGGTGTCCGCGAGCACGGGGGCCTCTCCCCGGTCGACCGCTGCGACGGCCACCGTCACCTCGCCCTCCCCGCGCCACATCCGGATCCGCAGCGTCTCGCCCGGGTACACGACCCCCGCGAACCGGGTGCGGTAGGAGCGGACGCGGGTGACGTCACCGTCGAGCAGGGTGTCGACGACCGCCTTGAGGGTCATGCCGTAGGTGCACAGCCCGTGCAGGACGGGCCGTTCGAACCCGGCGAGGGCCGCGAACGCGGGGTCGGCGTGCAGGGGGTTCAGGTCGCCGGTGAGGCGGTAGAGCAGGGCCTGGTCCTCCCGGACGGTCAGGTCGAGGGTCCGCTCCGGTGGTCGCGTGGGTGCCTCGGCCCGCGTGGACGGGCCGCGTTCGCCGCCCCAGCCGCCTTCGCCGCGTACGTGGATCCGCGCGTCGCACGTCCACAGGGGGCCGTCGGTGCCGGCCGCCTCGGTGCGCAGGACGAGGAGCGCCGCCGTGCCCTTGTCGTAGACGGCGGTGATCCGCTCGGTGGTGGTGGCGTGGCCGTGGGCGGGCAGGGGGCGGTGCACGGTGAGCGACTGGCCGCCGTGCAGGACGCGGGCGAGGTCGACGTCGACGCCGGGCACGGTCAGCCCGGCGATCACCCCGGGCGGTCCGCCGCCCGCGACGGTGGCGAAGCTCGGCAGGACGTGCAGCCGGGACTCCAGGGTGTAGCGCAGTTCGCCGGGGTCGGTGGCGGGCCGGCCGGCACCGATGCCGAGGTGGTAGAGCAGGACGTCCTTGGCGGTCCAGGAGATCCGGGCGGTACGGGGTGGGGCGGCGAGCGCCTTGGCTGCGTCGAGGGGCACGGTTCTCCTGGTCACCATCGCCGGAAGCGTCCCCTTGCGGGTGAGGACGCGGCATTCTGTATAGCGGCAGGCGGGACGTTTGTCGTGCCGGAGGCCGTGCGAGCGGCTCTGCCCGCGGACGGAGCGGGCCCTCGGGTCACCGGCGTACTCGACCCGGGTGGCGATCCGCACCCTGGTCCGGTCCCGGCAGGCCGCTTCCCCGCGCGGTCCGGCCGGATGGATGCGGCACGAGGCGACGGGGGCGGCGCCCCGGACCGTCTCCCCGGTGGAACGAGGGCGCGTACACCGGCGCCGTGACCGACGTGCGTCCACTCACCACCGATCAGTGGCCGGCCCCCGCCGCCCGGCGGGGCAGCCACACCCACATCAGCACGGCGCCGACCGCCAGCACGGCCGTCCCCACGCCGAACACCCGCGCGTACCCCTCCGTGAGTGCCTCAGGTGTCCGGACTCCCGCCGTGTGGGCGGCCGCGATGGTCGACATGACGGCGAGGCCCAGGGAGCCACCCATCGTGCGGGAGGTGTTGATCAGGCCGGAGACCAGGCCGGCCTCCTCCGGTGCCGCGCCGGACGTGGCCAGTGCGGCCAGCGGGGTCCCGGCGAGGCCGGCGCCCAGCATCATCAGGATGCCGGGGAACATGATCACGGTCAGATACGCCCCGTCCACGGTCATCGTCGACTGCCATCCGAACCCGGCCAGCGCGATCAGCGTGCCGAGCACCGCCACCGTGCGCGGTCCCGCCGTACGCATCAGACGGGGCGCGAGTTTGGAGCCGAGGACCACGGCGAGCGAGCTCGGCACCAGGGCGAGGCCTGCCTTCAGCGGGGTGTAGCCGAGCACGTTCTGCGCGTACAGGGTCATGAAGAACCACATGCAGAACATCGCGGAGCCGCTCAGGAACATCGCCACGTTCGCCGACGCCACCGGCCGCAGCCGCAGCAGCCCGAGCGGCATCAGCGGGGTCCTGGTCCGCGCCTCGACGAGGAGGAAGAGCGCGATCAGGGCGAGCCCCGCGCACAGGGGCACCAGGGTGGCCCCCGCCGTCCAGCCCTCCGCCTCGGTCTGTGAGATGCCGTACGCCAGGGTGGCGAGGCCGGCCGTCACCAGCACCGCGCCCGGCAGGTCGAGCCGCCGTCCGTCCCCGGCCCGGCTCTCCGCCAGCCACCGGGCCGCCCCGGCCAGCACCACCACGCCGACCGGCACGTTGATCAGCAGCACCCACCGCCATGACAGCGCGTCCACCAGCAGCCCGCCGACGAATCCGCCGGCCGCGCCACCACCCGCCCCGACGGCCGTCCAGGTCGCGATGGCCCGGGCCCGGGCCGCGCCCTCCGGCACCGCCGAGGTGACGATGGTCAGCGTGGAGGGTGCCAGCACGGCCGCCCCCAGTCCCTGCGCCGCCCGCGCCAGCAGCAGCTGCCATCCCTCCTGGGCCAGCCCGCCCGCCAGCGAGGCCAGCGTGAACAGGCCGAGGCCGATAAGGAACATACGCTTGCGCCCGTAGAGGTCACCGGCACGTCCGCCGAGCAGCATGAAGCCGGCGAAGGCGATGGCGTAGGCGTTGACCACCCACTGCAGCCCCTGCTCGTCGAGGGCCAGCCCCGTGCGCATCGACGGCAGCGCGACGTTCACCACGGAGATGTCGAGGACCACGAGGAACTGCCCGGCGCAGGCCAGCGCCACCACCAGCCACCTGGGAGACGGGGTACGGCCGGGCACGCGGGTGGTGTCGGTGGCTTCGAGCATGGACGCCATGCTCTCAACCCGTCCGTGTCCCACGCACCGGCATTTCGGTTGACACCGGCCGCCGCTGTCCCGGGCGGTTCGGCCCGAGCAGTGTCGGCCCGGGCGGGAGCGCCGATGGATCGACTGAAGAGGAAACCAATAGGATCCGCGCCCGCTCCCCCTCACCGGGGGCGGGCGGAGTCCTGGCAGCCGGCGGCGACGCGGCACGGAACTCCGCTACCCGCCGGTACCCCCTGTCGCCCGGCCTCACCGGGGTACGGCAGCATGGCCCCGTGCACACACGGACGACCCCGGGAGAGGCAAGCCCCATGTCGATGGCACCCGAGCCCGGGATCGTGGCCGCGTTCGAGGCGGCGAAGGGCTTCATGCCCGTGGACGAGGGCCTGGCCCTGTACGCGGCGGCGGCCGAGGCCGGCCGGCTGGGCCTGCCCCTGCTGGAGGTCGGCACCTACTGCGGCCGCTCCACGATCCTGCTCGCCGACGCGGCCCGCTCGGCCGGTGTGTCCGCGCTCACCGTGGACCACCACCGCGGCAGCGAGGAGCAGCAGCCCGGCTGGGACTACCACGACCCGGAGACGGTCGACCCCGAACTGGGCCTGATGGACACCCTCCCCTCCTTCCGCCGCACCCTGCACCGGGCGGGCCTGGAGGACCACGTGGTCGCCCTGGTCGGCCGCTCCCCGCAGATCGCGGCCCTGTGGGCGTCCCCGCTCGCCCTCGTCTTCGTCGACGGTGGCCACACCGACGAACACGCCACCGCCGACTACGAGGGCTGGGCCCCGCACGTCACCGAGGGCGGTCTCCTCGTCATCCACGACGTCTTCCCCGACCCGGCCGACGAGTTCACCGGCCAGGCCCCCTACCGCGTCTACCTCCGCGCGCTCGCGTCCGGCGCGTTCACGGATCTCTCGGCCACCGGCTCCCTGCGCGTACTGCGCCGTACCGGCACGGGCATCTGACACCGCTAGGGTGGCTGCGTGTCGTACACAGGTCCCGGCTTCGAACCTCCCCAGCCCCGACGGTCCCGGCGGGGCCCGCTGACCGTGGCGCTCGCCGCGCTCGTGTCCGGGGGCCTGCTCGGGTGGGGGGTGTACGCGGCCGTGGACGGGTCGGGGGACGACGAGGGCTCGGGAAGTGCCTCTGCCTCCGCGTCCACCGCGTCGCGTACGCCGTCGGCCTCCGCCCGGAGCGCGTCGCCGTCCGCCGGTGGCGAGGGCAGGAAGCCCAGCTCCTCCGCCACCGCGGAGTCCCCCTCGGCCTCCGGCCCCGCCGCGTCCGGCCCGCTCAAGGGCAAGGTCGTCGTCATCGACCCGGGACACAACCCGGGCAACTTCCAGCACACCACCGAGATCAACCGCCAGGTGGATATCGGGACGAACCGCAAGGCATGCGACACCACCGGCACGTCCACCAACGACGGTTACGCGGAAGCGAAGTTCACCCTCGATGTCGCCCACCGGATGCGCACGCTGCTCGAAGAGCGGGGCGCCACGGTGAAGTTGACGCAGGACGCCGACCGGCCGTTCGGCCCGTGCGTGGACGAGCGTGCCCGGATCGGCAACAGGGCGAAGGCGGACGCGGTCGTCTCGATCCACGCGGACGGCTCCGGCACCGGCAATCGCGGCTTCCACGTGATCCTCCCGGGCGCCGTGAACGCCGGTGCCGCCGACACCCGGGCCGTCGTGGAGCCGTCACGCGACCTCGGTGAGCGCATCGCGGGCAACTTCGTCCGCGCCACCGGCAGCGCGCCCTCCAACTACACCGGCGGCGGTACCGGTCTCGTCACGCGTAAGGACCTGGGCGGTCTCAATCTGTCAACGGTTCCCAAGGTGTTCATCGAGTGCGGCAACATGCGCGATAGCAAGGACGCGGCACTGCTGACCAGCGGTGCCTGGCGGCAGAAAGCGGCGCAAGGGATTTCCGACGGAATCGTGAGTTTCCTGCGCGGGTAGGGATCAGCGCAGTGATCCGGGCGGACAGCCCGATCGTACGGACGATAGTGTCGCCCGTACGATGAGGGGCCCACCCCCGCGCTTCGCACCGGACCCTTCGGGCGACATGGTGACAGCGACGCCTCTTCCGACGACGAGACGACCTACGAAGGACCTGAAGTGAATATCCGCTCCCTCACTCGAGGCGACGGCGTGGTGATCGGAGCAGCGGTATTGCTGTTCATCGCGTCGTTCCTCGACCTCTACTCCGTCGACGGCGCGCCCGACAGCCTCGACATTCCCAGCCTGTGGTCGAGCGGTCCGGTACTGCTCGGTGTCGTGCTGGCGGGCATCATCGGCGCGGCGCTCATCGTCGTCACCCGTGGCCTGCCGCAGTCGCCGAAGGTCGCGGGGCTCGACCTCGCCCAGTTCGGCGTGGCCTTCACGGTGTTCGCCGCATGGAGTGCGCTCGGCAACATCTTCGACGTGGCCGGCGGCGCCGACAACTTCAGCGGCGGGGGCGACGGACCCGACCCCGGCACCGGTCTGATCCTCGCCCTCATCGCCACGCTCGTCATGGCCGCCGCGGCGGTCGCCACCCCGCTGGTCCCCGCCCTCAAGGGTGCCCTCCTCCCGGCGGCGCGTCCCGCCGCCCCGCAGCCCTACGGCGCCCAGCCGCCCGGCGGTTACGGCTACCCCGGTGCGCAGCAGCCGGCCTCCTTCGGCGGTCAGCCGCAGCCGGGCCAGCCCGGTCAGCCCGGTCAGCCGGGTCAGCCCGGTCAGCCGGGTCAGCAGCCCTTCCCGGGCCAGCCGCAGCAGGGCCAGCCCACCGCTCCGGCGCCCGCCGGTGACTTCTCGCCGTTCTGGTTCGCCGTGCCGGTGCCCCGGCCGCTGTTCCCGGAGGACGGTTCACCCACGCCGATCGCCGAACTGGCCCCCGGTACCTGGTACCTGGCGGTCGAGCAGCGCGGTCAGGCGCTCGTCGCACAGACGCAGGACGGCCGTCGCGGCGTCCTGCAGGACACGTCGGGCATCCAGCGCGGCTGATCCACGGCCCTTTCCCGTCACGGCCCCCCGCCCTTCCGGGCGGGGGGCCGTTGCGCGTGCACCCGACCGGCCGGGCGCGCGGTGTTTAACCTAGCCCCCCTGTTAATACTAATTTTATTGGTACTACTCTTCGGACAGGACAGAGCGCCCCTCCACGGGCGCCCCATGTCAAGAAGGGCAAGCCACATGGGAGCAGCACCCAGACCACCCGGAACCAAGCGGCCGCGGATGATCGCCCGCGGTTGGGTCCAGGCGGCCATACTCGTCACGCTGGGCGGGTTCTTCGTCCTCGGTTTCCTGGCGATCCGGACCTATCAGGCCCAACCCCCCATTCCCGAGCAGACGGTCACCTCGACCGGCCAGGTCGTCTTCACCGGTGACGACGTCATGGACGGCCAGAAGGTGTTCCTGCGCACCGGCCTCATGCAGTACGGATCGATCTACGGCCACGGCGCCTATCTGGGCCCGGACTTCACGGCCGACTACCTCAACCGCAGCGCCACGATCGTGCGCGAGTCCTATGGCGGCGCCGACTCGGCGGACGCCCACGACCGCACGGTCGACGACTACCGCACCAACCGCTACGACGACAGCACCGGGACCCTGGTGTGGAGCGACGCGCAGGCGGCCGCCTTCCCCGAGCTGGTGAAGCACTACGGCGACCTGCTCGGCAGCCCGGAGGGCAAGCAGGGCCTCAAGCCGGACGCGATCACCGATCCCGAGGAGATCCACGACGTCACGGCCTACTTCGCCTGGACGGCGTGGACGGCCGCCGCCGAACGTCCCGGCCACGACTACTCGTACACCAACAACTGGCCCTCGGAGCCGCTGGTCGACAACGAGCCGACCGGTCACACCGTGACCTGGAGCGTGCTGTCGCTGATCTTCCTGCTGGTGGGGACCGGCGCGCTGTTCGCCGCGTTCGGCCGCTGGAACTTCCTCGGCTGGCACCGCCGTGACCACCGGGAGCTGCGCTTCCACTCACCCGACCGGGTCCGGCTCACCCCCGCGCAGCGCGCGACGGCCTGGTTCTTCCTCGTCATGGCGGGACTGTTCCTGGTCCAGGTGCTGCTGGGCTCCGCCGCCCAGCACTACCGGGCCGACCTCCAGAGCTTCTTCGGCATCCCGCTCGACCGCTGGCTGCCCTACAACCTGGTCCGCACCTGGCACACCCAGCTGTCGATCTTCTGGGTGGTCACCTCGTTCCTGGCCATCGGCATCTTCATCGTCCCGCTGATCGCCCGCGGCTGGGAGCCCCGCCGGCAGGCCCTGCTGACCCGGATCCTGCTCGGCGCGCTGGTCGTCGTGGTCGTCGGCAGCCTGCTGGGCGAACTGGCCGGTCAGCGCGGCTGGCTCGGCGATCTGTGGGCCCAACTGGGCAACCAGGGCTGGGAGTACCTGGACCTGGGACGGGTGTGGCAGACCCTGCTGACCATCGGCATGGTGATCTGGGTCGTCATCCTCTTCCGCGGGCTGCGCCGCCGGCTCCAGGGGGAGAGCGTCGCCAACATGCCGTGGCTGTTCTTCCTGGCCGCGCTCGCCCTGCCCGCCTTCTACGCCGTCGGCCTCCTGGCCACTCCCGACACGCAGTTCACCGCCGCCGACTTCTGGCGCTTCATCGTGGTGCACCTGTGGGTCGAGGACTTCATGGAGCTGTTCACCACCGCGACGGTCGCCTACCTCTTCGTCCTGCTGGGCGTCGTCCGCGAACGGGTGGCGCTGTCCGTCATCTTCCTCGACATCGTGCTGTACGGCGCGGGCGGTGTGATCGGCACCATGCACCACCTGTACTTCTCGGGGGAGCCCGCCGAGCACCTGGCGCTCGGCGCCACGTTCTCCGCCCTGGAAGTGGTGCCGCTGCTCTTCCTCACCGTCGAGGCATGGAGTTTCCTGCAGATCGGCGCCCGCCGCCACAGCCCGTCGGAGACACCGTTCCCGCACCGGTGGGCGGTCATGTTCCTGGCCGCGGTCGGCTTCTGGAACTTCCTGGGGGCCGGTGTCTTCGGCTTCCTGGTCAACCTGCCGATCGTCTCCTACTACGAGATGGGCACCGGCCTGACCGCCAACCACGCGCACGCCGCGATGATGGGCGTCTACGGCATGCTCGCGGTCGGCTTCGCGGTGTTCGCGCTGCGGTATCTCATCCCCGAGAACAAGTGGTCCGACCGCTGGCCCCGGATGGCGTTCTGGTCGCTCAACCTCGGCCTGGCGTGGATGTCGTTCGCCACCCTGCTGCCCAGCGGCGCCCTCCAGCTGTACAAGGTGGTCGAGAGCGGCTACGCGGACGCCCGCAGCCTCGGCTATCTGCAGGGTGACACCAACGTGTTCCTGGAGTGGCTGCGACTGCCCGGGGACGTGGTGTTCCTCGTCGGAGGCGTGCTGCCGGTGCTGTGGATGACCTGGCTGGGCGTACGCCATCGCGTCGGCAGGACCCGGCAGCCGGGAGACGAGGAACTGAGCCTGCTGTTCACCGAGGTGGGGCCCGTCATGGCGAAGCCCACCGACTCGGGGAACGAGGACGAGGACACGGACGAGTACACGGGCCGGGGGGAGGACTCGGACGACTACACGGGCCGGGGCGAGGATGCCGACGCGGACGCGAGCCGGAACAAGGACGCGGACGAGGACCTGGCCGGTGAGGGGGTGTCCCCGTGAGCGGTGAGACCCTGCTCGCCGCCGGATACCTGACGGTGCTGCTGCTGGTCGGCATCGGCCTGGACATCTACGGCCGCCAGAGCACCGGCGCCTGGGAGTCCCGTCTGTTCGCCGGATACCACCGGGCCGTGAAGGAGGCCCCGGTACCGGTGCGCCCGGACGCGTGGCCGCACTCGGAGGTGCACCGCTTCCACCGGGCCGTCTCGCTGTTCGTCTCCGTCGTCGCGATCGCGCTGGCGGCAGCGGAGGCGGTCCGCCACCACGCCCCGGCGGAACTCGCCCTCCTGCTGGCGGTGTCCGCACCGCACGGTCTGCTCCTCACCCTGCTGGGACGCCGGCTCTACCACACCAAGGTCGCCCCGCCGGAGTGACCGGAGACAGCGCGTAGGGGTTAGAGACAGAATCTCCTGTTTCTAACCCCTACAGTTGTACTATCCACACATGGCCCCACGACGACAGCTCACCGATCCCGGCACCGGCGGTCCGGCCCAGCGCGGGCGGCGCGCCGCCGTCCTGCAGATGCTGCGCGAGGCGGACGGCCCGGTGAGCGTGGCCGACATCGCCGCGCACGCCGGCATCCATCTCAACACCGCCCGCTTCCACCTGGACGCGCTCGTCGCCGACAACCTGGCGGTACGCGGCACCGCGCCGCGTGACGAACCGGGACGGCCCAAGGTGGTCTACTCGGCCGCCGCCACCGACGGACCGGACGGTTCCCGCAGTTTCCGGCTGCTCTCCGACATCCTCATCGGCGTCGTCTCGTCCTCGGTGGAGGACCCGGTCGCCGCCGCGACGCGGGCCGGTCACTCGTGGGGCGCCTATCTGACCGACGCTCCCGCCCCCACCGAGCGCATCAGCGCCGAGGAGGGGGAACGCCGGCTGGTGGCGACCCTGGAGGACATGGGCTTCGTGACGGAGCCCGAGGCGGAGGAGACCGGGACGGGTGCGGACGAGACCGGGACGGGTGCGGGGGCGGACCCGGACGGCGGCGCCGACCGGCGGCTGCGCCTGCACCACTGCCCGTTCCGCGAGGTGGCACAGCACCGCCCGGACATCGTCTGCGCAATCCACCTGGGCCTGATGCGCGGCACGGTGGAGACCCTTCGGGCCCCCCTTGCCGCCGAGGGCCTGGAGCCCTTCGTCACCCCGCACCTGTGCGTGGCGACCCTGCGGCGCACGGGTAACGGCACCGGCGCCTAGGAGGAACCCGTCTCCTCGCCGATCCGGGCGATCAGTCCGTCGAGCACCCGCTCCGCCTGCTCCGGGTCGAAGTCCTCCCCCAGCCGCTTGCGCACGCCGTCGTCGCTGAGGAGATGGTGCACGGCCGGCGTCACGCCGTGCCGGGCGAGGCAGTTGCGGGCGCACTGCAGCACGCACCCGTCGATGGCGACGACCGGCCGGTCGCTGCGCGCCTTGCGCACCAGGCTCGGCACGTCCCCTCCGACACCGGCGATGCACGACATCTCGGCGATGCCGCGCCGGTCGAGCTGGACCGCGATCCAGTTGGTCATCTGGGCCGCGCTCGAACAGCCCGAGCAGGAGTAGACGAGCGGCAGATCACGGCGGCGGCGGTTCACGGAGGCCTCATTCACAACGGCTCACTCACTACGGCTCACTCACAACGGCGGGATCGCGCGGTGCGCTCCGCGCCAGGCTAGGTCCGGTGCGCCGACGGGCTCATGGGCCCATCGGGGCACCGGTACAGGGCCGTTCGGCCCGGTCAGCGCACGCGCAGCACACCGTGTGCACCGCGTTCCGCGTCGCTCATGATGTGCGTGACGAACGGGTAGTTGCCCGCCTCGGGCAGGGTCAGCTCGACGAAGCCGCCCGACGCGGGGGCGAGATCGAGGACCTGTGCGCCCCCGCGCTCCGGGTTGCCCGGCTTCAGGTCGTACGCACCCTCACGGAACACCGTGTCGAACTGCCCGCCCACGACGTGGAAGGCACTGGGCACGTTCGGCCCCGCCGTCAGCACCCAGATCCGTACGCGCTCATCGACCTTCGCCGTCAGGGGGTCGTGGTCGTACTGGTTGGCGTACCCGTTGAAGGCGACCATGTCGGGCTCCTTCGCGTTCAGCTTGCCGGCGTCGGCCGTCCCGTTCTGCTCGCCGAGGTAGAACTCGGACTGCACCAGCAGGTACTCGCGGTCCACGGCCGGCAGGTCGGGCGGGTCGATGACCACGGCGCCGAACATGCCGTTGGCGATGTGCAGGGACATCGGCATGGTGGAGCAGTGGTACATCCACACCCCGCTGCGGGTGGCCTTGAACCGGTACGTCAGCGACTCGCCGGGCTGGATGGTGCGCATCGGCCGGTCCGGTGCCAGCGCTCCGGCGTGGAAGTCGACGGAGTGGCCGAGGCTCCCGTCGTTGACGAGGGTGATCTCGAAGGTGTCACCGACGCGGCCGCGCAGGACGGGCCCGGGGGCCGTTCCGCCGAAGGTCCACAGCTTCTGCCGTACACCGGGGGCCACGTCGGCCTCCGCCTCCTGCACGGTGAGGGTGCGCTTGTGCAGCCGGGGGCCGGACGCCTCCGAGGCGGGAGGAAGGTGGGCGTCGCGTGCGGTGAAGCCGTCGGCGGGTTCGGCCATCGGGTCGAAGGCGTCCGCGGCGGAGGCGCCGTCGCCTTCGGATGCCGTCCCGCCGTGGTCGTGCCCGGTGCCGTTCTCCTTCGACGTCCCGTTCTCCTTCGACGTCCCGTTCTCCTCGGCGGCCTCGTTGTCCTGCGCGGCTGCGCCGTCCCCGGTGACCTCCACCGCGAAGACCATGCCCATCTGCCGGTGTCCGACCACCGAGCACCAGCCGTCCAGGTCCCGGCCGACGACCCCCGCGTCCAGCGTCGCCCGCTTCCCGGGGGCGAGCCGGTCGGTGCGGGCGCCGGTCTCCAGGACCAGGTCGTGTGTGTCGGTGCCGGTGTTGTGCAGTTCGACCACCAGGCGGTTGCCGGCGGGCACCTCGACGGAGGCCGGGGAGAAACGCATGCCGCGGATCGTCACCTCGACCGTCGTGGTGTCACCGGTCGGCGTCACCTCGCCGCCGTCCGCGCTCGTCGCGGCGGACCGCTCCAGGATCGGCAGCGACCGCACGTCCGCCGCACCGCCGCCCGCGACGGCCAGCATCACGACCGCGAGCCCGACGGCCACGCCCCCGAGCACGCGGTGCGGGGTCGCCGGCCCGTCCGGGACTGCCGGTGCGGCCGCCCCGTTCCGACGGTTCCGCAGGCCCCGTACGACCGTGAGGACCAGCAGGACGAGGAAGTGCAGGAGCATCACCAGGAGCAGCACGGAGCTCACCACCCGGACCATGGACGGCACCGGGAGGACGCAGAGCAGCAGCGCGGCGTTGGTGATGGTCAGCCTGGCGGGCCAGGCCCGTTCGAGTCCGGCGGTGGCGGCGCGTACAGCCGTGGGGCCGCCGCCCAGGACCACGGGGACGAGGAAGCTGAGGGCGCCGAGCAGCACCTGGGCGATCCAGCCCGCGGCGAGCGGCGCGGTCAGCAGGGACGTGCGCTCCGCCACCGTGATCCAGGACGTCGTGGAGAGCAGGATGCCGGCCAGGACCAGCAGTGACCCGGCGAGCCAGAGGCTGCCCGCGGCCACCGACCAGGCGGCGAAGGAGCGCGGGGTCTTCGCCCGGGCCTCGCGCACCCACGGGATGCCCGCGACGACGAGCCCGGCGGCGTAGGCGGCCACCCCGGGGGCGGCCAGCGCCGGGGGCCCGAGCAGGGCGGCGGCGACGGCCGCGCCGAGTCCGGTGAGCAGCACGGGCAGGGCGCGGCGCCCGGCCCGTTCCGCGCCGTCCGCCACCCGGGTGCGCAGCATCGTGGGCCACAGGGTGATCAGCGTTCCGGCCACGGTGAGGCCGACCCAGCCGAGCAGGTTGATCAGCTCGTGCGCGATCAGCAGCCGGTCGGGGAGGTCCCCGCCGAGGTCACCGCGGGCCATGACGACGCCGAGCGCGGCCCCCACGGGCAGCAGGGCGGCGGCGGCTATGTAGTAGCGCACGGTCATGGTGAACCGGCCGGGCAGCGCCCGGCGCAGCAGCCGGACCAACCACACGGCGTGGGCCGTGACGGCCGCCGCGACCAGACACGCGCCGACGAGCACGACGGCCCACCGGTCGAAGAACATGCCGCCGATGACGGCGACGGCTCCGGCGTTCAGGCAGACCAGCCGCAGGGCGGCCGGGGCGCCCCGGTTCGATTCCGGCAGCCGGAGCACGGACGCGGCGAAGTGGCCCGACCAGATGACGACGGCGTTGGTGACCGCCCCGAGCAGCAGCGTGTGGACCAGCAGCCAGGACGCGTGCGGCAGGAAGTGGTGGGCGCTCCCAACCGCGGCGAACAGCGCGAGCCAGGCCACCACGACGGCGTTCACACCGAGGTGCCACAGCGCGCGCGGTGATCGTCCGGGGGGCGTCGGGGCGGGGCCGCTCGCCGGGGGTGAGGACAGTTGCGTGGTCACCGGGTGTTCCTCGGGTCGGCGGAGACGGGGCCGGCGGAGTCGGCGGAGTCGGCGGAGTCGGCGGAGTCGGCGGAGTCGGCGGAGTCGGAGACGGGGCCGGGGGAGACGGGGTCGGGGGACCTGGCAGGGGTGGCGGCGCGTCGGGTGGCCGCCACCGACGAGGCCGCCGCCGTCAGGACGAAGAGCAGCACCGCGACGATGTTGAGCACCCCGCCGAGCTGCCACGCCCCGCGGATCTCCCGCAGGTCACCGACCACCACGCGCAGGACGAGGGAGAGGTGCAGCAGCCAGGCCGCCACCGCGAGCCCGGGGTGGTAGGGCAGCGGGCGGCGCAGTACGGCGGGCAGGATCACCGGGGCGTGCGCCATGATCATCGACATCACGAAGCCGAGGAACACGGCGTGCACCACGGCGTCGTAGCGGCTCCCCTCGGCGACCGGGCCGCCCAGCAGCCACAACGCGCCGGCCAGGCCCAGCCACGCGTAGCCGGCGAGCAGGCAGGCGGCGGAGAAGCGGGGCAGTCCGGTGGAGCGCAGCAGCCGGCGGGCGACGTCGTGCGCGACGAGCCAGGCGACCAGCGCGAGCAGGGCGGCACCGAGGAGCAGCGTGCCGGTGGCCGGCCACATCAGGGTGGTGACGACTCCGGTGACGACGGCCCCGAGGCAGGCCACGAAGGTCGGCTCGGCGTGCGGTGTGAGAACTGCCACACGGGCCAGTTCGAGTCGCTCGCCCGCGATGGTCAGGACGAGGAAGGCGACCAGCCAGGGCAGCAGCCGCGGGACGTCGAGGCCGCCGAGCCACAGCAGCGCCGCGCCGAGTCCGGACACCGCGCCGGCGCCCTGGGCGAGCAGGGCGGCGCTCGGCTGGCGGCGCCAGAAACGCGTGTACAGGGCGGTCAGTGCGAGGCTCCCGGCGACGAGCAGCAGCCGCGGGACGGTCAGGTCCACGGGGGTGAGCAGCAGCAGGCCCCCGGCGCCCAGTCCGGCGGGGGCGAGGTAGCCCCATCGGCTGCCCAGGGCGACCGCGCGTTCGAGCGCCACCAGCGTGCCGGCGAAGCCCAGCACCAGCAGCACCCCGTGCACCTGGGGCAGACGGTCATCGGTGACCGGGGCGGGGAGTCCGAGCAGGAGGAGTGCGGCGTCGAGCCCGGCGAGCAGGCAGAGGCCGGCGGCCAGCAGCAGAGGGGCGCGGCGGGCGCCGGCCCGCCGGGCGGCGGTGGTCATCGGGATTCTCCGGACGGTCGGCTGAGGGTGTCCAGGTGGAGGCGGCAGGCGTCGGATTCGGCGAAGGGCAGGAGCTCGATCTCCTGGGGGTTCTCGCCCAGGGCGGCGAGGGCGGCCCTGGCCAGCCCTTCGTGGACGCCGCAGATGACACCGGGGTGCTCGCGGGCCGTCTCGACGAAGGGGCAGCGCGGCAGCCGGACGTCGCGCGCCTCCGGGCCGGCCTCCGGTGCGAAACCGATCTCCTCGAGCAGGTCCAGCAGCCGCTCGCGTGCCTCCCGCGGATCCGCCGACGGCTCCTGCCCGGACGTCAGGACGCGCCCCCAGTCCTCGCCCGCGGCGAGGGCGTCCCCGCGCGGATCGGGGCTGGTGCGGGCGATCCGGGCGGCCAGGACGGCGGCGAGACCGGCGTAGTGCCGGGCGGGGGACTCCTGCGGCGGGCGGGCCCGGTAGCGCCAGGCGGGTCGGCCGCGTCCGGAGGGGGCGGACCGTTCACGGGCCGCCAGACCGTCGTCCACCAAGGCGTCCAGGTGCTCGCGGACGGTGTTGACGTGCAGCGCGCACACCTGGGCCAGGGCGGTGGCGGTGACGGGACCCGACTGGCCGCGCAGATATTGCAGGACTCCGCTGCGTTGCCGGGACAGCGGAACACGCTGCGCTCCGCTGCCGGGGAGCGGGCCGTTATTTTCCACGGTCATGCCCGTACTATATTGCAGACATGGACCCGGCCGAACCGGACGGGTCGCCCACGGCTGGAAGGACGGCCCCCTGATGAGCACCCTCACCCTCGCATCGGACCCCAAGGACGCGGCGGCGGTCGAAGCCGTCGAGGCACATCACGCCCAGCTGGCCGGTGAGCTGGCCGGACGGGTGGCCATGCTGATCGCCGCCGCGGACCGCGACCCGGCCGGGGCCGACGAGGTCCGCTCCGGACTGGTCGCCTTCTGCGACCGGGACCTGATCCCGCACGCGGTCGCCGAGGAGGGCACCCTCTACTCGGCCGCCCGTGACCTGCCCGAGGCCCGTCTCCTGGTCGACGGCATGCTCGCCGAGCACCGCAGGCTCGTCGCGCTGGTCGACGCGCTGCGCGAGGCCGGCTCGGCCGTGCGGGCGGCGGCCGACGGCCGTGCGCTCCAGGTCCTCTTCGAGGAGCACCTGGACAAGGAGAACAACCTCATCCTGCCGCTGATCGCCGGCGCCCCGGACATCTCCCTCGCCGGGCTCCTGGCGGGCATGCACGAGCTGCTCGGCCACGAGCACGGCAGCGAGGAAGGCGCGGAGGCCGGCGGCGGAGGCTGTGGCGGCACGTGCGGATGCGGCGGTTCGGACGACGTGGAGGTGCCCGAACTCGACGTCCGGGAGGTGCCGCACGCCCTGCGTCACGCCACGGTGTTCGGCGCACTCGGTGCCGTACCGGCCGGACAGGCCATGCTGCTCGTGGCACCGCACGACCCGCTGCCGCTGCTGCGGCAGATCGAGGACCGGCACCCGGGTGTCTTCGCGGTGGAGTACCAGCAGCGCGGCCCGGAGGCCTGGCGGCTGCTGCTCACCCACCGCTGAGCTCACGCCCATCTTCCGACTGGCCCCGAACGTCCCGGGTTTCAACCGGGCGTTCGGGGCCAGTCGGAAGGTATGTCCCCTCGATATCGCTCTGGTTCCACCTCCGCGGGGACGGTCATCGCGGTGATCGCGGACATCATGGCCGTCATTCTCGGACTGTGGATTCTGATGTACCTGCTGGACGCCAACCGGGCCAACGACCTGGTCCAGTTCGTCCATGACGCGGCCAACTGGCTCGCGGCCTGGTCACGTGACCTGTTCACGTTCGACGAGGAGTGGGCCCGGGTCGTCGCCGGCTACGGACTCGCCGCCGTCGTCTACCTGTTCATCGGCCACACCATCGCCGGCCGCCTGCGCCGCAACTGAACCCGCCCCGCCCGGTACGGACATCACCGCAACCCGGTCACGTGACCGGGGGTCCGGGCACCCCGGCCGGGGGCCGACCAGGGCCGCGGCGACGGCACGGCGACGAGCCCGGCTACGGACTCGCCGCCGTCGTCCACCTGTTCACCTGTTCACCGGCCACACCATCGCCGGACGCCCGCGCCGCAACCGAAGCGCATGGCGGCCTGCGGTGGGGCCGGTTCAGAGGAGCGCGCAGCAGTCCGGGTCCAGGCCCCTGGGCAGGTGATCGCCGCCGAAGACCGCGCAGGTGGGCTCGTGGCCGCCGAGTGCGGCGACGGCCAGCAGCAGTGAGCCGGCCGTCCACGTCGTCAGCTCGCGCGGCCAGATCGCGTCGTCGTCGAAGACGTACCCCGTCCAGTACAGGCCGGTCCCCGGATCGCGCAGGTGCCGGATCGACTGGAGCACCTCCAGCGCCCGGTCGGACTCGCCCATCGCCCAGAGCGCCAGGGCGAGTTCGGCCGACTCCCCGCCGGTCACCCACGGGTTGGGCACCACACAGCGCACCCCGAGCCCGGGAACGACGAATCGCTCCCAGCCCTTCTCGATACGGGCCTTGGCCTCCGCGCCGGTGAGCGCACCGCCGAGCACCGGGTAGTACCAGTCCATCGAGTACCGGTCCTTGTCCAGGAACCGCTCCGGGTGGTGCCGGATCGCATGCCGCAGCGCGCCCGCCGCCAACTCCCAGTCGGGCTGCGGCTCTTCGCGCTGCTCGGCGATGGCCAGCGCACAGCGCAGCGCGTGGTGGACGGAGGAGGAGCCGGTGAGCAGCGCGTCCGCGGTGGCCGTGCCGTCGTCGTCGCGCCGCCAGCCGATCTGCCCGCCGGGCTGCTGCAACCGCAGCACGAACTCCACCGCGGCGCCCACGGTGGGCCACATGCTGTCCAGGAAGGTGTCGTCACCGGTGGCGAGGTAGTGGTGCCACACCCCGACCGCGACATAGGCGACGAAGTTGGTCTCCCGGCCCCGGTCGGTGATGTCGGACACGTCGCCGTCGGCATAGGCGGCGTACCAGGAGCCGTCCTCCAACTGGTGCCGGGCAAGCCACCGGTACGCCCGCTCGGCCGCTTCGTACTCACCCGCCGTGTCCAGCGCCATCGCGGCCTCGACGTGGTCCCAGGGGTCGAGGTGATGGCCCCGGAACCACGGGATCGCACCGTCCTCCCGCTGCACGGCGAGAATCCCGGCGACGGTCGCGGCGGCATCATCGGCCGTCAGAACACCGGGCAGGACGAGGTGTTCGGTCCGAGGGATCCGGGAATCGCGAGGAGTCCTGGAGGTCGTCACGTGGCGTCCGCCCCGGCCGCGGCGCGCGGCAGATGCGGTTTGGTCGCGTACGCCACGAAACTCTTGCCGATCACCGGGTTCAGCACCCGCTCGGCGAGCTGGGTGGCCAGCGGCTTCTTCATGATGTCCCAGACCAGCAGCTTGTGGTACGCCCGCACCGGCAGCGCCTTGTCGTTGTCCACGCCGAACGCGCACTTCAGCCACCAGTACGGCGAGTGCAGCGCGTGCGCGTGATGACTGCCGTACGGCCTGAGGCCCGCCTCGCGGATCTTCGCCAGCAACTCGTCCGCCTTGTAGATGCGGATGTGGCCGCCCTCGACCTCGTGGTAGGCGTCGGACAGTGTCCAGCACACCTTCTCCGGGCCGTAGCGCGGCACGGTGATGGCGATCCGCCCGCCGGGCCTGAGCACCCGCACCATCTCGGCGAGCACGCCCTTGTCGTCCGGGATGTGCTCCATCACCTCGGAGATGATGACGACGTCGAAGGACTCGTCCGGGAAGGGCAGGGCGAGGGCATCGCCCTCCATCGCCGTGGCGGTGGCCCCGGCGGGCGCCTCCCCGGCCTCCTTCATCGCCGCGAACCACGTGGCGACCTCGCGGATCTCCTCCCCGTTCCGGTCCAGCGCCACGACCTGCGCACCGCGCCGGTAACACTCGAAGGCGTGCCGGCCGGCCCCGCATCCGAGGTCCAGGACACGGTCGCCCGGGGCGAGCGGGAACCGGGAGAAGTCGACGGTCAGCACGTGGCCCTGCTTTCACGGTCGGAGGAGTCGGCTGCGGTCACGGGTACGGCGCCCTGGTCCGCGAGGGTGCCCGGGACGGCGCCCGCGTCCGCGAGGGTGCCGGAAAGGACGTCGGTGCCGGCCGGGGACGGACGGCGCGCGGCCGGTTCCGCCGCACGGGCGGCCCCGGCGTCCCGGCCCGCGCCGGCCCTCGCCATGGCTTCGCGGTAGCGGGCCACCGTGCCCTCGGCCGCGCGCGCCCAGGTGAAGTTCCGCAGCACCCGTTCCCGTCCGGCCGCCCCGAGGCGTGCGCGCAGCTGCGGGTCCCCGAGCAGCCGGGTCAGCGCGGCGGCCAGCGCTCCCGGGTCACCGGGCGGTACGGCCAGACAGGTCTCCCCGTCGCGGCCGGCGACCTCGGGGATCGCACCGCCGGTCGTGGCGACCAGCGGGGTACCCGTGGCCATGGCCTCGGCGGCCGGCAGGGAGAAGCCCTCGTACAGCGACGGCACGCACGCGACCTGCGCCGACCGCACCAGGTCGACCAGTTCGGCGTCCGAGATGCCCTTGACGAACTCGACGGCGCCCTCGAGGCCGTACCGCTCCATGGCCTGCGCGACGGGCCCCTCCGCGGGCCGCTTGCCGACCACGACGAGATGGGCGTCGGGCTGCTCGGCCCGTACCTTCGCCAGCGCCTCGACGAGGAAGACCAGCCCTTTCAGCGGCACGTCCGCGCTGGACGTCGTCACGATCCGGCCCGGTACGACGGCCACCGAAGGATCGGGCGAGAACAGGTCGGTGTCGGCGCCGATGTGGACGACGTGGATACGGTCCTGCCGTACGCCGAGATCCTCGATGATCTCCTGGCGCGAGGTGCCGGAGACGGTGAGCACGGACGGCAGCCGGCGCGCCACCCGCTTCTGCATCCGCGTGAAGGCGTACCAGCGGCGCACCGAGAAACGCCGCTTCCCGTTCTCGGCGGCGTCCAGCTCGAGGCGCCGGTCGACGGTGATGGGGTGGTGGATCGTGGTCACCAGCGGGGCGCCGATGTCACCGAGCAGGCCGTAGCCGAGCGTCTGGTTGTCGTGGACGACGTCGAAGTCGCCGCGCCGGGCGCGCAGATGGCGGCGGGCACGCAGGGAGAACGTCAGCGGCTCGGGGAAACCGCCGGTCCACATCGTGCCGACCTCGAGCGCGTCGATCCAGTCGCGGTACTCGCCACGCCCCGGGGTGCGGAAGGGGTCCGGCTGGCGGTAGAGGTCGAGGCTGGGGAGCTCGGTGAGGCTCAGCCCGTCGTACCCCTCGTCGAGGACGGCGTAGGGCTGGGCGCCGATGACCTCGACGCGGTGTCCGAGACGGGCGAGCTCGCGGGAGAGGTGGCGTACGTAGACACCCTGGCCACCGCAGAACGGGTTTCCCTTATAGGTGAGGAGTGCGATCCGGAGCGGTCGCAAGCCGTCGGATGCGAGGCCCGCCGAGGGCCCGGCCTGACTGGCCTCAGCGGTCACTCTGGGCCCCCTTCTCCCTGCACTGTCCCGCGACATTACGCCGGGACGCTAACCTAGAACAAGTTTCAGAGTTGATCGTCTGGAGGATCTGAATCTACCGGCAGGTAGGGATGTTGTGAGCGGTGGATCAGGTGATTCACGCCACGACGGACAGCGTGCCATGCTGTCCGACCATTCACCCTCACCGAGTGTCACGGACGGGACCCATGCCCGCGGAAGCCAACAGGACCAAGGCGACCAAGGCAGCCAATGCGGCCGATCAGGCCACCACGGCCGATGCGGCCGGTGCAGTGAAGGCAGCCGAGGCGGACGAGTCGAGCAAGGCCGGCAAGGCGGCGCGGCCCGATGCCGGCACCACGTGCGCCACCTCGGCCTCGGCCTCCGCCCCTGCCGCCCACCGCACCGCTCCCGCCGCCCCGCCGCGCAGCGACCCCACCGCCCCGCCGCGCACCGCTCCCGCTTCCCTGCGCACCGCCTCCTCCCTCACCGAGCGGCAGGAGGCGCGCCGGCGCCGCATCCTTCAGGCGTGCGCCCAGCTGGCCTGCCGGGGCGGCTTCGACGCGGTGCAGATGCGTGAGGTCGCGGAATCCTCCCAGGTGGCGCTGGGCACGCTGTACCGCTACTTCCCGTCCAAGATCCATCTGCTGGTCGCCACGATGCAGGACCAGCTGGAGCACATGCACGCGACCCTGCGGAAGAAGCCGCCGTCCGGTGAGACCGCCGCCGAGCGGGCCGCGGAGACCCTGATGCGGGCCTTCCGCGCCCTCCAGCGCGAGCCACAGCTGGCCGACGCGATGGTGCGCGCCCTGACCTTCGCGGACCGCAGCGTGAGTCCCGAGGTCGACCAGGTGTCCCGGCAGACCACGGCGATCATCCTGGACGCCATGGAACTCGCCGATCCGACGCCGGACCAGCTCGCGGCGGTCCGGGTCATCGAGCACACCTGGCACTCGGCCCTGATCACCTGGCTCTCGGGCCGGGCCTCCATCGCACAGGTCAGGATCGACATCGAGACGGCGTGCCGACTGGTGGACCTGACGGCTCCGCAGACCGCCGTCACCCCCTGAGTCGCCCAGCCCGCCACCCCTCCGCCCAGTCGAAAGTTTCGAGACGTTTCCGTCAGTGCTGGTGACGGGCCTTCACCCGACCTACCCATCGGCCAACTCCCTTCCCGTCGTGCGCGAATGGTTGACCCGCACCCTCGCCATCCGTATGGTCACCGCAGAAATTCGGAGCCGAGTCCGAAACTTTCGTTCCACCGCACAGCACGACATTCCCGCCGAACGGCATCACGGGTCCCCCACCGGAGAAGGGATGGCATGCGCATGATCGGAAAGCGACTGCGAACAAGAACGAGAGCCGGAGGCACCACCCCCCGCCACCGAGGCCGGCTGCGGGCCGCTCTGGGCGCCACCACCACCGCCCTGCTCACCGTCACGGCCCTCGCCGCGCTCCCCCAGACCACCGCCCACGCCGCCGACACCCTGGGCGCGGCGGCGGCCGAGCAGGGCCGCTACTTCGGTGCCGCCGTCGCCGCGAACCACCTCGGCGAATCGCAGTACGTCGCCACGCTCAACCGCGAGTTCACCTCGGTGACGGCCGAGAACGAGATGAAGTGGGACGCCCTCGAACCGAACCGCGGCTCCTTCAACTTCAGCCGCGCCGACCAGATCTTCAACCACGCCAAGAGCCAGGGCATGGAGGTCCGCGGTCACACCCTGGTCTGGCACTCCCAACTGCCCGGCTGGGTCTCCGGCCTGGGCGCGAGTGACCTCCGCTCGGCCATGAACAACCACATCACCCAGGTCATGACCCACTACAAGGGCGAGATCCACTCCTGGGACGTGGTCAACGAGGCGTTCCAGGACGGCGGCAGCGGCGCCCGGCGCAGCTCCCCCTTCCAGGACAGACTCGGCAACGGCTTCATCGAGGAGGCCTTCCGCACGGCCCGCGCGGCCGACCCGAACGCCAAGCTCTGCTACAACGACTACAACACCGACGGCGTCAACGCGAAGAGCAATGCCGTCTACACCATGGTCAGGGACTTCAAGTCCCGTGGCGTGCCGATCGACTGCGTCGGCTTCCAGTCCCACTTCAACCCCAACTCCCCCGTCCCCTCCGACTACCAGGCCAACCTCCAGCGCTTCGCCGATCTCGGCGTCGACGTGCAGATCACCGAGCTGGACATCGAGGGCTCGGGCCAGGCCCAGGCCACCAACTACGGCAACGTCGTACGGGCCTGCCTCGCGGTGACCCGCTGCACCGGCATCACGGTGTGGGGCATCCCGGACAAGTACTCGTGGCGGTCGAGCGGCACTCCCCTGCTGTTCGACGACAACTACAACAAGAAGCCCGCGTACGACGCCGTACTGAACGCCCTCGGCGGCGAACCGGGCGACCCCGGTGACCCCGGTGACCCGGGTGACCCCGGTGACCCGGGCGACCCGAACGCGGCCTGCACCGCCACCTACACCACCGCTGAGCAGTGGAACGGCGGCTACAACGGCAAGGTGACGATCACGGCGGGCAGCGCGCCGATCAGCGGCTGGAACGTGAACGTCACCATGACGCCCCCGCAGAAGGTCGTCGCCGTGTGGAACGGCTCACCCACCTGGGACGGCAGCGGCACCGTCATGACCGTCCGGTCCAGCTGGAACGGCTCCCTCGCGGCCGGGGCGTCCACCAGCTTCGGCTTCACCGTGAACGGCGGCAGCGCGTCTCCGCCGCAGGTCGGCGCCTGCACGGCGTCCTGACCCGGCCCGCCCCGCCCGAACAGGCCCGCACCCGCAGTCCCCTTCTCCGGGGACTGCGGGTGCGGGTTACGTCTCGTCGGTGCCGTGACCTCCCTCACCTCGCGGCCCCGCCCCTCTCACCTCACCCCGGCCACCCCTGACCCCTCCCCCGGCAGGCGGGTAGAGTGGCGGCGTCGTCATCACACCCGTACGGGGGGAAGCCGGTGCAATTCCGGCGCTGACCCGCAACCGTGAGCCGTCCGCAGGGACGGTGAGCCGGACTGCCCCGCACGGATCGTGACCGGCTCACGTGCCCGGCAGTCCGCCGGCGCACGGGCACCGTCGAGGTATACGGAGCCGAGCCGCCCGGGGTGTCCCGCGCTGCCCGGCCCTCTTCAGGGAGAGGCACCCGCCGATCATGATTGTCCGCCGCAGCGCAGCGGTTCTGGCCGCCGTCGCCGTGATCGGCGCCGCCGCACCGGCCGCAGCCGACTCGTCACCGTCACCGTCACCGTCCCAGTCGGCACTCCCCGCCGCCCTGTACGGCGACAGCGACCCCCAGTACGACGGCGTCTGGCGCCAGTCGCTCGCCCTGCTCGCCCAGCACACGGTCGACGTCCAGCCGCCGAAGAGCGCCGTCGAGTGGCTGACCGGTCAGCAGTGTGCCGACGGCTCCTTCGCCCCGTACCGCGCCGACACGTCGAAGGCGTGCGACGACAAGACGATGGTCGACACCAACCAGACCGCCGCCGCCGTTCAGGCGCTCGCCGCACTCGGTGGCCACGACGACGTCACGAAGAAGGCCGTCGACTGGCTCAGGTCCGCGCAGAACAAGGACGGCGGCTGGGGCTACACCGCGGGCGGCGCGAGCGACGCCAACTCCACCTCCGTCGTCATCGGCGCCCTTGCCGCCGCCGGTGAGAAGCCCGCCGAGGTGAAGAAGGACGGCACGTCCCCCTACGACGCCCTGCTGAAGCTGGAGCTCCCGTGCGGGGGCGAAGGCGGTGGCGCCTTCGCCTTCCAGCCGGACAAGAAGGGCGAGTTGATCGCCAACGCGGACGCGACGGCGGCGGGCGTGCTCGGCACGCTCGGCGCGGGCCTGGCCGCGGAGGGGGGCAAGGGCGGTCGGGCGGACGCCGACTGCGAGAAGGCGGACACCCCCGAGCAGGCCGCCGCCAACGGCGCCGCGTACCTCACGGACGCCCTCGCCGAGGGCGGCCACCTCGTCTCCGCCCTCCCCGGCTCCGAGGACCAGCCCGACTACGGCAACACCGCCGACGCGGTCGTCGCCCTCGCCGCACAGGGCTCCACCGAGCAGGCCCGAGAGTCCCTGGCCTGGCTGGAGAAGAACGCCGCCGGCTGGGCCGCCCAGAGCGGCCCCGCCGCCTACGCCCAGCTGATCTTCGCGGCCCACGCGACGGGCGCCGACCCGCGCGCCTTCGGCGGCACGGACCTGGTGAAGCAACTGACGGCGACGGGCCCGGCCCCCGAGAAGACCACCCAGGCGTCCGAGGACGGGGAGAAGAAGGACGACTCCGACTCGGGCTTCGGTGTCTGGTGGTTCGTCGGCGTCTGCCTGGTCGCCGGTATCGGCGTCGGCTTCCTGGTCAGCGGCCGCGCGAAGAAGCGGCAGTCGTGATCCGCCGGATCACCGTCCTGTTCCTGGCCGCGCTCCTGCCCCTGCTGGCAGGCGCGGGCCAGGCCCAGGCCGCCGGCTACCGCTACTGGTCCTTCTGGGAGCGGAACGGCACGGCTTGGACGTACGCCACCCAGGGCCCGTCCCTCGCCCGCCCCTCCGACGGCGACGTCCACGGCTTCCGCTTCTCCGTCAGCGAGAACTCCGGCGACGCGGCGAAGCCCCGGGGCGCCGCCGACTTCGACACCATCTGTGCGAAGACCCCGGCGCAGGACGGCAGGAAGCGCGTGGCCCTGGTCATCGACTTCGGTACCCCCGCCGACGCCCCGTCCGGCGAAACCCCGCCCGCCGGCCGCACGGCCTGCGCCCAGGTCCCCGAGGACGCCACCACGGCCGAGGCCCTGGCCTCGGTCGCCAAACCCCTCCGCTACGACACCAACGCCCTGCTGTGCGCGATAGCGGGCTACCCGGAGAAGGGCTGCGGAGAGCAGGTCTCGGCAGACAAGGCCCCGGCGCCCGCGAAGGAGGAGACCGGGCAGAGCGACACGGGCCCGTCGGTGGGCCTGATAGCCGGAATCGCCGCAGTGGCCCTCCTCGGAGCAGCGGCATTCTGGCAGGCCCGCCGCCGTGCGTGAGTCACGCGGCTGCGGGCAGTCGCGCCTCCCCCGGAGGGGGTGCCCCCAGGGCGGCACGGATGGGCACGGCCGCACCCGGCGCACGCCGGTGGAGCAGCCCGCCCCCGCCCGGCCGCGGCGCGCTTCCCTCCACCCCGGCGCCTGGTGGCTCTGGGCCCTGGCCCTCGGCACCGCCGCCACCCGCACCACCAACCCCCTCCTCCTCACCCTCCTCATCGCCACCTCCGCCTACGTCGTGGCGACCCGCCGCCCCCACACCCCCTGGGCCCGCTCCTACGGCGCCTTCGTCAAACTCGCCGCCGCGGTCATCCTCATCCGTCTCGCCTTCGCGGTGATCCTCGGCTCCCCCATCCCCGGCACCCACACCGTCCTCACCCTCCCCGAAGTCCCCCTCCCCGACTGGGCCCAGGGCATCCGCCTCGGCGGCAAGGTCACCGCCGAGGCCCTCACCTTCGCCCTGTACGACGCCCTCCGCCTGGCCGCCCTCCTCATCTGCGTGGGCGCCGCGAACGCCCTCGCCAACCCCTCCCGCCTCCTCAAGTCCCTCCCCGGTGCCCTGTACGAGATGGGCGTGGCAGTGGTCGTGGCCCTGACCTTCGCCCCCAACCTCATCGCCGACGTGCGGCGCCTGCGCGCCGCCCGCCGTCTGCGCGGCCGGCCCGACAAGGGCATCCGTGGCCTCCTGCAGGTCGGACTCCCGGTCCTGGAGGGCGCGTTGGAGCGCTCCGTCGCCCTCGCCGCCGCGATGGACGCGCGCGGATACGGCCGTACCGCCGACGTCCCGCCCGCCGTCCGCCGAACCACCTCCGCCCTCACCCTGGGCGGCCTGCTCGGTGTCTGCGCGGGAACGTACGGACTCCTCACCGCCGAGGGCGGCACCTACGGCCTCCCGGTCCTCCTCGCCGGCCTGTCCGCCGCCCTCGCGGGCCTCTGGCTCGGCGGCCGCCGCACCCTGCGCACCCGCTACCGCCCCGACACCTGGGACACCCGGGCCTGGCTGGTCACGGCGTCCGGAGTCGCCGTGGCCGCACTCCTCACCCTCGCCGCCTCCCGCGACCCGGCGGCACTGAACCCCGGTGTGGTCCCCCTCGTGGCGCCCACCCTCCCCCTGTGGCCGGCGGCGGCGATCCTCGTCGGCCTGCTCCCCGCCTTCATCACCCCCGCCCCCGAGGCGGCCACGGACACCCGCAAGGAGCCGACGACGTGATCCGCTTCGAGAACGTGTCGGTGACGTACGACGGCACGACGCGACCCGCCGTCCACGGCGTCGACTTCGAGGTCCCCGAGGGCGAACTGGTCCTCCTCGTCGGCCCGTCCGGCGTGGGGAAGTCGACCGTACTGGGCGCGGTGAGCGGTCTGGTCCCGCACTTCACCGGCGGCACGCTGCACGGCAGGGTCACCGTCGCCGGGCGTGACACCCGCACCCACAAGCCGCGTGAACTCGCCGACGTCGTCGGCACGGTGGGCCAGGACCCGCTCTCCCACTTCGTGACGGACACCGTGGAGGACGAACTCGCCTACGGCATGGAGTCACTGGGCCTGTCCCCCGACGTCATGCGCCGCAGGGTGGAGGAGACCCTGGACGTGCTCGGCCTCGCCGACCTCCGCGACCGCCCCATCGTCACCCTCTCCGGCGGCCAGCAGCAGCGTGTGGCCATCGGCTCGGTCCTCACCCCGCATCCCCGGGTCCTCGTCCTGGACGAACCGACGTCCGCCCTCGACCCGGCGGCCGCCGAGGAGGTCCTGGCCGTCCTCCAGCGCCTGGTCCACGACCTGGGCACCACGGTCCTCATGGCCGAGCACCGCCTGGAACGCGTCATCCAGTACGCCGACCAGGTGGCCCTGCTGCCGGGCCCCGGCGAGCGCCCGTGGCTCGGCTCCCCGTCGGAGGTGATGGCGGTCTCCCCCGTCCACCCCCCGGTGGTCGCCCTGGGCCGCCTGGCCGGCTGGTCCCCCCTCCCCCTGACCGTCCGCGACGCCCGCCGCCAGGCGGTTCCCTTGCGCGCCCGCCTCGCCGGCCATCGGCCGCAGCAGGCCGGCCACGCACCCACGCCGTCCCCCGTCCCGTCCCGACACCTGTTCAGGCGCGCGAAGCCGGACGACACCGCCCTCCCCGCCCCCGTCGCCGAGGTCCGCTCCCTGGCCGTCCGCCGCGACCGCGTCCAGGCCCTGCGCCACGTCGACCTGACGGTCACCCCCGGCGAGACGATCGCCCTCATGGGCCGCAACGGAGCCGGCAAGTCGACGCTGCTCAGCGCCCTGGTGGGCCTGGTCGCCCCCTCCTCGGGCTCGGTCCGCACCGGCGACGCGGTCCCCCACCGCACCCGCCCCCGTGACCTGGTCCGCCGGGTCGGCCTGGTCCCCCAGGAACCCCGCGACCTGCTCTACGCCGACACGGTCGCGGCGGAGTGCGCGGCCGCCGACCGCGACGCGGAGGCACCCCCCGGCACCTGCCGCGCCCTGCTCACCGAACTCCTCCCCTCGGTGGCCGACGAAACCCACCCCCGGGACCTCTCCGAGGGCCAGCGCCTGACCCTGGCCCTGGCGGTCGTCCTGACCGCCCGCCCGCCCCTCCTCCTCCTCGACGAGCCGACCCGCGGCCTGGACTACGCGGCGAAGGCCCGCCTGGTGGCGATCCTGCGGGGGCTGGCGGCCGAGGGTCACGCCATCGTCATGGCCACGCACGACGTGGAACTGGCGGCGGAGCTCGCTCACCGCGTCGTCCTGCTGGCCGAGGGCGAGGTGATCGCGGACGGCCCGTCGGCGGACGTGGTCGTGGCGTCCCCGTCCTTCGCCCCCCAGGTGGCGAAGATCCTGGCCCCTCAGCACTGGCTCACGGTCTCCCAGGTCCGGGAGGCACTGCGATGACGATCACACGGCGGCCGGACCGCCAGGCCCGCGCCATCCCTCTCGGTCCCCGCTCCTGGCTGGCCCTCTCCCTGGTCAGCGCGGTGGGCGTGGCCGGCTTCGGCTGGCCCTTCCTCGCCCCGCCCACCTCGACGGTGAACGCCCATGCCCAGGACGCGCCGTGGCTCTTCGCGGGCCTACTGGTCCTCCTGGTCGCGGTCGTGGCGGCGACGATCTCGGAGTCCGGCCTGGGCCCGAAGGCGGTCGCAATGCTCGGCGTCCTCGCGGCGACCGGGGCGGCCCTGCGCCCCATCGGCGCGGGAACGGCCGGCCTGGAACCCATGTTCTTCCTCATGGTCCTCAGTGGCAGAGTCCTCGGCCCCGGCTTCGGCTTCGTCCTCGGCTCGGTGACGATGTTCGCGTCCGCGCTGCTCACGGGCGGTGTCGGCCCCTGGCTCCCGTTCCAGATGCTGGCGATGGGCTGGTTCACGATGGGCGCGGGATTCCTCCCGGGGCCCGACCGCCTCCGCGGCCGCGCGGAGGTCTGGATGCTCGCCGTGTACGGCTTCCTGGCCGCCTTCGCCTACGGCACGGTGATGAACATGTCGGGCTGGCCCTTCATGTCCGCCCTGGCCTCGAACATCTCCTTCTCGCCGGACGCCTCCCTCCCCACCAACCTGGCCCGCTTCCTGGCCTACTGCCTGGCGACCTCCCTCGGCTGGGACCTGGGCCGGGCCCTGGTCACCGTCGTCCTGACCCTGACCGTGGGCGCCCCCCTCCTCAAGGCACTGCGCCGGGCCACCCGCAGGGCGGCCTTCGAGGCGCCGGTCACATTCGACGACCCCCCTCGGTAGCCACGCGCCCACCCTGTGTGCCCGGGATGGTGAACCACCCCACATGACCCGCGTCACATACGACCCGGCACCGTAGCGACTTCCCGGGCCGTACACGGCGCCCCCGCCCTTCGAAGCGTCCCCTCCGACCTTCGGTAGTAAAAGGGACCTTTGCGGGCAATCCGGGGATTTGTTTCTGTGGAGCAGTCGCCAGGCGCCAACGCCCCACACGGGGTCGCGGCGCCGACGCATGCCCCCGCCGCACACCGGCATCCGGCACCGCACCACGCGACCACCCCGTTCCCCACCGAAAGGCCGCCTGTGTCCGCCGCTTCCTTCCTCCGTACCGTCGCCACCCCGAAGAAGGCCCTCGCCGGTGCCACCCTGGTCGCCGCCACCTGCGGCACCCTGATCGCCGCCGCGCCCGCCCAGGCCGCCACCACGGGTACGGCCACCTCGGCCCAGGCGACCGCGCAGAAGATGATCGGCAACTCGGCCGAGTTCCAGTGCTTCTCGAAGATCGTCCAGCACGAGAGCGGCTGGAACCCCACCGCCACCAACCCCTCCAGCGGCGCCTACGGCCTGGTCCAGGCCCTGCCCGCCTCCAAGATGGCCTCGGCCGGCTCCGACTGGAAGACCAACCCCACCACCCAGATCAAGTGGGGCCTGGACTACATGAAGGACCGCTACGGCAGCGCCTGCGGCGCCTGGTCCTTCTGGCAGGCCAACAACTGGTACTGATCCACCCCCACACCCCCCATACCGAAGGCGGCGACCCCACGATCCCCGGGGCCGCCGCCTTCGTCGTTGTCAGGGCACAGGAATGACTGCACATCCCGGGGACGGTCGTACGGACCTCCAGTGCCGACGTGGTGCCGCGGATGTCACAGCCGGGCGCGGTGACCGTGCGGATCACCTACTCGCCCTGACGGCGCGGTGACGGCGGCTGACCGTGTCGGTGACCGGGGAGTACCGGATCAGCTCGGAGTACGGTGCCTGGCCGGCGGCGCCGGTTTGCTGCCGATCTTCTCGGTGGCCGCCAGCGTCGTACGGGCGCGGGGGCCCTGGAGGAGGTAGGTGAGGGCGAAGCCGGCGGCGACGACGAGGGCGCCGCCGGCCGCGTCCAGGATCCAGTGGTTGCCGGTGACGACGATCGCGGCGGCCGTGAGGAGGGGGTGGAGAGCGCCGAGGGCCTTCATCCACGGCTTCGGCGCGACGATCGCGATCACCAGTCCGCACCACAGGGACCAGCCGAAGTGCAGCGACGGCATCGCCGCGTACTGGTTGGTGAGGGCGGTGAGGGTGCCGTAGTCGGGCTTGGAGAAGTCCTGGACGCCGTGGACCGTGTCGATGATGCCGAGGTCCGGCATGAGGCGGGGCGGGGCGAGCGGGTAGAGCCAGAAGCCGACCAGGGCGAGGATCGTGGCGAAGCCGAGGGCCGAGCGGGCCCAGCGGTAGTCGACGGGGCGGCGCCACAGGAGCAGGCCGAGGACGGCCAGCGGGACGATGAAGTGGAACGACGTGTAGTAGAGGTCGAAGAACTCCCGCAGCCAGCCGATCTTCGCCACGGCGTGGTTGACGGCGTGCTCGATGTCCATGTGGAGCAGGCGTTCGAGGTCGAGGATCTGCTGTCCGTGGTCCTCGGCACGGGCGCGGCCCGCCGAGTTGCTGCCGCCGGTCGCGGCGAGGCGGACCGTGGCGTACGCGGCGTAGGTGACGCGGATCAGGAGGAGCTCGAGCAGGAGGTTCGGGCGGATGAGCACCCGGCGCAGGAAGGGCAGCAGGGGGACGAACGCCCAGCGGGCCGGGACCGGTGGGGCGTACTGGGTGGGGACGGGGGTGCGGAAGTACTCCGAGGAACGGGAGAGGAAGGGGACCGCGACGGCGGCGGCCAGGGCGGCGAGGAGGACGACGTTGTCGCGCACCGGGTGGAGGAACGCCATGTTCGGCAGCGTCATCTCGGCCGACAGCGTCATGACGAGGACGACGGCGACGGGCCACGCCATCCGGTCGCGGGCGCGTTTGCCGACCCGGCCGACGGCGCTGAGCAGCACCCACAGCAGCTGGTGCTGCCACGCGGTCGGGGCGACCACGATGGCGGCACAGCCGGTGACCGCGACCGCGAGGAGCAGCTGGCCGTCGTGGGCGTACCGGACGGCGCGGCGCAGGGCGACGGTGACGACGGCTGCGCCGAGGAGGAGGAAGAGGCCGATCTCCAGGGGGCCTTCGAGGCCGAGGCGGAGCAGGGCGCCGTGCAGGGACTGGTTGGTGAGGTCGTCGGCGGGGCCACCGAGGCCGGTGCCCGCCATGTGGTGCACCCAGTAGGTGGAGGAGTCGTGCGGCAGCGCGGCCCAGGCGAGCGCGGTGGTGGCGGTGAAGGTGACGCCGGTGGCCGTGGCCGCCCGGCGGCGGCCGGTGAACCACAGCAGTGGGGCGAAGAGGAGGAGGGTGGGCTGGAGGGCTGCCGCCAGGCCGATGAGGGCGCCGCTGACGCGCTGGCCGTGGGCGACGAAGCAGCCCAGCAGGACGAGCAGGACCGGGACGATGCTGGTCTGGCCGAGCCAGAGGGTGTTGCGCACCGGCAGGGACAGCATGAGCAGGCTGACTGCGGCGGGCGCGGCGAGGATCGTGGTGCGGCGGCCGACCGGCTGGGGCAGGGCGCGGGCGGCGATCAGTCCGAGGGCGACCACCAGGAGCAGGGTGCCGAAGGTCCAGCTCCAGCCGAGGGCCTGCTCGGCGGGCCGGGTGAGGGGTTTGAGGACCAGACCGCTGAAGGGGGTGCCGGTGAACTGACTGGAGTCGTAGAGGGAGCCGCTGACGTGCAGCACGCCCCCGGGACCCACCCAGGTCTCCAGGGCGGTCAGCCGTTCCCCGCTGGGGGTGGTGAGGACGGCGGCGACCTGGCGCACGGCGAGGACGGCGGCGAGCAGCCACAGCCCTGAGCGCACCGCGCGCAGTCGTGTTCGGGTGCCGCCGGCGGCCGTCGCCCCGAGAGCCTCCGCCGGTCGCCCCCTGTAATCCGCGTTCGCCACGCCTCGTCGGCCTCCCGCCCCGTTTCACCCCGCACGTCCTGTGCGTGGATGTACCGACGGCCTTCTCGCTTTTGTCCGGATGACGATAGTCCGGGTGGGATCGCGTTTCCCGCGTGCGACGCGAGAAGGGCCCCAACGAGCGAAGGGGAGGGCTGCGCGGTGACGGGGGCCGCCGGGACCGGGACACGCCTGGGAAAGTCCTGACGGGCCCGGGCGGACGGCGTATCTTCGTTAGCGACCCTAGTTAGAGAAACTAATCAGCCGTACGGAAGGCAGGGGCGCATGAGCGAGCCGCAGCTCTGGAACAAGGTGGACGACTACTTCGCCGACCGTCTCCTGACCGACGCCCCCGACGAGGCCCTGGCGGCCGCCCTGCGCGACAGCGACGCCGCCGGTCTTCCGCCGATCGCCGTCTCCGCCCTGGCGGGCAAGCTGCTCCAGCTCCTCGCGCAGGTGCGGGGTGCCCGGAACATCCTGGAGATCGGCACGCTCGGCGGTTACAGCACCATCTGGATGGGCCGCGCCCTCCCGGCCGACGGGCGGCTGGTCTCCCTGGAGTACGACCCGGCGCACGCCGAGGTCGCGGTCCGCAACATCGCCCGCGCGGGACTCGACAAGCAGGTCGAGGTGCGGGTGGGCGCGGCGCTGGACTCGCTTCCCAAGCTGGCCGACGAGAACCCGCCCCCGTTCGACCTGGTCTTCATCGACGCCGACAAGGTGAACAATCCGCACTACCTGGAGTGGGCGATCAGGCTGACCAGCGCGGGCAGCCTGATCGTCGTGGACAACGTCGTCCGGGGCGGTCGCATGGCCGACCCGGACAACACCGATCCGGACGTGGTGGGCACCCGCGCCGCCCTCGACATGATCGGCAGTCACCCGCGGCTGACGGGCACGGCGATCCAGACGGTGGGCACCAAGGGTTACGACGGCTTCGCGCTGGCGCTCGTACGGCCGTGAGCCGCGCGCTCCGGCGATGCGCGCTTCACACCCCGCGCGTGAGCCCGCGCTCCACCCGTCGCGCGTGAGCCCACGGTTCACACCTCGTGGTAGAACCCCACGTTGACGCTGCGCGGGGCGGTGCGGTCCTGGATGACGACCTCTCCGCTGCCGCCCCGGGGCAGCGCCACGGTGCCGCCGTAGGCGACCGGGTGGGCGTATCCACCGATGGTCAGCCGGACCTCGGAGGACGGCTCGGGCAGGGAGCCGCGCAGCCAGGTCAGCTGCCAGGTGCCGTCCTGCGCGCAACTGAACTCCAGGTGGACGCGCGAGACGAACAGCCAGTCGTCCGGCGTCGAGAGCCGGCACAGTGACCTGTCCCGGCCCACCCGCAGCAGGGCGCCCGGCTCGCTGGGCGCGTCGGCCATGAGCATGCCCGCCGTGGCACCCGCTTCCGCCGCGGACACCGCGGCCATGGTGAGTTCGAGCACCTGTGCTCCTCCTGAGACGTCCTGCGGGCCGAGGAGGGCCCGGACCCGGCGGTGGCCGGAACGGCCGTGCACGGCGGCCGGATCGGCTCGCCGCCGCCGAATGATAAAACGCCCGGCTGCGCGGCGTCCGGCACAATGAACTCATGACGGAGCGCAAGCCACCGGGCGTCGACTTCGAAAGCTGGGTCGACAAGCAGATCCGTGACGCCGAGGCGCGCGGGGAGTTCCAGCAACTGGCGGGAGTGGGCAAGCCGCTCCCCAGCGAGGTCGAGAGCACCTACGACGAACTGTGGTGGGTCAAGCGGAAGATGGCCCGCGAGGGCTTCTCGCTTCTGCCGCCGACGCTGGCCCTGCGCAAGGAGGCCGAGGACGCGCTGGAGGCGGCTCTCGCGGCTCCCTCGGAGCGGATCGTCCGGAAGATCCTCACGGAGATCAACGCCAGGATCAGCGACATGATGTTCAAGCCGCCGCCCGGCCCCCCGCTGGGCAAGAAGCCGTACGACGTCGAGGACGTCGTACGGCTGTGGCGGGAGCGCCGGGCGGCGGCGGGCGGGGCGGACCCCGGCTCAGACGTGTAGCAGCCGTTCCGCCAGCTCGCGGTAGTCCCGCAGGGCGAGGCGCAGCTGTTCGGTGTCGGTCGCCGCGGCGGCCTGTCCGTCGCCGGGGCCCGCGGTGTCGGTGGTGCCGGCGGTCTCCCACGACCGCCGCAGGGTGCGGCGCCGCTCGGTCACGGCATCCGTGAAGCGCTCGGTCAGCTCGCGCAGTACGTGATCGGCCTCCTGTACGGCGTCACGCGGCGCGTCGACGAACCCGGCCACGGCGTGCTGCAACTGCGCGGCGAGCTGGTCGGTGTCGTCGTGCGGGAGGAGACCGTGGTGTCCGCCCCGCTCGCCGCCGTGGCGGGCGTGGGTGGGAGAGCCGCCGGTGGTGGAAGCGGGCGTCTGCGAACCCGTTCCGGGCGTGATGTCCCGGCCCGAGCCGGTCGGCGCGGTGCTCCCGGACCGCGGGTGCGGGTCGACCGGCGGGCTGTCGGCGCCGCGGCCGGTGCCAGTGGCGCCGGGGTCGGTGCCGGTGCGGTCGATGCCGGTGCCGGTGCGGTCGATGCCGGTGCCGGTGCGGTCGATGCCGGTGCCCGTGCGGTCGATGCCGGTGCCCGTGCGGTCGATGCCGGTGGTGGTGCGGTCGGTGTCCCCGGTGAGCGGGGTGTCTCCGGGGCGTCGGGTCACGTCGGTCATGTCGGTCAGCTCTCCTTCGCCTGGCGCCGGTGCAGCAGGGACGGCGTGTGGTGGCCGCGTCGGGCGGCCGGGGACGTGCGGTCGCCTTCGGCGCCGTGCCGTCCGCCGTCGGGGCGGTGGCGTCCGCCGTCGTGCCGGGACGGGCGGACCAGCTCCTCGAACAGGGCGCGGGCCTCGACCATGGCCTCGCGCATCTCCTCGGTACCCGCACCGCCGTCGTGCGCGCCGTTCGCGCGCGCCTGGGCGACGCGGTGCACGCGCCGGTATCCCTCGACGTGGTGGGCGTGGTGCACGGACAGTGCGGAGAGCTGGTCCTCGTAGTGCCCGTCGGCGGGGAAACCGCGGGCGCCGGCGAGTTCGGCGATCAGCCGGTCCGCCTCCGCGACGGCGTCGCGCGGGGACTCGACGAACCGCTCCTGGGCGGCCGTCCAGCGCGCCTCGTACCGCTCGCGCTCGGCGGGTTCCAGCGGCCGTTCGCGCAGCTCGCCGTGGCGCTCCACACGCTCGGCGAGTTCCCGCTCGGCGGCCTTGGTGTCCCCGTCGTGGCGGGCGACGGCACGGTCGTACTCGGGCCCGAAGCGCCGCTTCAGGCTGGTGCCGTGCCGTGGGCCACGGCCGCGCAGGGTCAGCACGGCCGCGACGGCGACAACGACCGCGACAATCACGATCAACGCAATGATCAGGCCAGTGGACATGGATGCCTTCCGGGTTCTCGGCCCAACCGGCACTCCTCGCGAGCCGGTTCGTCCCTTCCGGGTTGCCCGATGCCCGGCACACAAACTGCACGACACAGACACCGGGTCCCCGGCACCGGTCCCGGCGCCGTCGATATGCGCTTGCGCGTCCTGCGTACGGGCCGTCCACAATGCGCCCATGACCTGGACCGTCGCCCCGGAACCGTACGACTCCCCCGCCGCCGTCGCGCTCTGGCGGGCGTACTACACGGAGGTCAGCGACCGCTGGTATCTGCTGCACGAGGGGCGTCGGACCGGACCGGAGGAGCTGGAGCGGGAGATCGCCGCCGGGCTGGAGGGCGGCCTCGCGGCGCCACGCGGGGGCCTGCTGGTCGCGCGGTACGCGGGTGAGCCGGCCGGGAGTGCCGGTTTCCGGCTGCTGGACGGCACGACCGCCGAGCTGACCCGGGTCTTCCTGTACGAGGGGATGCGGGGCAGGGGCGGGGCGGGGTTGCTGGTGCGGGCGGCCGAGGACGCGGCCCGTGCGGCGGGCGCGACCCGGATGGTCCTCGACACACGCGGTGACCTCGTGGAGGCGCGGGCGCTGTACGCCCGGCTGGGGTACGCCGAGACCGAGCCGCACAACGCGAAGCCGTACGCCGAGCACTGGTTCACCAAGCGGCTCGGCTGAGACTCAGAGGGCCCCGCGTCAGCCCGTCGGGGTCACCGCACGCTCGTCCTGCGGACGCTCCCCCCGGGAGCCGCACAGCTCGTCGTTCAGCTCGTGCACCAGCCGCACCAGGTCGGTCGGACGGTCCTGGCCCCACCAGTCGCCGAGCAGCTCGGCCAGGGACTCCTCACGGGCCCGCGCCAGCCGCTCGCTCACCTCGCGGCCCTCGTCGGTCAGCACCATGTCGACACCCCGGCGCACGGCGAGGTGCCGGATCTCGACCTGGCGGGTGGCCTCCAGGACGACGCTCAGCGGGACCGGGTTGTGCTCGGCGAGCCGGGCCGGTTCCACCGAGCCGTGCCGCCGGATCCGCAGCAGCAGCCAGCTCGCCGCGGGCAGCAGGTCGTAGCCCGCGCGATCGGTGATCTTCCGGTAGATCTCGCGCCGCCCCTCGCGGGTGCCGAGCACCGACAGCGCGCGGCACACCTCGTCGTACGAGGACCGTTCCACGGGGTTGCTGGCGAGGGTCTCGGTCACGTCGGGGGCGGTGACCGAGGCCCGCAGCCGGTCCTCCTTGAGGAACCAGGCCAGCGCGAAGCCGAGGAGGGCGACCGGTACGGCGTACAGGAAGACGTCGGTGATGGCGTTGGAGTAGGCGTCGAGCGCCGGCGGGCGCAGGGGCGGCGGCAGGGCGGCGATGCCGCGCGGGTCGGCCTCCAGCGTCTCGGCGGAGACTCCGGGCGGGAGTTGTGCGCCGCGCAGGGCGGCCGTGAGCTCGTCGCCGAGGCGGCCCGCGAAGACCGCGCCGAAGATGGCGACGCCGAACGAGGCTCCGATGGAGCGGAAGAAGGTCGCGCCGGAGGTGGCGACGCCGAGATCCTCGTAGGAGACGGCGTTCTGCACGATCAGCACGAGGACCTGCATCACCAGGCCGAGTCCGAGGCCGAAGACGAAGAAGAAGGTGCTCATCACCGCGGTGGAACTGTGCGCGTCGAGCTGGTGGAGCAGCAGCAGCCCGAGGGTGGTGACGGCGGTGCCCGCGATCGGGAACACCTTCCAGCGGCCGGTGCGGCTGACGATCTGACCGGAGCCGGTGGAGGACAGCAGCATGCCGGCCACCATCGGCAGCATGTGCACACCGGACAGGGTGGGCGTGATGCCGTGGACCACCTGGAGGAACGTCGGCAGATACGTCAGCGCGCCGAACATCGCGAAGCCGACGACGAAGCTGATCACGGCGGAGAGCGTGAAGGTGCGCACCCGGAACAGCTTCAGCGGCAGTACGGGCTCGGCGGCCCGGCGCTCCACGGACACGAAGGCGACGATGAGGACCGCGCCGAGCACCGCGAGCCCGATGATCTGCGGCGATCCCCAGCTCCACGTGATGCCGCCGAGGGAGGCGACCAGCACCAGGCAGGTGGCGACGGAGGCGATGAGGAACGTGCCGAGGTAGTCGATGACGTGCTTGGTCGACTTGCGCGGGATGTGCAGCACCGCCGCGATCACCGCGAGCGCGACGATGCCGACGGGCACGTTGACGTAGAACACCCAGCGCCAGCTCAGGTGTTCGGTGAACAGTCCGCCGAGCAGCGGTCCGAGCACGCTCGTCGCGCCGAACACCGCCCCGAACAGACCCTGGTACCGGCCGCGTTCGCGGGGTGGTACGAGGTCGCCGACGATCGCCATCGACAGCACGATCAGCCCGCCGCCGCCCAGCCCCTGGAGCGCGCGGAACCCGATCAGCTGCGGCATGTCCTGCGCGGCGCCGCACAGTGCGGATCCCACCAGGAAGATCACGATGGCGAGCTGGAAGAGACGCTTGCGTCCGTACTGGTCACCGAGCTTGCCCCACAGGGGGGTCGCGGCGGTGGAGGCCAGCAGATAGGCGGTGACCACCCAGGAGAGGTGCTCGAGACCGCCCAGGTCGCTGACGATGGTGGGCAGGGCGGTGGACACGATGGTCTGGTCGAGGGCGGCGAGCAGCAGACCGAGCAGCAGGGCGCCGATCGAGAAGAGGATGTTGCCGGACACGTGTTCCGGGCCACCGCCGCCGGAGGCCGGTGGGCCGGCGCGGGGTGCGGGCCGTGTGTCGCTCGCCTTCGGCGCCGTACCGTGCGCGTCGCCGGCCATGAAGACCTCCACAGGTTCTCGTTCCACGGTCCATCGTGATCGGTGTGACCTGTTATGGCCTGTTGAGTCCTGCCGGAAGGTCGCATTCCGGGGGCGCACGGAACGGCCTGTGAAGAAGATCTGCATAATCTCTGGAGTTCGTGAGGGGAGGGACGACACGTGGAACAGCCGAACGGAAACCCGTGCCCGGAGTGCGGTGCGCCCAGAAACAGCGACCACACGCCGTCCTGCGCCTGCACGCTGCGTGCGTCCGACGCCTTCCGCGACGCGCGCACGGCGGAGGCGGCGGCGGCGGAGGACTTCGATCCGCTGCGCATACGGCCGTATGTCGAACTGGACGGCAAGGGCGCGCGGAGTACGCCGGACGGGGCGGACGGGGCTGAGGAGGCGGCGACGGAGGGGACGGCCGGGGCGCCCGCGGTGTCCTCCGACGCACCCGCGTCGTCCACGGGTGAGCCCGCGCCGCCGCCCGTGCGGGAGCCCGGCGCCTCGGGGGCGCCCGACCAGACGACGCCGTTGCGCGCCGTCCCGCCGGAGGCGGCGCACGGCGCGGCGGACGCGGCGTCCCTGTTGCCGACGCCCCTGGCGCCGGCGACGGCGCGGCCGAGCGCCACGGACCTGAATTTGTTCGACACGACGCAGCCGATCGGGTCCGTGCCCGACGGGTCCGGCTCCTCCGGCCCGACCGGCTCGGAGGGCGACGGCGAGGCGCCGTCGGGCCGGCGTCGGCGTGGGGTGCTGTTGGCGGTCGCCGGGGCCGTCGTCATCGTGGTGGGGGCGGCCGGGTGGGCGAGCGGGGTGTTCTCCTACGAGACACCGTCCCGCAACGGCGCCGCGCCGGAGGAGGTGCGGGCGAGTGTTCCGGACCCGTCGTCCGCCTCACCGTCCGCGGGACCGACGGCCCGTGCGTCCTCCGCCGCGCCGACGTCGTCCTCCTCCCCGTCGGATTCTCCGTCCGCGAGCGCGAGCACGTCGGCCACGCCGTCGGCGTCCAGCGCCTCACCGACCCCGGCGGACCCGGCCGAGCCGTCACCGACCCCGACGGCCTCCACTGCCTCCGCGGGCTCTCCGGAGGACTCGGACGAGGACGCCGGCGACGACACCGCCCCGGTGCTGCGCCACGGCGACCGCGGCCCGGAGGTCACCGAACTCCAGCAGCGCCTGCACCAGCTGTACCTGTACAACGACGACATCAACGGCCAGTTCGACCGCCGCGTGGAAGAGGCCGTGCGCAACTACCAGTGGTCCCGCGGGATCCGCGAGCAACTGGGCGTGTACGGCCCGCAGACCCGCGCCCGGCTGGAATCGGAGACCCGGGAGCCGTAGGGGCGGGCGCATGGCGGACGGGGGCGGGGTGCGCGGCCGGCTACTGCGTGATGTGCAGGCGGATCGTGCCGTCCGGGGCGGCGTCCACACCTACCCGGGTCAGGTCGCGTACGACCACGTCGGGGGCGTGGAAGCCGGCGCGGGGGCCGATGCCCACGACGCGCATGCCGGCCGCGCGGCCCGCCGCGATGCCGGCGCCGGAGTCCTCGAAGACCACGCAGTCGGCCGGGTCGACGCCCAGTTCGGCCGCGCCCTTGAGGAAGCCCTCGGGGTCGGGCTTGCTCGCGCCGACGGATTCCGCCGTCACCCGGACGTGGGGCTGTGCCAGCCCCGCGGCGGCCATCCGTGCCGTCGACAGGGCGACGTCCGCGGAGGTGACGAGGGCGTGCGGCAGTCCCGTGAGGGAGGCGAGGAAGTCGCGGGCGCCCGGCACCTGGACGACGCCCTCGGTGTCGGCGGTCTCCTCGGCGAGCATGCGGGCGTTGTCGGCGTGGTTCTGCTCCATGGGGCGGTCGGGCAGCAGCAGGGCCATCGAGGCGTAGCCCTGGCGGCCGTGCACGACCTTCATGACCTCGTCACCGTCGAGCCCGTTCCGGTCGGCCCAGCGACGCCAGACGCGTTCGACGCAGGCGTCGGAGTTGACGAGGGTGCCGTCCATGTCCAGCAGGAGGGCGCGGGCGGTGAGTACGGCGGTGGCCGTCATCGGCAGCTCCAAGGCGCGGAGGGTGGAGGTAGGGGACCGGGCCCCGGGCGGACCCGGGAAGGACCCCTGACGGGCCCCCGGCCGGGACCCCCGGGCGGGGACAAGGCGGCCCCCGCCCGCCGGTCAGGGAAAACGGGCGGGAACCACTTTGTTCATCCACGGTACAAAAGAACCCCGGTCTTCCGCCACTGTCTTCGCCGGCCGTTCACCGACACTTCGGCCCGCCGTCGCTCCCGGCGGTCCGCGACGGACGTCAGCCGGTGACCGCCTCCCACAGGCTCCACACCCCGAGCGCCAACATCAGCATCGCCGCGATCCGCGTGATCAGCTTCAGCGGAACCCGCTTCATCAGCGCCTTTCCGCCGACGATACCGAGCCCGGCCACCGACCACAGGGCGAGCACCGCACCCAGGCCGACGGAGAGCGGGTCGTCATAGCGGGCGGCGAGGTTGGCCGTCATGATCTGCGTCAGATCACCGAACTCGGCGACGAGGATCAGCATGAAACCCGCCCCGGAGACCTTCCAGAAGCTCTGGTTCTCCGGCTTGCGGACCTCGTCCCCGTCCTCGTCCTTCTTGAACAGCAGCATCGCCGCGCCACCCAGGAAGAGCACGCCCGTGACCGCGTGCACGATCTGCTGCGGCAGCAGCGTGAGCACGCTGCCGGCCGCCACCGCGAGCGCGACATGCACCGCGAAGGCGGCGGCGACTCCGGCGAAGACGTAGGAGGCGCGGTAACGGGTGCCGAGGACGAGGCCGGCGAGGGCGGTCTTGTCCGGCAGTTCCGCGAGGAAGACGACGCCGAAGACGACGGCCGTCACGGTCAGGCTGATCAACGGTTCCTCAATCGGTCGGGGCTGCCCCACCGAGAGCGCTGTGTGATTCCACGGGACACCTCGGCACGGCAGCGCACGCGGCACCCGTGCCGTGAGGCACGGGCGGTGCACTGCTTGCCGAAGGTCTCGCCGGCCGGCCCCACCTCGTGAGGCCTGCCTCCGGGCGCCGGCTCAGGCGGGCTGAGCAGTATGTCGACGGTCCGGCGTAGGGCTACTCCCCTTCTGCGCCGTCCATGGTACGCGAGGCCCGCGCCGGCCTCGTACGCGGAAACTTCACACCTGAACCATAGACGTGTCATGCCCTTGTCATTAGCTTCTTACCGGATCCACCCCTCCCGGCAACGCGGCGTGGCGAGCATTCCCCTGCCCGCACGCCAACAGCCCCACCCCACAAGGGAGTTCGCATGACGAAGCTCTACGCGCGTCGACGGCTCAGCATAGCCGCGGCGCTCACCGGACTCATAGCCTCCGTCGGCCTGTTCAACGCCCCGGCCGCCTCCGCCGCCCTCCCCACCCCGGTCAGCGCCGCCACCGCCCGCAGCTACCTCGCCGCCCTGCCCGTGCGCACCGAGAACCGCGCCGGATACGACCGCGACCTGTTCCCGCACTGGATCACCGTCAGCGGCACCTGCAACACCCGCGAGACCATCCTCAAGCGCGACGGCACGAACGTCGTCACCAACTCCTCCTGCGCCGCCACCAGCGGCCGCTGGTACTCCCCGTACGACGGCGCCACCTGGTCCGCCGCCTCCGACGTCGACATCGACCACCTCATCCCGCTCGCCGAGGCCTGGGACTCCGGCGCCGGCTCCTGGACCACCTCACGGCGTCAGGCCTTCGCCAACGACCGGACCCGCCCGCAGCTCCTGGCCGTCACGGACAACGTCAACCAGTCCAAGGGCGACCAGGACCCCGCCACCTGGATGCCGTCGCGATCGGCCTATCGCTGCACGTACGTCCGGGCCTGGGTGCAGGTGAAGTACTACTACGACCTCTCGGTCGACTCGGCCGAGAAGTCCGCCCTCCAGGGGTACCTCGCGAACTGCTGAGGCCTCACGCACCGGCGAGGGCGGGGCCGGGGATCCCCGGGGTGCCTCGCGGAACGCCGGGGTGCCCCGTACACCGGAGCACCCCGTCCAGCGGGGCGCCCCGTTCATCGCCGGCGCGACCCGCGAACTGCCGGGTGCAGAAATCTCCCCAGTGACCTCCGTCGCTGCGTACCGTACGGGGGCGACGGAGGAAGGGGTCACCATGGCCGGACTGCGGCTCGGACCACTGCTGAGGTACGTCGACGGCTCGTCCGCGACCGTATGGGTCGAGACCGGCCGCCCGGGCACCGTCGAGGTGCGCTGCACGGACGGGACCGGCGGGAAGGCCGGCACCTTCCAGATCGCCGGACACCACTACGCGCTCGTCCAGGTCACCGGCCTCACCCCGGGCACGGCCACCCCGTACGAGGTCTTCCTCGACGACACCCGGGTGTGGCCGCTGCCCCAGGACCCCTTCCCGTCGTTCCCGCCCTCCGTGATCGCCACCCCGGGGCCCGGCGACCGGACGCGCATCACCTTCGGCTCCTGCCGCTGGGCCTCCCCGCCCACCGGAGAACCCGATCCCGTCGGCCCCGACGCCCTGGACGCCCTGGCCAAGCGCATCGCCGCGGACCCGGACGGTGAGCGGCCGGACGTCCTGCTGCTCCTCGGCGACCAGGTGTACGCGGACGAGACGTCCAACGCCACGCAGAAGTGGCTCGCCGGCCGCCGCGACCTGAAGGACCCGCCGGGCATCCAGGTGGCGGACTACGAGGAGTACACCCACCTCTACTACGAGTCCTGGCTGGACCCGCAGGTGCGCTGGCTGCTCTCCACCGTGCCCACCTGCATGATCTTCGACGACCACGACGTGATCGACGACTGGAACACCTCGGCTTCCTGGGTCGAGGACATGCGCGCCACGTCATGGTGGCGGGAGCGGGTGCTCAGCGGTCTGATGTCGTACTGGGTGCACCAGCACCTGGGCAACCTCTCCCCCGCCGCCCTTGAAGCCGATCCGCTGTACGCGTCCGTCCGGCAGAACCCCGACGGCACCGACGCGCTGCGCGCCTTCGCCTCCGAGGCCGAGGCGGACGCGACCGCCGTTCGCTGGAGCTACCGGCGCGACTTCGGCCGGGTGCGCCTGGTGATGGTGGACAGCCGCGCCGCCCGCGTCCTGGAGGAGGGGCGGCGCTCCATGCTCGACCGCACCGAGGCCGCCTGGCTGCGCGAACAGGCCCTCGAGGGTCGCGGCTCCTACGACCATCTGTTGATCGGTACGTCCCTGCCCTGGCTGCTGCCCCATCTGGTGCACGACGTCGAGGCGTGGAGTTCCGTACTGTGCCGGGGCGACAAGGGCCCGCGCTGGGCCCGGCTCGGGGAGAAACTGCGGCGTGCGGCGGACCTGGAGCACTGGTCGGCCTTCCCGGAGTCGTTCGGCGAACTGGCGGAGCTGATCGCCGAGGCCGGGACGGGACCGGACGCGCCGGCGACGGTGTGCGTCCTCTCCGGAGACGTCCACCACGCCTATGTCGCCGAGCCGAGCTGGCCGGGGCGTGCGGTGCCGGATGCCCGGGTGGTACAGCTGACCTGCTCCCCGGTGCACAACTCCATCCCGCAGACGATAAGGCTCGGCTTCCGTTTCGGGTGGAGCGCCGCCGCCCGGGGGCTCGGGCGGGTGTTCGCACGGCACGGCGGTCTGGACCGGCCGGCGGTGAGCTGGCGCAAGACGGGCGGGCCCTGGTTCGGCAACCAGCTCATGACACTGACCGCGCAGGGACGTTCGGCGGTGCTGCGGCTGGAGCACGCACAGCGGAAGGAGACCGCGGTACGGCTCAGGGCGGTGTCGGAGACCCGGCTGAGCCGGTGATGTCCGAAGGCACCTGTGAGGCGCCTGTGCATCAGGGTGGGTATTCGGTCATGCCGTGGGACATCGGTACGGGGCGGGGACCGTACTGACGTGCGACGGCGGGCGCTGGAGCTGCGGGACCGGGGCGATCCCGTGGCCGAATGTTGAACTTGCAAGTAAGAGTGAGGCGCTCCTAGCGTGGGAATTCGACTCGGTTCCGTCCCCCGGACCGGCCCTGTCCAGGGGCCGGCCTGACCGAAGGAGACACCCACATGACCGGACGGCTCAACAGCGCCCAGCCGTACGCGCTGGGCCTGTTCCGCATAGTCGTCGGCCTGCTCTTCGCCTGCCACGGCGCCGTGTCCCTGCTGGGCCTGCTCGGCGGCGTCGACGGCAACGGCGGCACCGTCGAGACCGGCGTCTGGCCGGGCTGGTACGCGGCCCTGATCGAACTCGTCGGCGGCTGCCTGGTCCTGCTCGGCCTCGGCACCCGGGCGGCGGCGTTCATCTCGTCCGGCGCGATGGCCTACGCCTACTTCAAGGTCCACCAGCCCGAGGCCCTGTGGCCGATCGAGAACAACGGCGAGAGCGCGGCCATGTACTGCTGGGCCATGCTCCTGCTGGTGTTCACCGGTTCCGGCGCCTTCGGTCTGGACCGCCTGTTCGCCAGGCGCTCGTCGTCCTCGGGCCACCGGGGGACGAGGGAGCAGACGCCGGTGACGGCCTGACCGTCGCCGTACGTCCCTGACCGTCGCCGTACGTCCCTGGCCGACCGCGGTGCCCTCCCTCCGACACGTCGGGGGTCGGAGGGAGAGCACCCCTCGTCGCAGCGGCGACGCGCCGCGACGGGAGGCGAAACTCCGGGGAACGGGCGCGCGAACCCCCCGTGACCTTTCCGTCACTTACCGGGCGTACGCTGTATGGCTGTCATCGGCCACACTTCTGCCACTCCTGCCGCCCCCTCCGCGACAGCTCGGCCGGATCTGGCCCGCGGGGGCGCTACGGGGAGTTCGGGTGGAGAGTCTGGGGTCGCTGGTCGGCAGCCCGTGGGTCTATGCGGTGGTGACCCTGTCGGTCCTGCTCGACGTGTTCCTCCCGGTCCTGCCCAGCGGGGTTCTGGTGATCACCGCGGCCACGGCCGCGGCGGCCGGTACGGCGACCGACGTGCCCGACATCCTGGTGCTGACGCTCTGCGCCGCCACCGCGTCCGTCATCGGTGACCTGGTGGCCTACCGCCTCGCCTGGCGCGGCGGCGCCCGGCTGGACCGGGCCATCGCCCGCTCCCGGCGACTGACCACGGCGCAGGAACGTCTCGGCGCGGCGCTGACCCGGGGAGGCGGCGCCCTGGTCGTCCTCGCCCGCTTCGCCCCGGCCGGGCGCTCGGTGGTCTCCCTCGGCGCCGGCGCCGCGCGCCACCGCGCCCGGGACTTCCTGCCCTGGTCCGCCCTGGCGGGGCTCTCCTGGGCCGGGTACAGCGTGGCCCTCGGCTACTTCGGTGCGCGGTGGCTGGGCGCGACCTGGCTGGCGACGGCGGTCTCGGTGGGCGCGCTGTTCGCCGCGGGCGCGGGAGCGGGCTTCCTGATGCGCCGACGGCCACATCCACAGCCGTCGGAGGCGTCGTAGGCTCCACGGGAACGCGACTACGGGCAGCCACGCGCGCCCAAGCCGGACGACCGCGCCCGCCCCACTGCGGGCAGTCGTGCCGCTGGGACGGCACGGGTGGGCGCAGCGGCACCCCGCCCAGCCCAACCACCCTCGGCACCGAGGGCACCGAAGCCCCCAGAGGGCCTTAGCCCGCCTGCCGCGCGGCGGCCCCGCGGATCTCCAGACCGTCCAGCAGCTCCGCCGTCGCCTCCGCGACGGCGTCCACCGCACGGTCGAACGCCTCGCGATTGTGCGCGGCCGGCGCACGGAAGCCGGACACCTTTCTCACGTACTGCAGGGCGGCGGCCCTGATCTCCTCCTCCGTGGCCTCCTCGGGCAGTACGGGCGGACGCAGGGTCTTGATACTCCGGCACATGCCTCCAGTCTGACGCGCGGGTCCCCCCTACGGCCACGAAGGAATGAATCCCGGCGGAGACCCATGAGTAACTCGCCACCCAAAATCGAACAGGCGTATCATTGCAGCGTGGCTGCGACCTATGACTTTCCGAGTGACCTCCTCGCCGGTCAGGAGGAACTGCATCAGGTCCGGGCCGAGTTGTCGGCCCTGCTGAAACGGCTTCCCTGGTCGGTCGAACCCCTCGACGGGTTCAGCGACGACAACGGCTGGCGCAAGATCGAGCGCCCTGCCTCACCCGGCTGGACCGAGGACGAGCAGGCCGAGGTCGAGAAGCTCAGACGACGGGAGCACGAGCTCGCGGTGTTCGTCAGCACCCACCGCTACTGGGCCGGAATCACCGGCTCCGACCGGATGCACGCCCGCTCCCGGCTGAAGCACACCCGCGAGGACATCGCGGAGGGCGCGCAGGAGTCCCCGTAGAGGACGGCAGGGGCCACGGAGAGGACGAAAGGCCCCCGGAGAAACTCCGGAGGCCCCGTGTCACGGTGGGCGCGGACGGTTTCGAACCGCCGACATCCTGCTTGTAAGGCAGGCGCTCTACCCCTGAGCTACGCACCCGAGGACCGGGCCACGTGCCCAGGTCGAGTCGATAGCCTACATGGCCCGGGGCGCGGTCCGGCAAACCCGTATCACGACCTCCCGCAGAGATCCGGGCGGCGGCCCTCGGGGTTCCCCCGGGGGATATCCCCACCTCCGATCCGGTAGTGGCCCGGATCCCCCGCCGGGCTCCGCGTCCGTACGGTCGAAGAGCGCTCGAACCACGTCCGTCGGGCGCCGCCGTCCGTCCCAGGGGGAGACCGTCATGACCCGCACGTCCCGCACCGCGCCCCGGACCGCCCGTACCGTGCGACCGCGTACGCTCGCCCTCGCCGGGGCCACCGTGGTGCTCGTCGCGAGCCTCGGCGCCTGCGGGTCGTCGGCCGCCGACGACGACGATCCCGACCGCCGCTCCTTCGACCTCCCGGGCAGCACCCTCACCATCGACTCCGACGAGTCCGCCCTCGAGATCGTCGCGGCGGACGACAACCCCCCGGGCCGGATCGAGGTCACCCGCTGGTTCCGGGGCACGGTCGTCATGGGCTCGGACGCGAAGGCCACCTGGTCCATGGACGGCGACCGGCTGGTGCTGCGGGAGAAGTGCTCGGGCCTCGTCGCCGACTGCTCGACCAAGCACCGCATCGAGGTGCCCCGCGGTGTGGCCGTCAAGGTCGAGGAGGAGGACGGCAGCGTGCGGGCCAAGGGCTTCCGCGACGCGCTGAGCATCCGTACGACGGACGGCTCGGTCCATGTCACCGACTCCACCGGGCCCCTTGACCTGCGCACCGGTGACGGATCCGTGCGCGCCGAGGTCTCCTCCCGCACGGTGCGCACCCACACCGGAGACGGCTCGGCCCGCCTCGAACTCGGCGTCGTACCGGACCTGGTGGAGTCCCGCAGCGGTGACGGTTCGCTGACCGTCGAGCTGCCCCGGGCCACCTACCGTGTGGACACCGAGACCGGTGACGGCGCCGAGGACGTGTCCGTGCCGCGCGACGACTCCAGCCCCCACAGGCTGACCGCCCGCACCGGCGACGGGAAACTCACCATCCGCACAGCGAACTGACGGGCCCGTGTGTTCGTCCTCCACCGGTGGGAGAATGGCACCGGGCAGGGCGAACGACAGTACGGGAGAGGGATGTGACGGCGACACCAGCGCGGCCGTACTCGCCGTCGGAGCCGCGCATGCCCCGCATGCGTCGCGCCGCACCTTCTCTCCCTCCGGGACGACGCCCCCGCCGGGTTCCAGGCCCGCTGCGGGACGCGCTCGCCCTCGTGGGGCTGCCCCTGGCCCTGGCGCTGGTGCTGCCCGCCGCGTTCGCCGGCGGCGGAACCCGGCGCTGGTTCGGCGGGCGGGCCGAGAACCAGCGGGCTGAGGCCCAGGCCGCGAAGGACGCGGCGGCGGCCGCGTTCTACGAACTCGACACCGCCCAGCGCGATCTGCGGATCTCCATAGAAACGATCACCGCCGTCGACGCCTCCCCCGCCGCCCGCCGCGCGGTGTCCGACTTCGAGGCGCTGGGCCGGCGAATCGACGAAGCCAGTCACCAGTACATCAACGCCGTCGACGCCCATGACCTGGACCGGGACGATCTGGAGGCGTCCGCGGCCTCCCGGGCCCGCGCCGAGCTGACAGCCGCCGAGGAGGAGCTCGGGCGGGTCAAGCAGGAGCTGGACCGGTTCACCGACGGTCTCGGCTCCCTCCTCGACAAGGCCGAGACCCAGCTGGCCCGGCTCGCGCCGGCTGTCGAACGGGCCCGGCAGGCGCTGCTCGCCGCCTCGAACGCCCTCGACACCGCGCGCGGCTCGGGGCTCAAGGCCGACGACCTCGCCGCCCGGCTCGCCGCGCTCTCCCCGGAACTCACCAAACTGAACCAGGGCGCGGGGCAGCACGGCGTGCCGGAGACCCTGGAGCGGGCCGAACGCGTCACGCGTGAGGCCGAGGCCGTACGCGTGGAGGCCGAACGGCTACCGGAGCGCGCCGCCGAGATCGATCACCGGCTGGTCTCCCTGCGCACCCGCGCCCAGGCCCTCACCACCCGCTCCGGGCAGGTCGAACCGGTACTCAGCGAGCTGCGCCGCCGCTTCACCGTCGCCTGCTGGCAGGACCTGCAGAACGTCCCCGAGGTCGCCTCGGAGAACGTGAGCCAGGCCGAGAGCAGGCTCGCCGAGGCCAGGACCGCCCGGGAGGAGCAGCGCTGGGCGGACGCGACCGCACTGCTGTCCACCGCACGGGCGCTGCTGAACACGACCGACGAGGCCGTGTCGGCCGCCGGTGACCGGCTGCGGCGGCTGAACGCCGTACAGAAGGATCCCGAACAGGAGATCGAGAGGACCCGGTTCGCCATCCGGGACGCCCAGCGCCTCGCCATGGCCGGCCGCAACACCCCCGACCCACGCCATGCCCGCCCGCTGGACGACGCCGTGGCCCGGCTGGAGCGGGCCGTCACCGGTCTGGAGGGGCGCCATCCCGACTACTGGCACTTCCTGACGGAGACGGAGGCGGTACGGGCGGCGGCGGGCCGGGTGGTGGCGCAGATCCGTGAGGAACGGGGCGGCGGCACCCAGTGACCGGCACGGCGGGGGCCGACCCGGTTAACCTGTGCCCATGCCTCGCTACGAATACCGCTGCCGGACCTGCGGCGACACCTTCGAACTGAGCCGCCCCATGGCGGAGTCCTCCGCCCCCACGGCCTGCCCGGAGGGCCACGACGACACGGTCAAGCTCCTCTCCACCGTCGCGGTGGCCGGTACCGCCGCGGCCCCGGCGCCCCGCGCGGGCGGTGGCGGTGGCGGCGGCTGCTGCGGTGGCGGCTGCTGCGGCTGATCCCCGGCGAAGGCCACGGCACCGGGCGTCGGCCGCCGCAGCCGATCGCCACCGGGAGCATCACCACCGCGCCCAGTACACCCAGGGTCCAGCGGCAGGCCAGGTATCCCAGGGCCTGCGTGTCCTCGTACGCGGGCGAGGTGTGCGCTCCCAGCCATGTCCGCAGGCGGGTGCGGTCCAGTTCCGTCAGTCTTCGCGCGCCCGTGAGGACCGGGCGGAGCACGGTGCGACGGCCGCGGCGGCGCCCCACATCAGCCCCACCGCGCACCGCGTCACGCGCCGCACCATGTCTCGCATGATCGCGAGGCTAGCCGGACACGGCATACGGGCACACTGCGGAGAACCACCATCGCGGCTGCGGAGTACCGCAGCGCATCGTGCGGCTCTCCTCAGCTTTCCTTCAGCTCCCGTTCCCTAGCGTGGCAGGCATGACAGCCATCGCAGCGCACACGATCACCGCGGCCACGGACGGGAGTGCCGGACCGCAGTGGGTGAACGACCTCATGGACGCCATGGGCGCCCCCGGGGCCGGCCTCGCCATCGCGCTGGAGAACCTCTTCCCTCCCCTACCCAGTGAGGTGATCCTGCCGCTGGCGGGGTTCGCCGCGAGCAGTGGGCGGATGAGCCTGCTCGCCGTGCTGTTGTGGACCACCGCCGGCTCGGTGATCGGCGCGCTCGCCCTGTACGGGGTGGGCGCGCTGCTCGGCCGGGAGCGGACGCTGGCGATAGCGGGGCGGCTGCCGCTGGTGAAGGTCGCGGACGTCGAGAAGACGGAGGCGTGGTTCCTGCGGCACGGACCGAAGGCGGTGTTCTTCGGCCGGATGATTCCGATCTTCCGCAGTCTCATATCGGTGCCGGCCGGCGTGGAGCGCATGCGGCTGCCGCTGTTCCTCGGCCTGACCACGTTGGGCAGCGCGATCTGGAACACCGTGTTCGTGCTCGCGGGGTATGCGCTGGGGGACAACTGGGAGCAGGTGTCGACCGTCGCCTCGACGTACTCGAAGGTGGTCCTCGGCGTGGCCGCGCTGGCGTTGCCGGCGTTCGTGCTCCTGCGGCTGCTGCGCTCGGGTGACGGCCGCCGGCGGCGGGACGGGCGGGCGGACGCGGATCACATGCGTCCGTCGCACCCCACCACCGGTGCCGATCGCGTCGGCGGAAGCGTGCCCGCCCACAGGTTCGACCCTGCCGACACGATGAGCCCGCGACGCCACCGCTGACGTCCCGGCCGCCCGGCCGCCCGGCCTCTCGGTCGCGCGGTCTCACCCAGGTGAGCGCACCGTCCGCAGGAACTCGCGCAGGATGCGCTCGCCGGCCAGCACTCCCCGCTCGGGGAGGGCCCTGACCGCGGGGGCCGTCCAGTCGGCGTCGGCCAGTTCGCCGTGGCCGGGGCGCCAGCTCCGGTCGGCGGCGAGGAGCAGGTCGGCGTCGAGGAGCGAGTCGCCGGCCGCGAGGGTGAGATCGGCGCCGGTGCGGCGGGCGACCTCGCGCATGGCCGCGCTCTTGGTGAGCGGTTTGGGTACGGCGTAGATCTTGCGGCCCTGGAGGGACACCGTCCAGCCGCGGTTCTCCGCCCACACCGCGAGTTCCTTCACCCACTCCTCACTCAGCAGCTCACGCTCGACGACGAGGTAGGCGAAGAGGTCCTCTGCGACGCGGTGCTTGCGCACCCACACCGGGTCGGCGGTCCGCAGCAGGTGTTCCTGCACCTCGGACAGCGGGGCGCACTCGTCGGCGAGGCGGGCGAGCACCCGGGCGTGCCAGTCCCGGTCCGTCTCGCCGTCGACCAGGATGTGGCCGCCGTTGGCGCAGATCGCGTACGTGGGCTGTGGACCCGGCAGGTTGATGCGCTGGTACTGCTTGCGGGTACGGGTCGTCGTGGGGACGAATACCGCCTCGTCGCCGAGGTCGGTGAGGAGCTGGGCCGCCGTCTCCGTCATGTAGCACAGCGGTTTGCTCTCGTGGACCTCCACGCACAGCAGCCTCGGTGCCCGCGCGTCGGGCATGGTCAGGGCGAGGGCGGCGGCGGAGTAGATGAGAGTACGGTCGAGGTCGCTGGCGACGATGACGGGCATCAGCGGGTCACCGCCTTGCCGTCGGCACCGGTCGCACCCCGGGTGTATCTGGGGTGGATCAACCCCACGCAGGTGTAGGGGAGTCCGTCGACCTCTTCCACGGGTACCCCCCGCTGCTCGGCGAGCAGGCGGACGTGGTCGAGGTCGCTGCCCGCTCCGGCGCGGGCCAGCACCTTCCAGGGCACCCGGCGCAGCAGCACCCGGGTGGTCTCGCCGACGCCGGGCTTGACGAGGTTCACGTCGTGGATGCCGTATTCCTCGCTGATGCGCTCGACCGCCGCCCAGCCCTCCCAGGTCGGGGTGCGGTCGGTGGAGAGGAGTTCCTTGGCCTGGGCACAGGCGGCGTCGGTGACCTCCGGGAAGCGGGCGGACACGGCGTCCAGGAAGGCCACCGAGAGGTCCGCGCCGGCGAGTTCACCGTAGAACTTGGCGCCGTGGAAGTCGTCCGGGCCGACCAGGTCGGCGCGCAGCACGGTCCGTGAGATCAGTCCGGAGACGGTCGAGTTGAGGCACGCGGATGGAATCAGATAGTCCTCGCGGGTGCCGTAGGTGCGGACGCAGGAGCCGGGGTCGGCGAGGACCGCGATCTCCGGGTCGAAGCCGGTGACGCCCTCGGCCTTCTCGAACTCCTCGACCCCCTGCGCGAGTTCGCGGGTGATGGCGCCCTTGCCGGTCCAGCCGTCGACGAACACGACGTCCCGGGGGTCGTGGTGGGTGGCCAGCCAGCGCAGCGCGTTGGCGTCGATGCCCCTGCCGCGGACGATGGAGACCGCGTAGTGCGGGAGGTCGAGCCGGTGGCGGTACTGGGCCCAGCGGCGCATCAGGATGCCGACGGGGGTGCCCGCGCGGGCCAGGGAGACGAGCACCGGGCGGGGTGACCGCTCGGCGAGGACGGTCTCGGTGACCACGCCCACCGCGTGGGCGAGGCGGGCCGCCGAGTCGTCGAGGGCCGTGTGGAACAGCTCCTGGTACTGCTCGCTCGGCTGGTACTCCACGGGCAGCGACTCCGCGTAGTGGGCGCCGCCGCTCTGGATGGCTTCCTCGCGCTCCTCCGTCGGCGCCTCCAGCGTCACGTCCGAGAGGTCCTGGAGCAGCCAGCCGACCTCCTCCGGCGCGTACGAGGAGAAGGCGGGGCCTCTGAGGGGCTCGGGCAGCATGGTGGCGGGCCTTTCGGGGGCGTCCGGTCGGGCGTCCGGGGATGCGTCCTGGGGTGCGGGTACGTACGACGGTACGACCGCGAGGAGGACGCGCGGGGTGTGCGCGGCGAGTCGGGCGAGCAGGCCGTCGGGCGCGTGCAGTGCGGGGGTGTCGGCGGCCGAGTCGACCACGGCGACGACGGCGTCGAAACCGCCGCCGGCGACGTTGTAGGCGTAGCGCTCGCCGGGGCCGTCTGCGGGGTCGTCGTGGGCGGGGAAGACCAGGCGGGTGCGTATCGCGTAACCGGGGTCGTCGACGGCGAGGACGGGTGAGCGGGTGGTGGTGGAGAAGCGCACGTCGGCGTGGGTGGTCAGCTCCAGCTCGCCCGCGAGACGCAGGGGGGCGTACATCAGCTCCTCGAAGCCGAGGACGAGTATGCGGCGTGCGCCTTCCGGAAGTGCGTCTGCCAGGCGGGCCGCCATGGCGGGGAGCGCGGATTCGAGGCGAGCTCGGTGCGCGGGGGTGAAGCCGTGACGGCCCCCGTCGGGGAGCTGGGCGGGCCAGCCCAGGTCCACTCGGGTGGGCCCGCCCCCCGGCTGCGGGCCGTCCTGGGCCGGTCGCGCGGTTCCCCGCGTCCCCAGGGTGTGATCCACACCCTCACCCTCACGGCCGACGGCACTGGCCTCCCCCTCCAGGGACGCGGGCGACCCCCACGCCGACGCCGCCGCATCCGACCCACCGCCCCCCGCGTCCTCCTCGTACCGCGCCACCAGTTCCCGGCCCTTCTCCAGGACGCCGTGTGGCAACCGCACCGTGCCCGAGGCGACCGTCACCAGGTCGATGCGGGCCCCGATCCCACGGGCGAACTCGTCCAGCCGCCCGGCGTCCGCGGGCGACCGCATGTCGACGAGGGCGACGACCACATACCGCCCCCGCGGATACCGCGCGTGCAGGTCCCGGATGGTGTTCAGCACCGTGTTGCCCGTGGAGAACTCGTCGTCGACCAGAACGAGCGGGCCCGCGCCGGCGAGCAGCCGGGGGTTCTCCGGGAGCAGCAGGTGAGACGTCGCGTGGGAGTGGGACTCCTCGAAGCCGCCGGCCGTGGCCGTCCCCGCGACCGGGCGGCGGGTGGAGTGCAGGTAGGGGGCGACGCCCAGACCGTCGGCGACGCAGTGGCCGAGCCCGGTCGCGGTCTCGGCGTAGCCGAGGACCACCGCGTCCTGCGCCGAGTCCCCCAGCAGCTCCCGCACCCTGCGGCCGAGCCCGACGCCGTGGCCGTACACGACGGCCGGCGCCTGGGGTACGTGCTTGCCGAGGATGTTGGACACGAGCAGGTGGGCCCGCTTGGGGTTGCGGCGCAGTGCCAGTCCCAGCAGCTCGGGCAGCCCCTCGTCGCCGGTCAGCTCGACCCCGAGCCGCCGCGTGACCCAGCTGCCGGACCATATGCCCTCGGCGGCCGGGGTGTCGCGGCGCACCGGGTGGTGCGTCCCCTCGTTCACAGCCTTCTCCATCCCCGTCAGTCCGCCAGGCCCGCCGCGAGCAGTTCCACGAAGCCGATGTCCTCGTTCGCCACGCCGAAGGCCTCGGCGCGCAGCAGCGTCCGCTCCGCCCAGGCGCGGTGCGGCTTCACCTCGTTCATCTTGTTCGTGTAGGCCGACCTGAGTACACCCCCGCCGCCGCGTTCCGGCCGGAGGATGTCCTGGGCGTCGCTGAACTCCTCGTGGCTGACGACGGACAGCGCGTGCACGGGCAGTACGTGGGAGGGGTGGATGCAGGTCTTGCCGAGCAGGCCGTTGGCCCGGTCGAGGGAGATCTCGCGGAGCAGGCCGTCCATGGCGTGCTCGATGAGTTTCTGGCGCAGCGCGACGGCCTTGACCTCGTGGAAGGGGCTCTGTCGCAGCAGTGGCTTGAACATGCGCTCCTGGACGCGGAAGTACTCCCAGACGGGACCGGTGACGGTGAATCCGGTGCCGTCGGCGCGGCCCAGCCTGTTCACGACGTCGGAGATGACGGAGGCGACGACCTGGATGTCGTACGCGGTCATGTCGGGGCCCCTGCGCAGCCCGTAGGAGGAGCAGAAGTCCGTCACGCCGAGGCGCAGGGCGAGCACGCGGTCGCGGTACTTGTCCACGGCGCGGAAGATGCCCTCCAGGGTCTCCATGCGCGACTCGCGGTAGAGCAGCTCGGGGGATTCCAGTACGGGCATGGCGAACAGCCGGTGGCCGCTTTCGGCCTCTGCGGTGGTCAGCGCCTCCAGGAACGGCAGGCCGTGTTCGGCGGTGAACTTCGGCAGGACGAATCCGGACAGCAGCGAGACGGCGGGGCCGATACGGCGCACGAGGTCGGGGATCTGCTCGGGGGCCCGGACGCGGATGAACAGCAGCGGCAGACCGGCCCCGGGCCGCCCGGCCAGATCGGTGAACTGGCGTACGAGGTTCTCCTCACCGGCGATCACGTCGGCGTCGTCGATGGAGTCCTCCAGGCACAGCACCATGGAGAGCACACCCTGTCCGCCCTGCTTGACGACGTCGTCGGCGAGCCGGGGTCTGGTCGCCGGGCTGTAGAGCGTGGCGCCGAGGGCGGCGGAGAGCAGTCGCGCCGGGGAGCCGGCCGTGAACTCGCCGGGCTCCCGGTAGAAGAGACGTTTCCGCACCGCAGGGGTGATGTGACCGAAATGACGCATGGAACTCCCCCGTGGCATCAGTGGAATCAGTGGAATGTCGGAAGGTGGCCGGTAATAGTACGTAGATCTCCATGTCGACGGTTCCCTCCGGCCATGAACTTCAGGTAACCCGGCTGTGTCGGGCCCAACCCCCCGCATTGTCGTGGCCAGGACGGAGAAGGCAGGATGACCACATGACGCACGCGATGCTGAAGGGGTCGAACGTCCCTCTCGAGGCCACCACCGTACGCGCCGTGCTGCGCTGGTCGCCCGGGCAGGGGATACCGGACGTCGATGCCTCCGCGTTGCTCCTGGGCCTCGACGGCCGTGTGCGCTCCGACGAGGACTTCGTTTTCTACAACCAGCCCCGGCACCCCTCCGGGCAGGTGTGGCGGCTCGGCAAGAAGCGCGTCGCCGAGAGCCTGACCGACACGATCCAGACGGACCTCGCCGGTGTCGAGCCCGGTGTCGGCCGGGTTCTGCTGGTCGCGTCGGCGGACGGCGTCACCTTCGACCGCGTACGGGACCTGCGCATTCTGCTGTACGACGCGCAGGCCGCCGACGGGGACGCGCTGGCGTACTTCGACATCAAGCCGGAGACCGGCCGGGAGACCGCGCTGATCTGCGGTGAGCTGTACCGGCGCGGGGACGGCTGGAAGTTCCGGGCGCTCGGCGAGGGCTATTCGAACGGGCTGGAGGGCCTGGCGACCGACTTCGGCATCTCGGTGGAGGAGTCGGAGGCCGTGCGGGAGCCCGACGCGGCCGACACCACCCAGCAGCCGCCCGCCACGACGCAGATCCCCGAAGGCTCCACCGGCCGGCCGTCCTCCGAGGCCCTGACCCAGCCGCAGGCCCCGCTCGTACCACCGGCCCCCGAGGTGTCCCGGCCGCTGCCGCCCGAGCAGCCGGCGGGCGTGCCCGCGCAGCCCGCGTACGGCTATCCGCAGCAGCCCCCGGCCACGCAGCCGGCCTACGGCTATCCGCATCCGGCGGGCCGGCCCGCCTACGGCTACCCGCCCGCGCCCGCGACGGCCGCCGCCGCGGGCGCGCAGTCCGGGTACGGCTTCCCGCCGCCGGCTCCCGCGTCTCCCGCGTCTCCCGACCCGGACTTCCGGCTGCCGCCTCAGGGACCGCAGTTCATCGGGCGTTGACGGTCGGCAGACGCCACGGGAATCAGGACCCGCTCACCGCCCGGCCTTCGACTTGAAGCCCCTGCCCCACTGCAGTCCCCATCCGTAGAGCCGGTCGAGCTCCGCCTGGAAGCCGTACACGAACTTCACCTCGCGGCGGACGATGATCTCGTTCTTGACGTTCTCGATCATCACGACCGCGCAGGACCGGGCCTGGGGGTGGCGTTCGTCCAGGCTGATCTCGATCCGCGGGCCGTTGCTGGGGAACAGCGTGACGATGGCGTGCGTACGGTCGAAGGCCGGCGTCTGGTCGTAGATGTAGGCGAAGACCAGCAGGCGTTTGATGCTCTCGCGCTGGTCCAGGTTGACGTAGATCGTCTCGCCGGACGCCGAGCCGAACCGGTCGTCGCCGCTGAGCTTGACGTACGGCGGCGCGTTGGCGTCGCCGAGGAGGCCACCGAGGGGCTGGACGACGCCCTTGGTGCCGTCCTGCAGCTCGTACAGACAGCCGAGGTCCAGGTCGACGTTGACCATGGACTGGCTGTGGCCGACGACCTCCGGCGGTTTGAGCGCCTTGAAGGGGTGGCGCAGCAGGCTCTCCCGCTGGGAGCCGCCGAAGTCCGAGGTGCGCATCCGCCAGCTCAGGTTGATCCGCAGGTGGCCGGTGGCCGCGCCCTGTTTGGTCAGGGACACCTGACCGTGCCGTTTGGTCAGCTCGATGGCGTTGGTGGCCGCGTTGCCCGAGTCGAAGGCGCTCTCGCGTCCACGCCACAGTCCGTCCAGGAAACCCATTCCCGCCCCAAGTCCGCTTGTCGAACCCCCGCCCACGCCGCCTGGCACCCCTGTGTGCCGGACGGCCGACGGGGCGGCCACCGAGGACTGGTCCTCGGTGGCCGCCCCGTCGAGAGCGTTCCTCACCCGGGAGGCCGTCACACCCCGGAGGAGACCTCGGTCTTCGGGGCATCCTCTCCCTCGGCCGCCGCGATCCGCTTGTTGCGGCGCACCGACGACCAGAAGGAGGCACCGATCAGGACGACGCCGACGAGGCCGGTGACGATCTCGTTGATCTCGTACCGGATGGTGACGAGCAGGATCATCGCCAGAGCGCCGATCGCGTAGTGCGCGCCGTGCTCCAGGTAGACGTAGTCGTCGAGGGTGCCCTGGCGGACCAGGTAGACCGTGAGAGAACGGACGTACATGGCGCCGATGCCGAGGCCCAGCGCCATCAGGACGATGTCGTTGGTGATGGCGAAGGCGCCGATGACTCCGTCGAAGGAGAAGGACGCGTCCAGCACCTCGAGGTAGAGGAACATGAAGAACGCGGCCTTACCGGCCAGGGCGACGGCCGAACGCGGCTTGCCCTGGCTCGCGGCCTTCTCCTCCTCCTCGTGCTCACGTTCCTCCTCCTCTTCGAGCTTGTCCTCGAAGAAGCCGGAGAGACCGCCCACGACCATGTAGGTGATCAGACCGGCGATACCGGAGAGCAGGACCGTACTCGCCTTGTCGACGTGCGCCCCGCCATGCTGATGGGCCTGGGTCGCGAAGGTCATGGCGGAGATCAGCAGGATGATCAGCGCGATGCAGACCGACAGCATGTCGATCTTGCCGAGCTTGGCCAGCGGGCGCTCCAGCCAGGCCAGCCACTTGATCTCCCGCTCCTCGAAGATGAAGTCCAGGAAGATCATGAGCAGGAACATGCCACCGAACGCGGCGATCGCCGGGTGGGCGTCGGTGACGAGCTCCTGGTAACGGTCCTTGTCGCTGAGCGCGAGGTCGACGGCCTCGATCGGACCGAGCTGAGCGCTGACGGCGACGATGACGACGGGGAAGACCAGTCGCATACCGAAGACGGCGATCAGAATGCCGATGGTGAGGAAGATCTTCTGCCAGAAGGCATTCATCTTCTTCAGGATCCCGGCGTTGACCACCGCGTTGTCGAAAGACAGCGAAATCTCGAGGATCGAGAGGATCGCCACGATGCCGAAGGCGGTCCACCCCCCGAAGAGGATCGCTGCGACCAGGCCGAGCGCGGTGACCGCGAACGACCAGCCGAAGGTTTTCAAAACCACTGGCTACCCCAGGTGTGTGTACGGGTCTCCCCCGCTGCCGAGTCGGCTTTACGAAACGTTGACTCCGAAGTCTAGAGCGATACCGCGCAGCCCCGACGCGTACCCCTGCCCCACGGCACGGAACTTCCACTCCCCCTGGTAGCGGTAGAGCTCGCCGAAGATCATCGCCGTCTCGGTGGAGGCGTCCTCGCTCAGGTCGTAGCGGGCCAGTTCCTGGCCGTCCGCCTGGTTCACCACGCGGATGAACGCGTTGCTGACCTGGCCGAAGGTCTGGCCGCGCTCGTCGGCCATGTGGATGGAGACCGGAAAGACGATCTTCTCGCACTGCTGCGGCACCTTGGGCAGGTCGACCAGCAGGGACTCGTCGTCGCCGTCGCCCTCGCCGGTGAGGTTGTCACCGGTGTGCTCCACCGAGCCGTCCGGGCTCGTGAGCTGGTTGTAGAAGATGAACCACTCGTCGCCCATGACCCGGCCCCCGCTGCACATCAGCGCACTGGCGTCGAGGTCGAAGTCGGCTCCTGTGGTGGAGCGCGCGTCCCAGCCGAGCCCGATCATCACCTGCGTGAGGTTCGGCGCGGCCTTGGACAGGGAGACATTCCCCCCTTTGGCAAGTGTGACGCCCATGATGCTGGTCCCCCTCCGGTTGATGTCTCTCAGGTGGTCCTGCACGTCCGGCGCCGCACGTAAACCGTGCGGCGCCGGACGGTGTGGCCGTGCGGGACGGCCTGGCTCGGGCGGGGCCGCCCGGGAGTGTGTCAGACGTTCACGCCGAAGTCCTGCGCGATGCCGCGCAGGCCCGAGGCGTAGCCCTGGCCGATGGCGCGGAACTTCCACTCGGCGCCGTGCCGGTACAGCTCACCGAAGACCATGGCGGTCTCGGTGGAGGCGTCCTCCGAGAGGTCGTAGCGCGCGATCTCGGCGCCGCCGGCCTGGTTGACGACGCGGATGAACGCGTTGCGCACCTGGCCGAAGGACTGCTGGCGGTTCTCGGCGTCGTAGATGGAGACCGGGAAGACGATCTTCTCGATGTCCGCGGGGACGCCGGCGAGGTTGATCTTGATCTGCTCGTCGTCGCCCTCGCCCTCACCGGTGAGGTTGTCACCGGTGTGCTCGACCGAGCCGTCCGGGCTCTTGAGGTTGTTGAAGAAGATGAAGTTGGCGTCGCTGCCGACCTTGCCCGAGTTGTTCAGGAGCAGGGCGCTGGCGTCCAGGTCGAAGTCGGTGCCGGTCGTGGTGCGGATGTCCCACCCCAGTCCGATGATGACCGCGGTCAGGCCCGGCGCCTCCTTGCTCAGCGATACGTTGCCGCCCTTGCTGAGGCTGACTCCCACGAGTCCTCCATTGGTGTCCAGGGGCGGGGTGCCCCGTAGTGCGTTGGATGTCGGATCAACGAGTCGATCCTAGTGAGGGGTTCCCGGAGCTCGCAGGCCCTGGAAACGAACGATCACAGGGTGTCGAGCGCTTTCAAGTACTCGTTCAGGTCACGGGCGTCCGGCAGACCGTTGACGACGGTCCAGCGCACGACGCCCTCCTTGTCGATGATGAAGGTCCCGCGCACCGCACATCCCTTGTCCTCATCGAGGACGCCGTAGGCACGCGAGACGTTGCCGTGCGGCCAGAAGTCGCTGAGCAACGGGTACTCCAGGCCCTCCTGCTCGCCGAAGACGCGCAGGGTGTGGATGGAGTCGTTGGAGACGGCGAGCACCTGGGTGTCGCGGTCGGAGAACCGCGGCAGGTTGTCACGGACCTCGCACAGCTCGCCGGTGCACACGCCGGTGAAGGCGAACGGGTAGAAGAGCACCACCACGTTCTTCCGCCCACGGAAGTCGGACAGCCGCACGGTGGCCCCGTGGTTGTCCCTGAGTTCGAATTCGGGGGCCTTGTCGCCGACCTGGATCGCCATCGTCGTGATCATCCCTTCGGGGTGGTTCGCTCCGACCACCCTACGCAGGGAGTACGACAGGCCGCCGGACGGGCCGCCGCCGGACGCGGCCGGCCCGACCGGGGGTGATTCACCGCTTCGACTTGGCCGCCTTCGGGGTTGCCAGCCGGCTGCCGCTCCAGTCCTTGCCCACACTGACGCTCTTGGACGCCGTCAGGCCCGCCGTGGTGGCGGCTTCCGAGATGTCGCTCGGCTCGACGTAGCCCGAACGGCCGGTCTTCGGCGTGAGGAGCAGAACCGCGCCGCCCTCTTCGATGTACGTGCCGGCATCCACCAGCGCATCCGTCAGGTCGCCGTCGTCGTCGCGGAACCACAACACAACGGCGTCGGCCACGTCGTCGTAGTCCTCGTCGACCAGGTCACTCTCGATGACGCCCTCGATGGCCTCGCGGAGCTCCTGGTCGACGTCGTCGTCGTAGCCGATCTCCTGGACCACCTGCCCGGGCTGGAACCCCAGCCTGGCGGCAGGGTTCGTCCGCTCCTCCGCGTGGTCCGCGGTCGCGCTCACGGGTTGCCTCCTGATCATGTTTTGGGAATAACTCGGCCACGCGCGTGCGCGCAGCATTGGCCGTAGTCCACACGGGCGGGACGGATCGCGCAAGTACCCGGCCGTACAGACCGCCGAAACGGTGACGATCCTGGCCGGGTCCACGCAACTCCAGGCACACCATCATGACCCGAAGTGACGTACGCCACACCCTTGTGCCCCGTTTGGCCCTTTGGGAACCGTCTGTATGTACGAAGACTCGAACGGACGAGCCCTATGGACACCGTACTGGCCACGCCCGCGGATTACCTCCCGGTAGAGATGACGCCGGCGGCCCCGAGGTGGACCATGGGGAGCGGCGCACACCGGGCCGTGCCAGCGTGACGGCGGCCCTTTCACGGCCCTCTGAAAGGTAAGGAACAGCGTGGCTTCCGCATCCGATCGCAACCCGATCATCATTGGCGGCCTCCCGAGTCAGGTTCCTGACTTCGATCCCGAGGAAACCCAGGAGTGGCTCGACTCCCTCGACGCCGCGGTCGACGAGCGCGGCCGGGAGCGGGCCCGCTATCTGATGCTGCGGCTGATCGAACGGGCCCGCGAGAAGCGCGTGGCCGTTCCGGAGATGCGCAGTACGGACTACGTCAACACGATCCCGACCCGTGCGGAGCCGTTCTTCCCGGGCAACGAGGAGATCGAGCGCAAGATCCTCAACGCGACGCGCTGGAACGCCGCTGTCATGGTCTCGCGCGCGCAGCGGCCGGGTATCGGGGTCGGCGGCCACATCGCCACCTTCGCGTCCTCCGCGTCGCTGTACGACGTGGGGTTCAACCACTTCTTCCGCGGCAAGGACGAGGGCGACGGAGGCGACCAGGTCTTCTTCCAGGGGCACGCCTCACCGGGCATCTACGCCCGCGCGTATCTGCTGGACCGGCTGAGCGAGCGGCATCTGGACGGCTTCCGCCAGGAGAAGTCGAAGGCGCCGTACGCCCTGTCGTCCTACCCGCACCCGCGGTCGATGCCGGACTTCTGGGAGTTCCCGACCGTGTCGATGGGGCTCGGCCCGATCGGCGCGATCTACCAGGCGCGGATGAACCGCTACATGCACGCGCGCGACATCGCCGACACGTCGAAGTCGCACGTGTGGGCGTTCCTCGGCGACGGGGAGATGGACGAGCCGGAGTCGCTGGGCCAGCTGTCCATCGCCGCGCGGGAAGGGCTGGACAACCTCACCTTCGTCGTCAACTGCAACCTGCAGCGGCTCGACGGTCCGGTGCGCGGCAACGGGAAGATCATCCAGGAGTTGGAGTCGGTCTTCCGCGGCGCCGGCTGGAACGTGATCAAGCTGGTCTGGGACCGCACCTGGGACCCGCTGCTGGCCCAGGACCGCGACGGTGTGCTGGTCAACAAGATGAACACCACACCGGACGGGCAGTTCCAGACGTACGCCACCGAGTCGGGCGCGTACATCCGCGACCACTTCTTCGGCGACGACCACCGGCTGCGCGCGATGGTCGAGGGCATGACCGACGACCAGATCCTGCACCTGGGCCGCGGTGGTCACGACCACCGCAAGATCTACGCGGCGTACAAGGCGGCCCTGGAGCACAAGGGCCAGCCGACGGTGATCCTCGCGAAGACGATCAAGGGCTGGACGCTGGGCCCGAACTTCGAGGGCCGCAACGCCACGCACCAGATGAAGAAGCTGACGGTCGACGACCTCAAGCACTTCCGGGACCGGCTGCATCTGCCGATCTCCGACAAGGACCTCGAGTCCGGCCCGCCGCCCTACTACCACCCGGGCCCGGACACGGAGGAGATGCAGTACATGCACGACCGCCGCAAGTCGCTCGGCGGTTATGTGCCGACGCGGGTGGTGCGGTCGAAGCCACTGCGACTGCCCGAGGACAAGACGTACGCGTCCGTGAAGAAGGGTTCCGGTCAGCAGTCCATCGCGACGACCATGGCCTTCGTCCGGCTCCTGAAGGACCTCATGCGGGACAAGGAGCTCGGCAGGCGATTCGTACTGATCGCACCGGACGAGTACCGCACGTTCGGCATGGACTCGTTCTTCCCGAGTGCGAAGATCTACAACCCGCTCGGGCAGCAGTACGAGTCCGTGGACCGGGAACTGCTGCTCGCCTACAAGGAGGCGCCGAACGGGCAGATGCTGCACGACGGCATCTCCGAGGCCGGCTGCACCGCCTCGCTGATCGCCGCGGGATCGGCGTACTCCACGCACGGCGAGCCGCTCATCCCGGTGTACGTCTTCTACTCGATGTTCGGTTTCCAGCGCACCGGCGACCAGTTCTGGCAGATGGCCGACCAGATGTCGCGCGGTTTCGTCCTGGGTGCGACCGCGGGGCGTACGACGCTGACCGGTGAGGGTCTCCAGCACGCGGACGGCCACTCGCAGTTGCTGGCGTCCACGAACCCGGCGTGCGTGGCCTACGATCCCGCGTTCGGCTTCGAGATCGCGCACATCGTGCGGGACGGGCTGCGCCGGATGTACGGCAGCGACGAGGAGCACCCGCACGGCGAGGACGTCTTCTACTACCTGACCCTCTACAACGAGCCGATCCGGCACCCGGCCGAGCCCGAGAACGTGGACGCGGAGGGCATCGTCAAGGGCCTCTACCGCTTCAGCGAGGGCACGGCGGGTTCGCTGCCGGCGCAGATCCTGGCGTCCGGTGTCGCACTGCCGTGGGCGATCGAGGCGCAGAAGATCCTCGCCGAGGAGTGGAACGTCAGGGCCGACGTCTGGTCGGCGACGTCCTGGAACGAGCTGCGGCGCGAGGCGGTGGACTGCGAGCGGCACAATCTGCTGCACCCGGAGGAGGAGCAGCGGACGCCGTACGTGACGCGGAAGCTGGCCGCGGCGCAGGGACCGGTGGTGGCGGTGTCCGACTGGATGCGGTCGGTGCCGGACCAGATCGCGCGCTGGGTGCCGGGGACGTACCAGTCGCTGGGTGCGGACGGGTTCGGCTTCGCGGACACGCGCGGGGCCGCCCGGCGCTTCTTCCACATCGACGCGCAGTCGATCGTGGTGGGCGTACTGACGGAACTCGCCCGGGAGGGCCACATCGACCGCTCGGTACTGAAGCAGGCGATCGACCGCTACCAGTTGCTGGACGTCGCGGCGGCGGACCCGGGGGTGGCGGGCGGCGACGCGTAGCGCCTCCGGCGGGGGCGGGAAGCACACGAGGAGGAGGGCCGCCGGCGAGTCGCCGGGGGCCCTCCCCCCGTTCCGCCCCGGGGTCACGGATCCCGCGTGCGGGCCGCGTGACCGCCCAGCCGCCCGCGCGCACCCCCGCGGGCCGGCCGTCCGGGCAGACCCCGAGGACCGGCCGCCGCGCATGCCCTCCCGGACCGACCCAACCGCGCGCACCCTCCCGGACCAGCCCAACCGCGCGCACCCTCCCAGACCAGCCCAACCGCGCGCACCCTCCCAGCCCGGCCCTCCGCGCGGCCGGATGAACGGCGAGGACGCGGGGGTCCGTCGGTTCGACGTGCGGTCACGCGAAGAGGGCGTGCCCGCGGTGGTGCCTCCGCCTCGTGGAGGGGCACACAGGGGTGGGGGGGGGGGGGGGGGGTTGGGGGGGGGGGGGGGGGGGGGGGGGGGGGGGGGGGAGGGGGCCGAGAAGTTGCGTTGCGGTGTTGAGGAGAAGGGGATACACGAGCGG